>PKXB01000126.1 GCA_003133345.1 Hyphomicrobiales bacterium | reverse complement strand
CGCCCTCGCCCGGCGTGCTCTCGATGTTTAATCGGCCGCCATGGCGGGTGAGCACGTGCTTGACCAGCGCCAGGCCCAACCCGGTGCCGCCCTGGGCGCGGCTGTCCGCCACGTCGACCCGGTAGAACCGCTCGGTCAGCCGCGGCAGATGCTCGGGCGCGATGCCCGGCCCGTAATCGCGTACCGCCAAGCGCACCTCAGACGTACCGGCGCGGGTCTGGCTGCGGGTGAGCGTGATGTCCACCCGCTTGCCGGCGGCGCCGTATTTGAGCGCGTTCTCCACCAGGTTTTCGAGCGCGCGGATCAATTCGTCGCGCTCGCCGAGCACGATCAGGGCATCCAGCGGCGTGGTGACCTTGATCACGACATCGCGGTCGCGCGCCAGCGTCTGCAAGCCGTCGGCCACCTGTCGCACAATCGGCGCCAGATCGAGCGGCGTGTTCGGCTGCAAATGCGCATTGAGCTCGATGCGCGACAATGAGAGCAGATCGTCGATCAGGCGCGCCATGCGGGTAGCCTGCCCCTGCATGATGGCAAGGAACTTGGCGCGCGCGACGGAATCGTCCTTGGCCGGTCCCTGCAAGGTCTCGATGAAANNAACCGAGCAGCGCCGCCAGCGGTGTGCGCAGCTCGTGGCTGGCATTGGCGATGAAATCGGCGCGCATTTCCTCGACCCGGCGCAACGGCGTGAGATCGTTGAACGTCATCAGCAGAATGTCGGAGCGCCCGTCGCCGACGGTCGCCAGCTTGACCGGCGTCACGAAGGCCTCGAACCAGCGGTCGAGCGGCACGCGCTCGAAGAATTCTACCCGTTGCGCCGTCCGGCTGGCGGTGGCGCGCCGGATCGCCTCGACCAGTTCCGGCATGCGCAAGGTGATCAAGGCCGCTTCGCCGCGGCGAAGCGACGGTGCGATCGCCGAGGCCGCCGCGTTGAAGGCAATGACGCGGCCGTCGCGGTCGAGCACGATCGCCGGTCCGGGCAGTCCGCCGATCAGCGACTCGATCAGCAAGGCCTGCGGATGCGCGGCGGTGCGGTCATAGATCGGCGGCCCCCGCCCGGTATCGGCATCCGCGCCCAGCCTGCCGCGCAGCGCTAGCCAAGCCCCACGCAGGCGGCTCGACCAATCCGCGCCGCGCGGCAAGTTTGCGCTGTTGTCTTCGCTCGCCATGGTCAATCGGCGCTGGTTTTCTCGGCCTCGATCTCGCTGCGGATCGGCGCGGTCACGCTCGTCACCGGATGCAACGAGGGTTTTGCACGCGCGCCCCGCATATTCAGCCATATTTCGCGGGCGCCCAAAATAATTAGCGCAATGACGAACGGCGCCAAATAATACAGCAGCCGGAATAACAGCAGTCCCGCCAACACACTTTCCTTGTCGAATTGCCACAAGGCCACCAGCATGGCGGCATCGAACACGCCGAGACCGCCGGGCGCGTGGCTGGCGAAGCCGAGCAGCGTCGCCATCACGAACACCACCGCCAGCGTCACAAAACCGATATTCGGCTCGTTCGGCAGCAGCATGTACATGGCGAGCGCACAGCAGCCGAGATCGAGAATACCGATACCGATCTGCAGCAAGGTGGACGGCCCGCTCGGCAAATTCACTTTCCATTCGCCCCGCCCGATCTCGCGCGGCGCGCTCCAGACCCAGCCGACATAGGACGCGAGCACCAGTAGCATCGCGCCCGCAATGCAGCGGTTAGCCCAATCCGGCAGCTGATCGATCCAGCCCGCGGCCTGCGGCGTATAGGCGACGCCGAGCCCCAGCACGGTGGCGTTGCCGAGCCAGAACGTCAGGCCCGCCACAAAACAGATTTTCGCCACCTCGATGGCGTCGAGACCGTAGGCCGAATAGATGCGGTAGCGCACCGCGCCCCCGGTGAACACGGTGGCCCCGATGTTGTGGCCGATCGAATAGCTGGTGAAACCGGAAAGCGCCGCGATCCGATACGGGATTTCCTTGCGCCCGATTGTGCGCAGGGCGAACCAGTCGTAAAACGTGAGCGTGAAATAGCCGCCCGCGACGAACGCGGCGGCGGCGAGAATGTGGCGCTGCTCGGTTGCCTTCAGTGCTGCGATCACCTCGTCGACATTGATATTGCGCAGCATGTGGACCAGCACCAGCACCGCCGCGGTGATGATGGCCAGACTGAGCAGCACGCCGATTCGATTCCAGCCGATAGTGTTCTGGAAAAATCGCGCCACCGCGCGCAGCGAATTGAGCATCTTTCCTCCGCATTGGCGCACCGATCTCGGGTTTACCCGAGATCGGATCATTAGCTGCGCAAGTCGGCTATAGCCGACTTGCGATGCCCCGGCTCAATGACCCGCGACGCCGCGCGCTCTCGCAGCGCGATTTTTACCCACTAGCAGAACTCACTCCCCGGCGCGAGTGGACTGCCGCCGACTAACGCAATCTGCTAGTCTGCACGGTAAACGGCTGCAAGGCGCAATTGTGGCCAGTTGGAGGATACCATCATGAGCAAGCTCGATCGTTCCTTGCCCCGCCGCACGGTGCTCCAGGGCGCCGGTATCGGCATCGGCGCCAGCCTGTTGTCCGGCCTTTCCACCGCCGCGCAGGCGCAGACGGTCCCGCCCGGCGGCGAAATCTGGCACCAGGACTATTGGGCCAAGAAAGGCGACGTGAAGCTCAATCTTTGGCGCAAACGCACGGCTGAGCCCCGCCCAAGCGAACCGGCACTGCCGATCGTGTTCCTGGTGCACGGATCGTCGAATTCGGCGCGCTCCTCCTATGACCTCTCGGTGCCCGGCAAGGGCGAATACTCGCTCATGAACGTGCTGGCGCGCTATGGCTATGACGTTTGGACCATGGACCATGACGGCTACGGCTACTCGGGCTCATCCGGCAATAATTCCGACATCGCCAGCGGCGTCGAGGACCTCAAGGCCGCGATGCCGGTCGTGATGAAAGAGACCGGGCAGCAGAAGGCGCATTTCTATGGCACCTCATCCGGCGGCATTCGCGCGGCGGCTTACGCGCAGGCGCAGCCCGAACGCGTCGGCCGGCTGATCCTGTCCGCTTTCACTTACAAGGGTAATGGCGCGGCGGAGATCGAACGGCGGCGCAAGCGAATTGACGAACTACGCGCCAATCCCCGCCGCAAGCGCGACGCTGCGATGATCCGCTCGATCTTCACGCGCGACGGCTATTCGGCGGGCTACGACCCAGCGGTGGCCGAGGCGATCATTGCCGAGGAGAAAAAATTCGGCGATCAGATCCCAAGCGGAACTTATCTCGACATGGCAGCGAACCTTCCGATCGTTGACCCCAAGAAGATATTGTCGCCGGTGCTGATGCTGCGCGGCGAGTTCGACGGCAACTCGACCAATGACGATCTGATCGATTTTTATCGTCAACTGCCGAACGGCGACCGCCAGTTCGCCATTCTGCCACTGACCGCGCACGCCGTGGGCTACGGCATAAACCGCCATCTGCTCTATTACGCCGTGCACAACTTCCTGGCCGCGCCGGCACCGACAGCGGCTTAGCAGGCCACTTGGTTTATTCGGCTGTCGCGAAAAACTCGCGCAGCGCCGCGGTGGTCTCTGTGGGCGCTTCCTCGGACAGATAATGTCCGCACGGCAGTGCCTGCGCCCCGACGATGTTTGAAGCGTAGGCCTTCCAGATCTCGGCGGGGCCGGGATTGTGATTGCGGCCGACGCCGCCGGTCGCTCCCCATAGCAACAGCACCGGGCATTCGATCTTGCGCCCGGCCTTCATGTCTTTCTCGTCGTGTTCGAGGTCGATGCCCGCAGCCGCGCGGTAGTCCTCACAGATGGCATGGATGGTCGCCGGATTACGGAAGCAGCGCGTGTATTCGGACAGCGCGTCCTTATCGAAAAAACTCAGGCCCTGTTTCGTTTTCGCCAGCTTCTTCTCGATAAACCAGTCCGGATCGAAGCCCATCATGCGCTCGGGCATGTCGAAGGGCTGGATGTTGAAGAACCAGTGCCAGGAGAACGTCGCCCACTGCATGTTGATGTGGCTGTAGAGATAATGCTGCGGGACGATGTCGAGGATTGCCGCGCGCGTGACCTTCGCCGGATGATCGAGGCACATGCGGTGCAGCACGCGCGCGCCGCGGTCGTGGCCGGCCGCGAAGAAGCGAGGAAAGCCGAGCGCCGCCATCACCTCGACCTGGTCCTGCGCCATGGCGCGGAACGAATAGCCGGAATGGTCGTCGCCGCCGGGCGGCTTTCGGAGTCGCCATAGCCGCGTAAATCGGTGGCGACCACGGTAAATTTTCGCGCCAGTGTCGGCGCCACCTTGAGCCATGACAGATGCGTAAACGGATTGCCGTGCATCAGCAGCAGCGGAGGCCCGCTGCCGCCAGTGATGGTGACGATGCGCGCGCCGCTGGTCTTGATCTCGCTGCGCNNGAAGCGAGCCGGGTGAGGGGATATTGACTCTCGAGAGTCACTTGCCCCCTCACCCCAACCCTCTCCCCCAAGGGGAGAGGGAGTCCCGCCGCATACGTGACACCGTCGGAGATGAACCCGACCTCTACTAGATCCCGAAATACTGCGAGTATTTCTTCTTGATCTCCTCGGTCGCCGCTTCCTGCGCGACCGGGTCGGACGGCAGCAACTTTATTTGCGAAATCGGCACGCGGCCGGGCTTTTCCTTCATGTCCGGATGGAACGAGCGCAATCCCGCGGCGTCGACAAGATATTGCTGGGTTTCGCGCGAGAACATGAAGCTGATGAAAAGCCTCGCCGCGTTGGGATGCGGCGCGTTTTTGGCGATGCCCTCACAACTGGGAATGAACGGCGTGCCCTCTTTCGGATAGACGATGGCGATCGGCGCGCCGCCTTCCTGGAGTTGGATATTCACGTATTCGAGACCGTCGGCGGACACTGCGCGCTCTCCGAGGGCCAGCTTCTTCGGCGGCTCGGTGGACGATTGCACTTGCAGCACCTTCTGCTTGCCGAGTTTCTCGAAATAACCCCAGCCGATGGCGTTCACGGTCTGGAAAGTGGACGTTACGATGCCGCCGCTGTAGCTCGGATGCGCCTTGACGATCTTGCCCGACCATTTCGGATCGAGCAGATCGGCAAAGCTCTTGGGCGCGTCTTCCGGCTTCACCAGGTTGGTATTGATACCGATCGGCATCAGCGTGAAGCGAACGCTGGCATAGGTGCCGTCGGGATCGCGCTGATCGGCCGGCCATTTCAGCAGTTCGGCCGGAATATAAGGTTCGAGTATCCCTTGCTTCTTCCAGGTCAGGAACTGCGCCTGATCGGTGGTGTCGAGCACGTCGGCGGCGAAGATGTTGCTGGCGCGCTCCTGCGACACGCGCTGGAAGATGCGCTCGCTGCCGGTTCGTTCGACCTGCACGGTGATGCCGGGATATTGTTTCTCGAAGTTCTTGGCCAAAGCTTGCGCGACTTTGATGTCGATCCCGGTGTAGTAGACGATCTTGCCTTCCTTGGTGGCCGCCTCGATCAGCTGCGGCGTGACCGGTTCCGGCGCCGGTGGCGCGGCGAAGGCCGGACCCAGCAACAGAGCGAGCGCGCCCGCCGTGGCGGCAGCGCGCACAGTCAATGCGGTTTTCATGACATCCTCCCTGACGCCTGCCGGCGTGGCGCGTGCTCCCGCCGCCCGTCGGCTCGATTGCTGGCCAGCATAGCAAAGTCTTAGCGTGGGAAAGATTGGCCAGCGGCCTCCACCCATTTTTAGGCAAAAACACCGTAAAACGGGCGCTTGGCCGGCTTTGGCTTGCCGAGCCATGCCGGAAAAGGGGAAACTGCCGCCACCTGCCCTCTGGCCTGGGTGGGCGGATGCCAATTTTCTTTGATTTTGCTTGAACCTAGCCGCCGCCGCCAGCGACCCATTCACGAGCCGATTAGCCTACGATGCAAACGACTTCGGACGAGGTTCTGATCGCAAGGATCGCAGGTGGCGACCGGCTCGCCATGCAGGTGCTGTTCG
Organism: Hyphomicrobiales bacterium; assembly: GCA_003133345.1. GTDB lineage: Bacteria > Pseudomonadota > Alphaproteobacteria > Rhizobiales > Xanthobacteraceae > Pseudolabrys. Next base: position 13,382 of record PKXB01000126.1, on the reverse strand, counting down.
CGCGGCACCAGGTTCGTGTGTACCGGTTCGTGCTGCGTCTGGTGCGCAACGAGGCGACGGCGGAGGACTTGATCAGCGATGTGTTCCTCGACGTCTGGCGACAAGCCGGAAAATTCGAGGGCCGCTCGGCCGTCTCCACCTGGATGCTGAGTATCGCGCGNNTGAGCAAGCTCTCCGCGGAACACCGGGAGATCGTGGACCTCGTCTACTACCACGAGAAGTCGGTGGAAGAAGTTGCGGGAATTGTCGGCATCCCCGAAGCGACCGTGAAGACGCGCATGTTCTACGCGCGCAAGAAATTATCGGAGCTCCTGAAGGAGCAAGGAATCGATCGAGGTTGGCCATGAACACGACAAACAAAGAAGCGCACAGCGACATCGAAGAGCTGCTGCCGTGGCACGCGGCGGGAACGCTCAGCCGCCGCGACGCCCAGCGCGTCGAAGCGGCGCTGGCCCGCGATCCGGAACTCGCCCGCCGCTACGCGCTGGTGCGCGAGGAACTCGGCGAGACCATCCTTCTCAACGAGACGCTGGGCGCGCCCTCAGGCCGCGCGATGGAAAAGCTNNGCGCGTTGCGGGCTTCTTCGCGAGCCTGTCGCCGCGCACGCTGGCCTGGTCGGCGAGCGCCGCCGCGCTCGCCATCCTGTTGCAGGCTGGCCTGATCGCCGGCATCGTGCTCAAGGAGAAGAGCGCCGGCGGCTATGAGACCGCGTCGGCGCCGAGCACGGATCCGGGCGTCGGCGCCTTCACGCTCATCCGCTTTGCGCCGCAGGCCTCATCCGACGACATCACCAAGTTTCTCGAAGCCAACAAGCTGCAGGTCGCGGCCGGGCCGATGTCCGGCGGACTCTACAAGGTCCGTGTCGCGGTGACCGGGCTGCCGAAGGCCGAGCTCGCGCGCATCGTCAAGAAGCTGCAGGAGGACAAGGTCGTCGGTTTCATCGCCACGACCGAGTGAGATGACTAAACCGCACCGGAAACCGCATTATGCGCACGCATCGTAACGCCATACTCTGCATCGCGGCCGTCGCGACGCTGATCTTGGTGGCGGCCGACGTTGCCTTCGCGCAGAGAGTCTTTAGCCGCGGCCCGTCGTCGAATATCGGCGCCGGCGGGCCGTCGCGCGGCGGCGGCGGCTGGGGTGGGCCCGGTGTGCTGCTGGCGATCCCGCAAATGGGGCCGCCCGGCGGGCAATATATCGACGATGGCGACGACGTGCCGCAGGGCGCGGGCCGGCCGCCGCAGCGCTCGACGCGGCGCGGTCCAAGCGGTGCGCCTGCGGCCAATGAGCGGCGGCTGGTGCCCGACGAAGTGGTGATCGCGGTCGCCAATTCCGTCAGCCCGCAGCAAATCGACGCGCTGCAACGCCGCTATCGGCTCACCCGCATCGAATCGCAGACATTCCAGTTGTCCGGCACCACTTTGTTTCGCTGGCGGATTCCCGACCGCCGCTCGGTCGCCGCGGTGGTGCGCGTGCTGGAAGCCGATCGGGTCGTCGCATCGGCGCAGCCGAATTACCTGTTCACGCTGCAACAAGTTGAGGGAAAGGCCGTGGCCGAAGGCGACGCCGCGCAATACGAACTCGCCAAGTTGCGGCTGCCGCAGGCGCACGGGCTCGCCAAGGGCGACAGGGTGCTGGTCGCGGTGATCGATTCCGGCGTGGACGGCAATCATCCCGAGCTGGCCGGCGCCGTTGCGCAAATTTACGACACACTGACGGCACCGATGACACCGCATAAACACGGCACCGCCATCGCCGGCCTGATCGCGGCCCACGGCAGACTGATGGGCGCGGCGCCGGGCGCGCATATCCTGGCGATACGCGCTTTCGATGGCTCGGGCGCCAGCGCCGAAGGCACCACCTTCAACATTCTCAAAGGCCTCGACTGGGCGGCGGCGCATGGCGCGCGCGTCATCAATATGAGTTTTGCCGGGCCGCCCGATCCCGCGCTCCATCGCAGCCTGGAGGCCGCACACAAGAAGGGGATCATTCTCGTCGCGGCGGCCGGAAATTCCGGGCCGAAATCGTCGCCGCTCTATCCCGCCGCCGATCCGAACGTGATCGCGGTGACCGCGACCGATGCCGACGACAAGCTGTTCCCGCAGGCCAATCGCGGCCGCCACATCGCGGTGGCGGCGCCGGGCGTGCAAATTCTGGTGGCGATCCCCGATGGCGGCTATGAGGTTTCCTCCGGCACGTCCTATTCCGCGGCGGAAGTGAGCGGGATTGTCGCGTTGATGCTCGAGCGCAAGGGCGGCCTCACGCCCGATAAAGCACGCGACACCCTGCTGGCGACGGCAAAAGATCTCGGTCCCAAGGGCCGCGACGTGATGTTCGGCGCCGGGCTGGCCGACGCCTATGGCGCGCTCATGGCGGAAGAGACGCCGATGGCCGCCATGCCGCGGCCGGTCGAGCGCGCGAACACCGGCGCGCGCTGACGCCGCGTGCCCACTTGAAGTACAGCGCCAAATACGCCACTTGTGTCCCCGCTAACGATTACCGGAGACGCAATGCCCGTAAGTGACCAGCCGCAGATGATGCCGCTGCGTGTGACGCGCAACGACAAGATCGCCGACGGCATCCATCTGCTGGAGTTCCGCGACGCGGCCGGCAAAGGGCTTCCACAATTTTCAGCCGGCGCGCATATCACGATCCGGGTACCGAACGGCGCGTTGCGAAAATATTCGTTATGCAATGACCCGGCCGAGCGCGATCGCTATGCCATCGCGGTCAAGCGCGAGGTCAATGGCCGCGGCGGCTCCACCAATCTGATCGATGGCGTAAAAGCCGGCGATGAACTGATGGTAGGCGCGCCGATCAATGATTTTGAGTTGCCACAGCGCGCTCAGGATTTTCTGTTCATAGCCGGCGGCATCGGCGTTACGCCGTTCATGGCCATGATCCGAGAGGTGCAGCGGCAAGGAAAGCGGTTCCGCCTGTTCTACTGCACGCGCTCGCCGGAAACCACCGCGTTCCTCGACGAGCTGAGCGCGCCCGAATTCAAGGACCACGTCACCATCCACTACGACGGGGGCGATCCCTCCCACTCGCTCGATTTGCGGCCGATCCTCGCGGAGAGAAAAAACCGCGAACATCTGTATTGCTGCGGGCCGCGCCCGTTGATGGAGGCGGTGCGCAATATGACCGACCATTGGTCGTCGGCTGCCGTGCATTTCGAGGCCTTCAGCGATGCCGAGACGCACAAGCCGACCGACAAGCCGTTCAAGGTGAAGCTCGCGCGCTCCGGTGACGTCATCGATGTACCGACAACCAAGACCATCCTCGAAGTCTTGCGCGATCATGGCCTCGAGGTGCCGAGCTCGTGCGAGACCGGCACCTGCGGGACCTGCCGCACCAAGCTGCTCGCCGGCGAGGCGGACCATCGCGACCTGGTGCTCGCCGAGCATGAGCGCGCCGACAGCATCATGATTTGCGTCTCGCGCGCGCGCACTGACGAAATCACCATCGACCGCTAAAACTTATTGCTGGATCGAGCGCAAATAAGCGCTCACCGCGTGGGCATCGTCGTCGCTGAATTTGAATTCAGGCATGGCGGGATGGCTGGACGAGATGCCGCGCTTGAGCAGCCGGGGAAACTGATCAAGATCGAAGCTGCGGCCGAGCGTGCGAAGCGGCGGCGCTTCGCGCAACCGGCTGCTGTCGGTTTTCCCGATCGCATGGCAGTTCGCGCAGAATTCCTTGAGCAGCGCGCGGCCGTGCCGGGCCGGATCCTGCGCTTGCGCGGCGGAGCCCAGGATCAACAGCGCCAGCGATGATGCGATCAGCGGCAGGATGATCTTCGGTAGCGGTTGCATCTTCAATTTCGCGATCCTCAGCATGGCCATACCGCGGCAGAACAAGACTGCGGACATGTATATTAGCGAAATTCCGCTTGGATTCCGAGCGAAGGGTGCGCGACGCATCAGACCGGCAAGCCCAGGATCGCTTCGAATCGCGCGCGATAGGCCGGCCAGACTTCCGGGTTGACCAGACGCGGCGGCAGGCCGCCTTTGAGCAGGCCGATAACTTGCTCGGCTCCCTCTGCGGCAACCGCCCGGCGCGATTCAAACGTCACCCCGGCCGTGTGATAGGTCGCGATCACGTTCTCAAGTGTCAACAGCGGATGCTGCAGCGGCGGCGGCTCCTTTTCCCAGACGTCGAGGCCGGCGCCGACGAGATGCCCCGACTGCAGCGCGTCGAACAACGCGGCCTCATCATGGATGCCGCCGCGCGCGGTGGTCACGAACAGCGCGCCCTGCTTCGTCCGGGCAAAGGCCCGCGCATCGATCATTCCCAGGGTTTCGCTGGTGCGCGGACAATGGATCGACACGATGTCCGATTGCGAAAGCAACTCGTCCAGCGTCACCGAACGCGCGCCGCGGCGCGCGGTTTCCTCCGCGTCGACGTAAGGATCATACGCCAGCACGGTCATGCCGAAGGCCTGCGCCAGGCGTGCGACGCGCGTACCGACATGGCCGATGCCGACAATGCCGAGCGTTTTTCCGGAAATTTCCCTTCCCATCAGGTCTTCGCGCGCGAAGCCGCGCTCGCGCCGCAGCCGCCGGTCGCATTCGGCNNGCGCATTGATGCCGGTCTGATTGACGACGATGACGCCGGCTTTGCTGCAGGCCTCGACAACGACGGTGTCGTAGCCGGCGCCACTGGTCGAGACGCAGAGCAGCCTCGGGCAGCGTTGCAGCAGCTCGGCGGTGACAAACCATCGGCGCGGCAGCTCGTCTTTCGCCGACGAAATCATATAGACATGCGCCTCGTTGAGAGCGGACCACCCGAGATTCTCGGCGCCCGACCGCTCGCAGGTGCGCAGATCGATATCGTCTTCGCGCGCAAACCGCTCGGCCATCGCCGGATGGTAGGGAAAATCAAATCGAACGACGATCTTTGGATTGGCGGGCATTGGGCGCTCACAATTGCGGCCGGCACGCGCGCCGGCCGGCATGGCTAATTTGGCGCGCCGGAAGGGATTCGAACCCCTGACCCCCAGATTCGAAGTCTGGTGCTCTATCCAGCTGAGCTACCGGCGCTTGCGGGTTTGGAGTAGTGCCGCGCAGCCAAATTGTCCATCCGACATTCAAGCGATCAGCACCTTGCGGCCGGGCACCGTCTTGATGTGCGGATGAAACTTGTCGAGGATGGCAACCGTGATTTCGGGCATAGCTGATCCGATCCGAAGACAGATGACGATAGTAATGCATGCGGTGAATTGCTGCTATCGTGCCGGCTGGACCGACTGGGAGAATGAGCAATGGCCACGACCGTCGAAGTGCTGGTAGCGGCGTTCAAGGACGCCGGCACGCCCTTCATTGTGGGGCATCCGGGCGGCGAGTCGGTGGAGCTTATGGAAGCGGCGCGCCAGCGCCAGATGCGTTTTCTGCTGATGAAACAGGAAGTGGCCGGCGCCATGCTGGCCGCGACCTGGGGCGACCTCACCGGCAGTCCGGGCATTTGCCTGTCCACGCGCGGCCCCGGCGCCACCAACATGGTCAACGGCGTGGCGCACGCGTTTCTCGACCGCTCGCCGCTGATCGCGATCACCGATTCCTATTCCCGTCCCACGTATGAAACCGGGCTGCGTCAGCGCATCAACCAGCATGCGGTGTATGAGCCGATCGTGAAGTGGAGCACGACGATCGACGCCAAGACCGTGCGCCAGCAGGTGCGCCGCGCCATGCGTACCGCCACCGCGATGCCGCCTGGCCCGGTGCATTTCGAATTTCCGCAGAGCGAAACCACGCGCGAGGCCGGCGACTACGTCGCCGAGCCGCCGCTGATGCCGAATTGGATAACGCCCGGCCCGGATCGCGCCGATCTCAAGCCGGCGCTCGACATGCTCGGCAAAGCGAAACGGCCGATCCTGATCGTGGGCTTAGGCGTGTACTGGTGCGGCGCCTCGGCCGAATTCGTCAAATTCGCCGAGCGCCTGGGCGCCCCGGTGCTCACCACCACCAAATGCAAGGGCGTGATCCCGGAGGATCACGTGTTGCGCGCTGGCTGCATCATCGGCGGGCTGATCGAGCGCAAACTGGTGATGGAGGCCGACCTGATCGTCACCGTCGGGCTCGACGCGGTGGAACTGCAGCCCAAGCCGTGGCCCTATGTGCAGCCGGTGCTGTCGGTGTCCTCGGTGCCGAGCGTCGATGCGCTGGTGCCGGCCGATCCGGAAATCATCGGCGACCTGAAGGCACTGCTGGCCGGCCTCGCGCAATGGGCGCCCGAGGGCACGAATTGGGGCGAGAAGGCCGCCAAGGCGTTCCGGCAAGAGGTCCGCGACGCGCTCAACACGCCCAGCACCGGGCTGTCGCCGCAGCGCGCGATGGAAGTCGCGCGCGCGATCCTGCCGCGCAACACCATTGCGACATGCGATGCCGGCGCCAGCCGGCTGCTGATCGTGCAGAAGTGGGAATCCTACGGACCGCGCGAATTCCTTACGTCGAATGGGCTCGCCTCCATGGGCTATGCGGTGCCGGGCGCGCTTGCCGCGCGCATGGCTTTTCCGGATCGGCCGGTGGTCGCGTTTACCGGCGACGGCGGTTTCCTGATGACGGTCGCGGAATTGCAGACCGCGCAACGCGAAAACCTGCCGATCATCGTGGTCGTGCTCGACGACCGCGAAATCGGTCTGATCCGCGTCAAGCAGGAGATCAAGGGCATTCCGCTGCACGGCGTGCAAATCGGCGGCGTCGATTGGGAAAAACTGGCGCAATCCTTCGGCGCCGACGGCGTGGTGGTGGAAACCGAGCAAGCCTTGAGCGCTGCGCTCAGCGCCGCGGTGCAATCCAAGCGCACCACCGTCATCGGCGTGCGGATCGACGCCTCCGGTTACGTCGCGCAGTTCAACGCGCTGCGCGAGCTGTAAGCCGGTTCAGGCCTTCAGCCCGTCGCGGATGCCGGCGGTCCATTTCGAGGCAGCCGCCGACAGAAAGCCGATATCCGACTGGGTCGTGATGAACTGGCAGCCCTTGCGGATGATCTCGACCTGACGCGCGACATCGCGGTTGCCGCCACAGCCGGCAAACTTGCCGTGCTTGCGGGCGGCGGCAATCAGGCGTTCCTGCGCCGCGACCAAAGCCGGATCGTCGAACTTGCCTGGCTTGCCCATATTGGCCAGCAGGTCGTTGCTGCCGAGGTGGATCACGTCGACGCCATCGACCGCCGCGATGGCCTCGACGTTTTCCAGGCCCTCGACGGTTTCGATCATGCACACGAGCAGACAGCTGTCGTTGAGTTGCGGAACGCTCTCCGTCAGCGGCACGGATTTGTAGTCAAAATGCGGATAACCGGCGGTGACCGAGCGCTTGCCGAGCGGGGCAAATTTGCAGACATCGACTGCCTTGCGCGCCTGCGCTGCCGTGTTCACGTCCGGGTAGACGATGCCCATCACGCCGTTGTCGAGCAGCAACGACACGTCGGGATCGTCGATGCCGCGCACACGCACCAGCGGGGCAATGCCGCAGCTGAGTGCAGTGCTCGCGATGTGGCCGATGGTCTCGAGATTGAACAACGAATGCTGGCCGTCGATGAAGATGAAATCGTGCCCGGTCGTCTTGGCGATGCGGGCGATATCGCCGGAGCGCGCAAGCCGCACCGGCATGCCGAGCGCGACCTCCCCGGCCTGCATGCGCGCCTTGACCGGGTTCACGAGTCTGTCCGCGTGCGACGCCATGGCGTCCTTTTCCGAATGAGCCTAGGCGCCCTTGAGCTCGTGCGACTCCGGCATATAGAGATCCTTCCACGACGAAGGCTGCCGCTTCATGGTGCCGACTTTGTGCATGAAGTTGGCAAAGGTCATCGTTTGCTGTGGTGTCGTCGTCCACACATTGTCGGGGTCGGCGATGAACTTGGTCATCTCCGCTTGGCTGCTGCGCTTTTCATTGGCGGCTTTGATGTAGATCTGTGCTGCCTCGCCTGGCGTTTTATTGATGAAGTCCTCCGCTTCGCTGAGCGCGGCATAAACCGCACTGGTCACTTTGGGATTGGCGTCGCGAAACTTTTTCGTCATGAGCATCACGCCGTTGGTCGCGGGGCCGCCTAGCGTGTCGTAGGATTTCAGCACGTTGTTCACGCCGGGCGTTGCCAGCTCGTAGTAATAGAAAGGTGCTACCGAATAGTGGCTGTTGACCTCGGTCGCCTTCGACATCACCGACGTGGTGGCATCCGGATGCGGGCGCGTGATGGTGAGCGGATCGAGCTTGGCATATTGATCCTGGCCCCACTCCTTGGCGGCCGCCATTTGCAGGCAGATCGCCTGGCTCGACGTTTTGACCGACGGCACAGCGATCTTGTCGTGTTCGTTGAAGTCCTTGATCGTCTTGATAGTCTCGCGGTTGGTCACCAGCATGAACGGCATCGACTGCACGGCGGAGAGCGCGCGCACTTCGTTCGGCGTGCCGGCGGTCTTATCCCATAGCACGGCCAGGCCTGGCACGCCGGTGACGCCGAAATTCATCTGTCCGCTCAACAGCGCGTCGATCAGCGATTGCGTGCCGCCCATACTCTTGAACTCCGGCTTGAGCGACGCAACGCCGAGCTTCTCTGCATGCTTTTCGATCAGTTTGAAGTGCTCCATCACCATCATCGGCAAATAAGGTAGCCCGGTCTGGCTGATCAGCACGATGCTCGACACTTCGTCGGCGAAAGCTGAGCGCAGCAGCATTGGCGTTGCCAGAACGGGCGACGCCGCAAGGGCTTTGCAGAATGTGCGCCTGTGGATCATGAATTCCTCCTGTTAATTTAAGCTGAGCTTGTCACGCAATCAGGTCTGCATGCCCCAGCGTTGGACTGTTCTGGTCTCGACGAAGCGAAACACCACGTTCTCGACCGCGAGTCCGATCAGGATGATGGTGAGCAAGCCGGCAAACACTTCCGGAATGTTGAGCTGATTTTTGCTCTCGAAGATGTACCAGCCGAGCCCGCCCTGGCCCGACGACACGCCGAATATGAGTTCGGCGGCAATCAGCGTGCGCCAGGCGAAGGCCCAGCCGATCTTGAGGCCGGCGAGAATGCTCGGGAACGCGGCCGGAATGAGAATCTTTCCCACGAAGCGCAAGCCGTTGAGATTATAGTTGCGCCCCACCATGCGCACCGTCATCGACACGCTGCGAAATCCAGCGAGCGTGTTGAGCGCGACCGCCCACATCACCGAATGCACCAGCACAAACACCAAACTGCCCACGCCCAAGCCGAACCAGATGAGCGCGAGCGGCAGCAGCGCGATCGCCGGCAGCGGGTTGAACATCGCGGTCATGGTCTCAAGGAAGTCGGTGCCGATCCGCGTGCTGAAGGCGAACACGGTAAGCAACCCGGCGAGCAGCGTGCCGGTGGTAAAGCCGATCAGCAGCACCTGGATCGAGCTGAGCGCGCGGCTTGGAATCGTCCCGTTGCTAACGTCCTCCACCAAAGCGCGCATGGCCTCGCTGAACGGCGGCACCAGCAGCGGATTGTCGAGCCAGCGGCCGTAAATCTCCCAGGCCGCCGCGAGCACTACGAGAATGGCGATCTTGCGCAGCCAAGACTGATTATAAATCTTCTCGGGCAGGGTGAGCGGCTTCTGGATAATGCCGAACTGTTCGGGCCCCAGCGTCTCGCTGTAGATATTCGCCCGTTGCATCGCCTCAAGCATTCGGCGCCTCCTCGATTTGATCGGCGAACAGCATTTCGTGAATCTCGCGGCCAAGGGCCGCTGCTTCGTTGGAGTTCTCTTGGCCCCGCGGTACGCTGTTGATTTCGGCCTTCACCTGACCCGGATGCGGCGACAGCAGCAGGATACGGCTGCCGATCTTGATCGCTTCGGGTATCGAATGGGTGACGAACAGCACCGTGAAACGTATTTCATCCCACAGCGCCAATAGCTCATCCTGCATGCGCACACGCGTCAGCGCGTCGAGCGCGGCGAACGGCTCGTCCATCAGCAGGATATCGGGCTCCATGGCCATGGCGCGCGCGATTGCGACGCGCTGCTTCATGCCGCCGGACAGCGTGTGCGGATAGCTGTGCGCGAATTTGCTGAGGTTGACCATCTTGATATAGTCCATCGCCCGCTCTTGCGCCGCCTTTGCATGCAGCGTTCCTGTCGTCTTGAGCGGAAAGGCCACGTTCTCGAGAACCGTCTTCCATGGCAGCAATTGATCGAATTCCTGGAACACCATGATGCGGTCCGGGCCGGGCTTCTTGATCAATTCGCCCTTCAAGCGGATTTCGCCTTCGGTCGGCTGCAGATAGCCGCCGACTGCCTTCAGCAAGGTCGACTTGCCGCAGCCCGAAGGCCCGAGCACGACGAAGCGGTCGCCCTGCAATACGTTGAACCCGACGCGATAGGTCGCGGTGACCAGATGACGCTGCGTCTTGTATTGGATGGTGACGCCGCGCACATCGAGCAATGGCTGGTTTGGATCGGCGTCCGCGGCCGCGCGACCGCTGCTACCCGCCGACACCGTCTTGATGCCCCCCGCACCCGGCAATGCGGATTTTGATGCGAGTGTCGCACCGCTCGCCATCAGCTGCTTCCTCCCGACATTGTTATTTTTTATTTGAGACTTTGGTATCGCCTATATACCTGTCCAATAATAATTTGGACGGTTTCCATAAGCTTGTCTATGCTCCTCATTGGACGCCCGCGCCAGAAGCCGCCCAAGCTCAGTTAATAACAATAGCGGGCGCGAGGAAACGCCTGATGAAATCGCGCGAAACGATACGCGTCGGCGCCGGTGCGGGCACCTCGGACGACCGCATGGTGCCGGCGCTGGAACTCGCCGAGCGCGGCGATATCGACTACCTGGTTTTTGAGTGCCTCGCCGAGCGCACCGTCTCGCGCGAAAATCTGGCGCGCAGCAAGGACCCGGAACTCGGCTACTCGCCGTCGCTGCACGCGCGCCTGCGCATGGTGCTGCCGATTTGCCTACGCAAAGGCATCCGCATCGTCAGCAACATGGGCGCCGCCAATCCGCTCGGCGGCGCGCGCGCCGCGCGCAAGGAAGCCGCCGATCTGGGCCTTGGCGATGTTGCGGTCGCCGTCGTGCTCGGCGACGACGTATCTAGCATCGTAAAACATCGCGGCGAACTGACGCTCATCGAGAACGGCGAGCCGCTGGAATCAATTTTGCCGAAGATGATTTCCGCCAACGCCTATCTCGGTGCCGACGTGGTTTGCGAAGCGCTCAACACCGGCGCGCCGATCGTGCTGTCCGGCCGGGTGGCCGATCCGTCACTGTTTCTGGCGCCGATGATGCATGAATTCGGCTGGAGCTACGAGGATCTGCCGAAGATCGCGCAAGGCACCGCCGCCGGCCACCTGCTCGAATGCACGGCGTCGGTCACCGGCGGCTGCTTCGGCTGGCCCGGCAAGAAGGAAGTCCCCGATCTCGCCCGCAACGGCTTTCCCTTCGCCGATGTCAAAGCCGACGGCGGCGTCGTGATCGGCAAGACGCCGGGCACCGGCGGCCGGCTCGACGTCATGACCTGCACCGAGCAACTGATCTACGAGATCCATGACCCGACCGCTTACATTACGCCCGACTGCGTGCTCGACATTTCCGGCATCGCGCTGACGCAAGACGCGGCGGATCGCGTGCGCGTCGAGGGTGCCAAAGCGATGCCGCGCACGCTCACTTACAAAGTCAATGTCGGCTATGCCGACGGCTATATCGGCGAGGGCGAGGTTTCCTATGGCGGCATCGACGCCGTCGCGCGCGCCAAATGGGCCGCCGAGATCGTCAAGGAGCGGTTGAAGTTGCAAGGCTTCGTCTATGACGACTTCCGCGTCGATTTGATCGGCATGTCCAGCCTGCATGGCCAGGTGGACACGCGACCGGAACCTTATGAAGTGAGACTGCGGATGGCTGGACGCACGCGCGAGCGCAAGGCTGCGCATGCCATCGGCTTCGAGGTGCGCGCCATGCACATGCACGGCCCGGGCGGCGCCGGTGGCGCCTGCGAGCCGCGCGTGCGCGACGTGCTGGCGGTGAAGTCGGTGCTGTTGCCGAAGAACCTGGTCAATGCCCAGGTGGTCGTGGAGGGCGCGCTATGAGCGTCCGCGTCTATGACCTTGCGCACGCGCGTGCCGGCGACAAAGGCAATACCTCGAATATTTCGGTCATCTGCTACGACGCCAAGCATTGGGATTTTCTCGCGCGCGAACTGACGCCGGAGCGCGTGGCGGAAGCCTTCAAGCACATCGCCAAAGGTCCGATCCGGCGCCACCCTTTGCGCAATCTCAAGGCGTTCAATTTCGTCATCGAGAATGCGCTTGGCGGCGGCGTCACGACCTCGCTGGCGCAAGACATCCACGGCAAGAGCTTGAGCAATGTGATGCTGGCGATCGAATTGCCCGATCCAAAGTAGGGCGAACGTACAAGCGGGAGTAAGTTCAGTGCGTGCGAATGAAGTGGTGCGTAACCTCGTCAAGGAGAAACTGGCGCGCAACGAGGTCGTCGCCTCGATGACGATCCGCCTCACCCGCGGCGTCGAGATCGCGCGGCTGGCCAAGACCGCCGGTTTCGACATGATCTATATCGATCTGGAGCATTCGACCATGACGCTCGACATGACCGGGCAGATTTGTCTGGCGGCGTTGAGCGTCGGGATCGCCCCGATGGTGCGCGTGCCCGCCAATACGCCCGAATACATCCAGCGCGTGCTCGATGGCGGCGCGCTCGGCATCGTCGCCCCGGGCATCAGATCGGCGGAGGAGGCGCGCGCGGTGGTCAAGGCGGTGAAATTCGCGCCGTTCGGCGAGCGCGGCGCCGGCGGCGCCCTGCCGCATCTCGAGTACCGCGCGTTCCCGACCGCCGAAGCTAACGCCGCGGTTAACGACGCCGCCATGGTGATCGTGCAGTTCGAATCCGCCGAGGCGGTGGACAAAGCCGAAGAAATCGCTGCGGTCGAAGGCGTCGACATGGTGCTGATCGGCGTCAACGACATGCTCGCCAGCATGGGTCTTGCGGGACAACTCGAACACCCCAAGGTGCGCGACGCCTATGCCCGCACCATCGCGGCCTGCCGCAAGCACGGCAAGCATGTCGGCGTGGGCGGCCTCTCGACCAGGCCGAAGCTCGCCGCCGAATTTATCGCCATGGCGCGCGCATGGTCTCGACTGGGACCGACATTCAGTTCCTGCTGGCCGCCATGACCGAGAAGGCCAAGCAGGTGCGCGAGATTCCCGTATGATGCCGGCGTCGGCTCCCGTTCTCGGCGTCGTGCATACGCCACCGGCGTTCGAGCTGCCGCATAACGCCTGCGACTGCCACACGCATATTTTTGGTCCGGCCGACCGCTTCCCCTACTCAAGCAAGCGCCTCTACACGCCTGGCGATGCGTCGATCGGCGATCTGCTGGCGCTGCATAGCGTGCTGCATATCGACCGGGTGGTG
>PKXB01000034.1 GCA_003133345.1 Hyphomicrobiales bacterium | reverse complement strand
CGTGACGCGGACATCGCAGAAACAGCGCGAATGACCCATTTCGGAAATTGGGCCTGCGCTTGCGTCTCCCGAATAAGTTCCTTTTGCATATGCCGTTCGCTGCACAGCAGGCACGCATTATTTTCACCAAATTGTGACCAGCCGTTGCTCGCTAATCTTGATTTATGAGTACACGTATTTTGGCAGCGACACGGTTAAAATGCCACCGGGACCTCTTGCCTTGTATTTGATTGGAGGCGACCATGGGACGGCTGGAGAATGCGAGGCCGAGTTGCGCTGCTCGATTGCCGTTACGACCAAACGCCGGGTTCTCTGTGTCTTTCCGCGCTATACGCCGTCATTCGGCACGTTTCAGCATGCGTATCGGTTGATGCGGGGCGTCAGGGCCTTCATGCCGCCCCAAGGGCTCCTGGTAATTGCTGCCTACATGCCGGCCTCCTGGCAGGTTCGCATTGTTGACGAAAATATTGCGCCCGCAACCGAAGCCGAGCTCACCTGGGCCGACGCCGTGATGATCAGCGGCATGCATATTCAGGCACCGCAGATTCGCGACATTCATCGGCGCGCCAAGTTGGCCGGCAAGGTCACGGCGCTGGGCGGGCCGTCGGTATCGGCCGAGCCCGAAATGTATCCGGAATTTGACTATCTGCATTTGGGCGAACTTGGCGATGGGACCGACCGGCTCGTTGCGCAGCTCGATGCGAGTGTCGCTCCGCCGCAAGCGCAGATCCGCTTCGAGAACAACGATCGCCTGCCGCTTAGCGATTTTCCGATCCCGGCCTACGACCTGATCCCGCTCAAGAGCTACCTGATGTGCACGCTGCAGTTTTCCAGCGGCTGTCCCTATCGCTGCGAGTTCTGCGACATCCCAGGGCTCTACGGTCGCCAGCCGCGATTGAAGACGCCGCAGCAGATTACTGCCGAGCTCGATGCCATGTGCAGACAGAAGGGGCATCCCTCGACAGTCTATTTCGTCGATGACAATTTTATTGGCAATCGCAAGGCAACCCGCGACATGCTGCCGCACTTGGTGCAATGGCAAGAGCAGCATGCCTATCCGATTCAGTTCGCCTGCGAGGCGACGCTCAACATCGCCAAGCAGACGGAAACTCTCAAGCTGATGCGCGCGGCGCAATTCGTCGGCATGTTCGTCGGGATCGAAACGCCCGAGGCCGATGCCCTCGTTGCGATGCGCAAGGAGCAGAATAATGCGGTGCCCATGCTGCAATCGATCAAGACGCTCAACGATTACGGCTTGGAGGTTACGTCCGGCATCATCCTCGGGCTCGACACCGATTCCGACGATACCGAAAGCCGGCTCAAGGATTTCATCGAATTGTCGAAGATCCCGATGCTGACTATCAATCTGCTGCAGGCTTTGCCGAAGACACCGCTGTGGGATCGTCTCGAGCGTGATGGGCGTCTTGATAGCGATGAAAAACGCGAAAGCAATGTCCGCTTTCTGCGGCCCTATGACGAGGTTGTGGCGATGTGGCGCCGCTCGATTGCCTATGCGAACGATCCGGAGCGGCTGTTCAGCCGCTTCCAGCATCAGGTCGATGCCACTTTCGCGAACCGTTTGATTCCGCCCGCTTCCGGCAAGCTCACTTGGTCCAATCTTTCGGGTGCGGCGGTGATGGCATTCCGGATTGTGCTCTATCTCGGGATCTTGGCGGATTATCGCCGGCCGTTCTGGCGCGCCATCCATTATGCTCTGCGGCGGGGCAAGATCGAGGCCGTATTCGGCATCAGCTTCGTTGCCTACCATCTCATCGAGTTCACCCGCGAGGCATTGCGCGGCGAACAGAATGCGTCGTTCTATTCGCAGGCGCGCATGGAACGAAGCCAGCGCCGTTTCCTCTGGCGCCAAGAAGAGGAAACGCTTTTTACTTAGCCGCCATTATGCAGCGCTTTGACTGTTTTGCGGCGCCAAGCACCGCGTTCGGCTGATTCATTTCCATTTTCGCATGATTGGAGACGCGGCTCATCGGCTCCGGGCGACAAGCCAGAGTGCTGGGTGGAGAAGGTTTGTGGGTTGACGGGAGGGATTCGAACTTTGGGGCGCTACGCCCCGTTTTTCAAGTGACGAAGCGCGGGATACGCCCGAGCGCGAGCCGCAAAAGGTCCTGGGCGGGACACGACGTCGGCAAGTGAACCCGGATCATCGTCTTCATCTCGACGACGCGGGCAGCGATTTTGATGAGCCGCAGGCGCAATGTGTCGAACTGTGCGACGCGCCACATCGAACGCTTGGGCATCGACACGCGCAGACCCCACATGATCCAATAGGCGCCGGCGTGCAGGAACAGCCGGAGTTGATTGGCCGTGGCCTTGGTGCAGGAGGTGCGATCCGCCGCCAGATGCGTCTTCCATGATTTGATGTGGTTTTCGGCCTGGCCGCGCCGGCAATAGCCATCCTCGTAGAGCGCGCGCGGATTGCGGCCCTTGAGATTGGTGACGACGAAGCGTGTATCGGGTCCATCCATGCCGGCCTCGACGCGGGCGATGATGCGCTCAACACGGCTCCAGCTCGCGGCGCCGTCGAGAAACTCCCTGAAGCGACGGACCTTGCCGGCCGATGGCGCCGCCTCGAAGCGCGCCCTGGCGTTGGCCTCGAGGTCCAATATATGCCGGCGCAGGGTCGACGTCGGCGCGACTCCGAGGATGAAGTCGAGGCCATTGGCTCGACACCAGTCGAGAACCTCGGGACAGCAATAGTGACTGTCGCCGCGCAGCAGAATCTCGGTCTTGGGCCAGTTGGCGCGGATCGCCCGCAACAGCCGACGCAGAAAGGCTTTGATCTCCTTGCCGCCGGGCCGTTTGGCGGGGCGGAGCACGGCGGTGATGAAGCGGCCCCCGCCGTCGAACACGACGATCGGTTGAAAGCCATATTCGTCGTAATGGGCGTTGAACAGCCGCAACTGCTGGCCGCCATGAACCGCGTCGAATGTGTCGTCGATGTCGAGCGTGATCCGTTTGGGAATCTTGTGGAAGGACTCGCAATAAAGATCGACCATGGCGCGGCCCATGCGCAGCAAGGCNNGGCAGATTCTCCAGCCGCGAGATCGTGGACTGCGAACACAGTTCGCGATCGGACGGCGACAAATCGAGCGCCATCTTGAACATGGGATCGCTGCGGAGAGAACTGGCGTCATTGCCGTCTTCGTAGCCGGCGCCGATCATCAGGAGCCGGAAACGGATAATGTCGGCGAGCGGATGGGTGATCTGATCGGGCGCGCGCGGATCGTCGATGCAGGCGGCGAGCCGATCGGCGACGCGAAGGCGCTGCTCGACCTTGCGCAACAGCAGTACTCCGCCATCGGACGACAGCAGACCGCCATCGAATTTGGCGACG
>PKXB01000231.1:3886-4498 GCA_003133345.1 Hyphomicrobiales bacterium | reverse complement strand
CGGCAAGCTCACCGTCGATCATCTGGCCGATGCGCTGCGCCGCGCGGTCGGCGACCGCCCCGCCTCCCTCACCCATGTCACATTGTCGTGGAACGGCGCCAGCTGGCCGTTCCGCCACCCGCTCGACTATCTCGGTTCCGACGGCGGCGGCGGCGTCGGCGGCGGACCGGGCATTTCGGTCGGCGCCGCGCTCGCGCTCAAAGGCTCCGGCCGCTTGGCCGTAGCAGTGTGCGGCGACGGCGATTTCATGATGGGCGTCACTGCATTATGGACGGCGGCGCATTACCGCATTCCGCTGCTGATCGTGGTGGCCAACAATCGCTCGTTCTTCAACGACGAGCTGCACCAGGAGCGCGTCGCCCGCATGCGCAACCGCCCGGTCGAGAACCGCTGGGTCGGCCAGCGCATTTCCGAGCCCGATATCGACATTGCCGGCATCGCGCGCGCACAAGGCGCGCAAGGCTTCGGCCCTATCACGGCGAACGGCGATCTCGGGGCCACCTTCGCGCAGGCTATCGCGGCAGTGGACGCAGGCCACGCGGCGGTGGTCGATGTGCGGGTGGAACCGGGCTACACTGCCACCATGACCGCGGCGATGACGCGCAAGAGCGA
>PKXB01000231.1:0-3863 GCA_003133345.1 Hyphomicrobiales bacterium | reverse complement strand
TGTCGTTCAAGGTCAGGCCGGGAGAATTCCTCTCGGTCATCGGCCCCTCGGGCTGCGGCAAATCGACTTTGTTCAACGTGATCGGCGGGCTGCTCAGTCATCATCAGGGTGTGGTCAGCGTCGCCGGCGAAACCATTTCCGGTCCGCACCAATCGATCGGCATGGTGTTCCAGGAGGAATCCACTTTTCCCTGGCGCACGGTGATTGACAATGTCGCCTTCCCGCTCGAGCTGGTCGGCATGGCGAAGGCCAAACGCGCCGAGCGCGCGCGCCATTTCATCGGAATGGTCGGCCTCGATGGCTTCGAGAACCGCTATCCCGGCGAACTCTCCGGCGGCATGCGCCAGCNNTTCGCCGCGCTCGACGAGCAGACGCGGCTGCTGCTCGGCGACAAGGTGCTGCAAATCCAGCAGCAGCTGAAACAGACAACGCTGCTGATCACCCACAACATCACCGAAGCGGTGCAGATGTCCGACCGCATTTTGGTGATGACCTACCGGCCCGGCAAGATGAAGCGCATCGTCGATATCGATCTGCCGCGCCCGCGGACCTCGGAGGTCGTCACCAGCGCGGCGTTCGGCCGCTACGTCGCGCAAATCTGGAACGACCTGCGCGAAGAGGCGAGCCGCGGCATGCGCGACGAGGAAGCTCACGTGCTGCATCACGAAGGTCCATCGTCGTGACCGCCGCCGCGCCCGCAAGACGCGCACGGCCCAGCAATTTTGCCGCCGCGACGGTGGGCCTCGGCGCGCTCGCGGCCTTCCTGCTGGCGGTCGAAATTCTCATCCAGATCGGCGTCGTCAACCGCTTCATCGTGCCGCCGCCCTCGGAAATCATCGGCAGCTTCGGCCGGGTGATCGTCGAGGANNACGGTGTTCGGCGTCGCCGGCGGCGTGCTGATGCACCGCTTCAACCTGTTGCAGCACGCCTGCGAGACCTGGGTCGCCGCCATGGCCTCGGCGCCGATCGTGCTGATGTATCCGCTGTTCCTGGTGATCTTCGGGCGCAACGCCTGGACCATCATCATGATGGGGTTCTTCGCCGCGCTGCCGCCGGTGATCCTGAAGACCATCGAGGGCATCGCCGGCACCCGCAAGGTACTGGTCAATGTCGGCCGCAGCTTCAATCTTAACGCCACGCAGCAGTTCTGGAAAATCCTGTTCCCGGCGGCGCTGCCGACGATCTTCGTGGGGCTCCGGCTCGGGCTGATCTTCGCGCTGATCAATATCGTCGGCGTCGAGTTCCTGATCAATTTCGGCGGCCTCGGCCAGCTCATCAACGAGCTGGCCGAGCGCTACGATCTCGCCGGCACCTATGCGGCGATCTGCTTCGTGATCCTGGTGAGCATTGTGTTCTTCATGGCGCTGGAAAAGGCCGAGCGATGGCTGAGACCGGTCGACTGAGGCGAGCCGCGGTTGCCGCGCCGGCTTTAAGCCCGGTGACGCTGCTGCGCCTTGCAATTATTCTCACCGTAATGGCGGTTTGGGAATTCCTTTCCCATTCCGGCTGGCTCTATCGCGACGTGGTGCCCTCGCTGCTCGCAATCGGCCACGCCTTGACCAGCCTGTTCACCAGCGGCGACTATTATTTCAATCTCGGCGTCACGGCGGCCGAGATCGGCGCGGCGTTGGCGATCGGCGGGCTATCCGGCCTGGCGGTCGGCATCGTGCTCGGCGCCAACCGGTTCCTGTCGAAGGCATTCGAATCCTATATCTACTATCTCGGGCCGACGCCCAAAATCATCTTCTTCCCGATCATGATCATGTGGTTTGGCGTCGGCCCCGAATCCAAAGTCGCGCTCGGCACGTTGTCGTGCTTCTTTCCGGTGGCGCTCAGCGTCGCCGCCGGCATGCACCAGATCGACCGCGTGCTGATCCGCGTCGGCAACAGCTTCCGCGCCAATAGCTGGCAGATGGTGACGAAAATCTATCTGCCGGCGATGCGCCATCCGATCATCAACGGCATAAGGCTCGGCCTCGGCGTGGCGCTGATCGGCACGCTGCTCGCCGAGACCAAGCTCTCGAACAAGGGCATCGGCTTCCTCATCATCAACGCTTATTCCGTGTTCGACATGCCGCGCATGTATGCCAATCTGATCGTGCTGTTCGTGCTGGCGATCGGCGCCAATGCGCTGGTCGGCCGCTTCGGCGGCCTGCATTCCATCAAGCGGCTCTGAGTATTTGCAAAATAGGAGCGAAACATGAAACACATCCGACATATTGCAGGCGTGGTGGCGATGGCCGCGGTCGCGTTCGTTCATCCCGCCGCCGCCGACGACCTGGTCAAGCTCACCATCGGCCAGCGCGGCAACTGGGACACCGCCATCTGCCAACTCGGCGACACGGCTGGCATCTTCAAGAAGCACGGCATCCAGCTCGAGATGATCTACACCTCCGGCAGCGGCGAGACGTTGCAGCCCGTCATCTCCGGTAGCGTCGACGTCGGGCTCGCGGTCGGCACGCTCGGCGCCATGGCGGCCTATGCGAAGGGCGCGCCGGTGCGCATCATCGGCGCGGAAGCGACGGGAGCTGCCGACTACTGGTATGCCAAGAACCCGGCGATCAAGACGCTGAAGGACGCCAACGACCACACCATCGCCTATTCCACCAACGGCTCCTCCACCCACAGCGTGGTGCGCGCCTTCATCGACGAGTTCAAGCTCACCGCCAAGCCGCAGTCGACGGGCAATCCGAGCTCGACGCTGACAACCGTGATGACCGACCAGGTCGATGTCGGCTGGGCGGCGCCCCCGTTCGGGCTGAAGGAGATGGATGAAGGCAAGATCCATCTGGTCGCGCGTGCGACCGACGCCGCGCTGGTGCGTGGGCAGACCATTCGCGTGATGGTGGCCAATGCCGAAACATTGAAGAGCCGCAAGGCGGTGATCGAGCGCTTCATGCAGGCTTATCGCGAATCCATCGACTACATGTATTCGAGCAATCCGCAGGTGCTGGCCGACTATTCCGAATTCGCCCGCATATCGCCGGCCATGGCCAAGCGCGTGCGCGACGACTTCTTCCCCAAAAGCCTGATCGATCCCGATGCCATTCACGGGCTCGACACGCTGCTGCCGGAAGCGGTCAACCTGAAATTCATCTCGGAGCCGCTGACCAAAGAGCAGATCGCCGAGTTGATCCAGATTCCGCCACGCAAATAGCTGCGGAGGCCAAAGATTACTTTTCGGGCGGATCGAAGCCGGCGTCTTTCCAGGCGCCGCGGTTTTCCGGGGCGGCCATGAATTTCACGAACGCCGCTGCCGCGTCCGGCGCCGCGCTGTCGGCGAGCGCCGCCCCGCCATAAACGATGTTGAGGTCGATGCCCGCCGGCAGCGGGCCGACAATGGTCAGCCCCTTGACGTGCGCGACTTCGCTCGCCGGATAAATGCCGATGTCGGCCTCGCCGCCAGCAACCAACTGCACGCCGCCGTCGAGCGCCGGCTTGTGAATGACCTTCTTGGCCATGGCGTCGGCGATGCCGAGCTGCTCCAACACCTTGCCCATGTGGGTGCCGCTCGGCGTCTTTCCCGGCGTGGCATGAACCACCGAGCGGGCGGCGAGCATGGCCGCGCGGAATTTTTCCTTGGTCGAGATATCCGGCCGCGCTGCGCCTTCTTTCACGACCACGCTGATCCCGACGCTGCCGAAGGTGGCGCGGCTGTCGGCGCGCAGCTTGCCATCCTTGACGAAACCGTCGAGCAGCGGCACCGGCATCACCAGCACGTCGGCCTTTTCCCCGGCGGCGAGTTTCTCGCGCAGCGCCGTGATGACCGCATAGGTGAACTTCACCTTGTTGCCGGTCTGTTGTTCGAATTTCGGCGTGAGCAGCGCGAACACTTCCTGCGGCGCGCCCCCGCTCATCACATG
>PKXB01000058.1 GCA_003133345.1 Hyphomicrobiales bacterium | reverse complement strand
CCCGCAGTTCTGGCAGATGAAGGAGAGACTGCGTTTGGACATGGGAAACCCTTGGGAATAGCAGTGAAAATCGGTGTTCTCAGCCTAAAAGGGCCATGAGAACATTACAAGAACATTGTTACCAAAATCTGTCGCTTGAGGGGAAAAGCCGGCCGAAAGCTTAAGTTCTCACTCCGCCCGGTAAACCCGGTGGTACCGGCGCCCCAGGTTTGTGAGCACCTCGTAGCCGATGGTGCCGGCGGCCTTGGCGAGGTCATCGACGGTGATCTCGCCGCCAATCAGCGTCGCCAGATCGCCGCGCCGGGCGGCACCATCAGGCAGATCGGTGATGTCGATCGCCAGCAGATCCATGGACACCCGTCCCGCCAGCGGACAGCGTTGGCCGGCGACGATAGCGTCGGCGCCCGGCGCCTCGTCGGAGGCGCTGGCCGCGCGCAGATAGCCGTCGGCATAGCCGACCGCGACAACGGCAATGCGGGTGGTGCGCTTGGCGGTCCAGGCGGCGTCGTAGCCGACGGTCTCGCCGCGCGGCACGGTGCGCACCTGCGCGATGCGCGCCTGCAATTCGATCACCGGGCGCATCGGATTGCTCTGCCCCGGGATCGGATTGACGCCGTAGAGCGCGACGCCCGGGCGCACCATGTCGCAATGGGCGGCTTGCCCGAGGAAAATGCCGGACGAATTGGCCAGCGAGGAGGGGATGCCGCGATAGAGCATGCGCACCTCGCGGAACACGCTGATCTGGCGCTCGTTGAGCGGATGCTCCGGCTGCTCGGCGCAGGCCAGGTGGCTCATCAGCAGCGTGATGCCGTGGTTCTCGGAGCGGATGCGCGGCGCCAGCGCGGCCGCCTCGTTGACCGAGATGCCAAGCCGGTTCATCCCGGTGTCCACATGCAGCGCGGCGCCGCCGTGCCACTGGTTGACGGACACGAAGGCGTCCCATTCCGCCAGCTCGACCATGCTGCCGATCACCGGCCGCGCGCGGATATCGGCGTAAGATCCCGCGGTCCCCAACAGCAGCCCGTTGAGCACATAAATCGCCGGGTCAGGCGCGACGTTCCGCACCTGCCGCGCCTCGGCGAGATCGGCGACGAAAAATGTCTTGCAGCCGGTTTTGGCCAATGCGGCCGCGACTTTTTCGATGCCGCAGCCATAGCCGTCGGCCTTGATCACGGCGGCGCATTCCGCCGGCATGACGCGGTGGCCAAGCGAGCGCCAGTTGGCTTCAATGGCCGCGAGATCGACGGTGAGGACGCCGCCCGCTTGCGCCGCCGGCGGGCCGGCGGTGACGAGCTTGTCCGCCCGGCCGTCGTCCGGCGGGCTCAAGTCCTGCTCAACTGCGGGTTCGGCCTCGGTCATGGGCTAGGGTTTAGCCGCCCGCGCGCGGGGCGTCCATGCGGGGCGGGGCACCGGTGTTACAGACCAAGCGTTACCTCGGCCCAGTGCAGGATGGTCTTGTTGTTGAGGAATTCGATGACGCTGGGCTCGATGATCGCCGGCCGATCGTGCGCGACCACGACGGTGGCGACGATGGCGTCGCAATGATCGTTGAAAGCAACCGCCAGTGCTGATTGTCCCGCGCGAAAGGCACCGGCGACCGTGTAAGACCGGCTGCGGCCCTTCATCCACGCCACAGCGATCGAGTGGCCCGGCCCCAAAACCGAAGGCTTGTCGCCCATCAGATTGAAGTCGCTCAGGCGATTGAGCTCGTCGTCATCGGCTACACCGGTCGTGCAATTGCAGAAGCCGATCTTGGCCCGGATATAAAGGTTGATCTCAGCGCCGCAGTCGGCCGCCGTGCACCGAAACGCTTTGCCCTTGCCCCATTCGTCCATCGCGAAGGGCCATTGCACCTCGGCCCAAACCGGATGGCTGGGCGGTGCCACGGCCCCGCCGCGGTCCGGCAGCGGCAAACCGAAAACCGCCAGCGCACCGGCCAGCCCGAAGGCGACGACAGCGGCAAGGACGGTGGTTCTTTTCATCGCGTCAGCGGCCGCGATCGTTTGCGCCGTTTGTCCTAGTTGCTTGCGACGAACGCCTTCGCCTCGGCCAGCACCGGGCGGTCGTTATCACCCGTGCTGGCGAGCGCAACCAGTTTTTCATAGTTGGCCTTCGCTTTCGCCTTGTCGCCGAGCGCCTGCGCAGCTTTCGCCGCACCGGCATATCCGTTGAAGCGGTTGAGCTCCTTCGCCATGGTCGCCTCGAACGCCGCCAGCGCCTCCTTGGCCATGCCGCGATCGAGCAGCATATAGCCGTAGAGCTCGCGCGCGGGCATCAGCGGGCCCGGCGTGACCGGCGACTTCTCGGTTTTGTCTTCGGCGTCGGCGGCCGCGCTCATCGCTTTGAGCGCGTCATCATATTTGCCCTCGGCATAGAGCTGCCAGGCGGTAGCGATCTGGCGCTGGATGTCGACGATCTGCGGCCAATAGCCGACCTTGTCCGCCGTCAGCTTGTCACGCATTTCGGCAAGCTTTGCGATATCGGCCTTGGCAGTGTCCGGATTGCCGGAGCGCGCCGCGCCGAGCGCGCGGGCGAAATACGTGATCGCCATGACATGGGGAAATTTGTTCGGACGGACTTGAAGCTGCGCCGCGCCTTTCCAATCGCCGCGTTCCACCATGTCGCGCGCCGGTGAGGCGGCAGCCGCGAAATGCCCAGCGAATGCATCCGGACCGAAAGTGCTCACAGCCATATCGTCGATGACGGCGCGCGCGTTCTTATCCTGGTCGAGTTGCAGATAGGCGTAGACCAAATAGTCCTGCCCGTGCATCTGATCACCGGGCGACTTTTCCGCCTTGGCCGCTTGCACGGAGGCAATATTGGCCGCAATCGAGTCTTTCCAGAGTCCGACGCGGGTGAAGATATGCGAGGGCATGTGCTGCGCATGCGGCGCAGCCGGCGCGATCTTGGAGTAGCGCCGGGCGGCGTCGATCCCTTTCTCCGCGAGCGCAGGAGAGTCATAGAGGTGAATGAGATAATGAGCGACACCCGGGTGCCGGGGCTGCCGCTTGTTGATCGCCTCCAGGATGGCCGCTCCCTTGAGTTGATTGGCGTAAGTCTTGTCGGTCGGCGAGGCCGCGACGTTCAGCGTGATCGCGTAGAAGATCTGCGCCTCGTCGTCGTCGGGATATTTTGCGGCCAGCGCTTCCATCGCCTTGAGGTAGGACTGCACGCGAGCCCCATGGGGGATCTTGTCGTAATCGACATACATGGCCGCCAGAGCGTCGATGTAGTCGCGCTCGCGCTGCGACTTGGCGCCCGTGGCTTTCGCCGCCTGAATAGCGGCTAGGCCGAGCGGCAGGTTGGGCGCAGGTGGCGGGTTGTGCGGATTGTCGAGCAGCCCGAGCGCCATGCCCCAATAGGCAATGCCGCAGGTCGGATCGGCCTTGAGCGTCTCCTCGAATATTTCCCTGGATGCCTTGTACCAGAACGAATGCTGGTACCGCATGGCGCGGTCAAATCGCCGCTGCGCCGTCTCGTTGCAAGAGGTGGCGAAATGGACTGTGCCGAATTTCTGATCGGTATCGTCTTGCGCGATGCTTGGCGAGGCCCAAAGTCCGAGCGTTGCCACGCCTGCGGCGGCTGCTGCGAGCAGAGATTTACGCATGCTGTTCTCCCTGGGCCGGCGCGCTGACGGCGCGCTCTTTGGCTGTGATGTGATGAGCTTAAGTTCTTACGCGGATCGTTTCAACCATCCCGCGTGTCTGGTTGGCGCCCACGCCCCGATGCGGGGGTTCCATGCGGGAACCGCGCGCCTTACCCGATCCGCTCTGGCAGATGGTCGGGCTTCGCCAAGGTCGAGAATTTCGTGATGGCGCCTTCGAATTGCAGTTCGATCGTGCCGGTCGGGCCGTGGCGCTGCTTGCCGATGATGATCTCGGCCCGGCCGTGCACCTTTTCGCCCTCCGCCAGCCATTCCGCGAATTTCTCGCGGTTGGTCTCCAGCGGCTTGCGCATCTGGTGATAGTACTCGTCGCGGAATACGAACAGCACCACGTCGGCGTCTTGTTCGATCGAGCCTGATTCACGCAAATCGGAAAGCTGCGGGCGCTTGTCGTCGCGGCTTTCCACCTGGCGCGAGAGCTGCGACAGCGCCAGCACCGGCACGTTGAGCTCCTTAGCGAGCGCCTTGAGCTTGGTCGTGATCTCGGTGATTTCCTGCACGCGGTTTTCCGCCGAGCGGCGGGTCGAGCCCTGCAGCAGTTGCAGATAGTCGATGATCAGCAGGTCGAGGCCGCGCTGGCGCTTGAGCCGGCGCGCGCGGGCGGCGAGCTGGGCCACCGACAAGCCGCCGGTTTCGTCCACGAAGAACTGCAAGTTCTGCAATTCGATCGAGTGGTCCTTGATGCGCTCGAACTCGGCCTCGCTGATGCCGCCGCGCCTGATCTGGTGCGACGGAATGCCGGTCTGCTCGGCGATGATGCGGGTGGCGAGCTGCTCGGCCGACATTTCCAGCGAAAAGAAGCCGACGATGCCGCCATTGGCGGTGACCGTGTGCCCGTCGGCGCGCACTTCCCCGCGCCAGGCGCGCGCGACGTTGTAGCCGATATTGGTGGCCAGCGCGCTTTTGCCCATGCCGGGACGGCCGGCGAGGATGATCAGGTCGGACGGCTGCAGGCCGCCCATCATGCGGTCGAGTTCGTCGAGCCCGGTGGCGACGCCGGAAAGCTTACCGTCGCGCTGGAAGGCGTGCGCCGCCATGTCGATCGCGGTGGTGAGCGACTGGGCGAAACGCTGGAAACCGCCGTCGTAGCGCCCGGTCTCGGCCAGCTCGTACAGCCGGCGCTCGGCGTCCTCGATCTGGTTGCGCGGCGAGAAATCGACCGGCGCGTCGAAGGCGACGTTGACCATGTCCTCGCCGACGATGATCAGCGCGCGGCGGATCGACAGGTCGTAGATGGTATGACCGTAGTCCTCGGCATTGATGATGGTGGTCGCCTCGGCGGCCAGCCGCGCCAGGTACTGGCTCACCGTCATGCCGCCGATATCGATGTCGGCGCCGATGAAGGTCTTCAGCGTGACCGGGGTCGCCACCTTGCCGGCGCGGATCAGATCGCGCGCAAGCTGATAGATTTTCTGGTGAATCGGCTCGAAGAAATGCTCCGGATTGAGGAAATCGGAGACCCGGTAGAAGGCCTCGTTGTTGACCAGGATCGCGCCCAATAGCGCCTGTTCCGCCTCGATATTGTGCGGAGCGGAACGAAAGTTTTGGGCAGTTTCTTCGACCGGCTTGCGGGCAACTGATTCGAGCGGCGCCATGACATTCCTTGTTCCGTCAATTTGACGAAACTTTGATTGACCTTGGCTTACACCGCTCAGGGCATTACGCGATGGCCGGCTGGCAATTAATCGCCGCTGTCCACGCTAATCACTGCTGATGAAAATAGCGTGTGTGGCCTTTCGATGAGGCTTGACGGTCCTATGATCGACACAGTACTGGCGCCGGCCGTCTACTCGCCGGCGAGCCGCAGCGGCGGGTGACGCTCGCCTTCGGCGCCGCGCAGCCGGCGCTCCTCGCGGCCGATATAGTCCCGCGTCATCGGCACCACGTCCTGCCGCTTGGTGAGCTGGACCTGGAATACCATCAAGTCCTGCTCACGGAACGACATTTCGGACGCGGCCAGATAGAACTCCCACATCCGCACGAAGCGCCGATCGTAGATGCGCTCGACCTGCTCGCGGTGGGCGAGGAATCGGTCGCGCCATTGCTTGAGCGTCTCGGCGTAATGCAGACGCAGGATTTCCATGTCGGTGACCAGCAGCCCGGCTTTCTCGATGTGCGGCAGCACCTCCGACAGCGACGGGATGTAGCCGCCGGGAAAAATATATTTCGCGATCCATGGGCTGGTCGCGTTCGGACCTTCCGAGCGGCCGATCGAATGCAGCACCATCACGCCGTCATCGTTGAGCAATTGCGCGCTCTTGCGAAAGAACGTCTCGTAATGGTTGATGCCGACATGTTCGAACATGCCGACCGACACGATGCGGTCGAATGGTCCCGCGACGTCGCGATAGTCCTGCAGGTTGAAGCGGGCCCGTTCGGCCACGCCCTTTTCCGCGGCGCGTTCGTTGGCGATGGCGTGCTGCTCCTGCGACAGCGTGACCCCGGTCACGTCGGCGCCGGCGACCTCGGCAAGATAAAGTCCGAGCCCGCCCCAGCCGCAGCCGATGTCGAGCACGCGCAAGTCTCGCTCGTGGTGGTCGCGGGCGAGCAGCAGCTTGGCGGCGAGATGCCGCTTCTTTGCGATCTGGGCGTCGTCGAGCGACTGCTCGGGGCTCTCGAAATAGCCGCAGCTGTATTGCCGGTCGGCGTCGAGGAACAGCGAATAGAGCCGGCCATCAAGATCGTAATGATGCGCCACGTTGTTGCGCGCGCGCCGGCGCGGATTGAACTGCTGCAAACGGCGGTTAAGAAAGCGCAGCAGCCCCTGCGGCCGCGCCCAGTGCGGAACGTCGGAATTCTGGCCAAGCATGATGGCAAGAACGTCGGCGATCGAGCCCCGCTCGACCACGAACGTGCCGTTCATATAGGACTCGCCGAATTTGAGCTCGGGATCGAGGAGAATTCCCCACTCGGCCGCGCGGGTGGCAAAGCGCACCCATACCGGCTGGCCGGTCCCATCGCCGAAGGTTAAGACCGTTCCGCGCGAGGTGGTAACCCTGAATGTTCCTCGCTGGACAAAGGTCTTGAGCAGAAACCGAAGCAAGCGGTCCATCGGCCGCCTCCGTCAGGTCGAGCTACTCGCGACGCTATATTTTTCCTACGATGCCGCCGATCAAAACCCGTTGATCTCTATCAATTAAACCAAAGATCAATATTCGCAGCAATGCCATAAATTAGGGATTCTTATACACGGCGGCCAGCTTATTGGCCGTTGTTATGTGGCTCACACCGGCACGAATATCAGGTAATAGTTGGCGGCTGGCGGAGTCGTGAAAAGAAGAGGCAGGATATCGAATGTCGGGGTTTTGGCGTCGTGTAGCGTGCATTTTTGGTGTCGTCGGTAGCCTGGCCGCAGCACCGGCCGGGGCGCAGGAAAACCTAGATTCGGGCAAGTCCGGCGCGCAGCTGTTCGCCTCGAACTGCACCCTCTGCCACAAGAGCGCCCAGGCCCTGCGCAAGTCCGGCGGCCCGCTCGGCCTGTCCGGCTTCCTGCGCGAGCATTACACGTCCAGCCGCGAATCGGCGGCCATCATTGCCACCTATCTGGAATCGTTCGGCACTCCGCCGGCGCCGGGCAAGCGCACGGGCGCGACCAAGCGCACGGGCAAGGGCGACGAGAAGGCCAAGGGCGACGAGAAAAAGGCCGAGCCCAAATCCGGCGAGACCAAATCCGTAAAACCCGACAAAACCGATAAGCCACCCGAGGCCAAGACCTCCGGGCCCAAGACCTCCGAACCCAAG
>PKXB01000024.1 GCA_003133345.1 Hyphomicrobiales bacterium | reverse complement strand
CAGTGGTGGATCTCGCCGCCGTTAAGATGGACTTCCGCTACGATGATTGGTTTTTGAAGGAACCTAATGTTGGATACGAGACGCTTCTCTACGATGTCATGATCGGCGACCCCACTTTATTCATGCGCGCCGATATGGTGGAACAGACTTGGCGCATCGTGCAGCCGGTGCTCGATGCTTGGGCCAAGAAGGGGGCGGCAGATCTGCCGGTTTATCCTGCGGGAAGTGCAGGACCGAGCGAGGCGGACGCGCTTTTGGCACGTGATGGCCGACACTGGCGCCCCGTCAACGGCGCCGGCGCCGTGAAATCGCAATGACGCCATCCCCTCGGAATGTTTCACCAAAAATCTCGACACTTGTCTCGGATGTCGACGGTACCTTAGTCACCGACGACAAGGTCTTGACCGCGCGCACCCAGGCGGCGGTGGCAAAGCTTCACGCATGCGGTATCAAATTTGCAATCATCAGCAGCCGACCACCTCGCGGCTTGGGCATGCTGCTCCGGCCTTTGGGAATCACGACACCGGTGTGCGGCTTTAATGGCGGAGTAATAGCGACGCGCGATCTAACCGTCATTACCGAGCGTCTGCTGTCGCCTGAGGTCGCTCGCTGCGCCGTTAGTCTGCTCGACGCGCACAATGTGCAAGTCTGGGTTTTCAGTGGGCAGGATTGGTTGGTGCGCGATTGTGACGAGCCATATGTCCGGTTTGAGGAGCGCACTGTTGGGTTCCAACCGACACTGGTCGACAATTTTGGACAAAGCCTCGATGCCGCCAATAAGATCGTTGGCGTCAGCAAGGAATTCGAATTTCTCGCGCAGCGTGAGCGCGATGTGCGTGCCGCGCTTGCCGATCAGGCCACCGTGGCGCGCTCGCAGTCTTACTATCTCGATATCACCCACCCACTCGCCAACAAAGGCGTCGCGTTGTCGGAGATTGCGAGGCTGTTGGGGGTTCCACTGGCGGAGATCGCCGTCATTGGCGACGGCGGAAATGACGTCGCGATGTTCGAGCGAAGCGGTCTCAGCATTGCCATGGACAACGCCAGTCCGGCGGTTCAGCGGGCCGCGAACTTCGTGACTGACAGCAATCACGACGATGGCTTCGCCAATGCGGTCGAACGGTTCATCCTGAGCAGCGATCGTTCGAATGTACAAGTTGCGAGCGTTCATGCGACAGGCCGCGCATGATCAAGCCAGATCTTACTGCATCAAAGATTTCGCTTGTGCTCGCCGATGTCGACGGCACGCTTCTCACTAAAGACAAGGTGCTGACCTCGCGTGCGGAGGACGCCGTGAAGGCGCTTGCCGCAGCCGGCATCGCCTTTGCGATTACCAGCGGCAGGCCGCCCCGTGGGATGGCAATGCTGATCGAGCCGCTCGCTTTGCGGACGCCGATCGCAGGCTTTAACGGCGGCGTATTTGTCCATCCCGACCTCTCGGAGATAGAGAGCCGAACGCTCGATCCGGTGATAGCCAAGAAAACCGTAGAGCTCATCCTCAATCAGGGGCTGGACGCTTGGGTCTATACGGCCGACGAGTGGTTGATCCGTAAGCTGGACGCGCCGCATGTGGCCCGCGAGGCATGGACGGTGAAATTTGACGCCCAAGTCGTGGCGGCGTTTACGGACGCTCATCTCGCGCACGCGGTAAAGATCGTCGGCATCTCCGACGATCTCGACTTAGTCGCCGCCTGCGAAAAGCTTGCGCAGACGACCCTGGGTGAAAAGGCGAGTGCGGCGCGCTCTCAGCCCTACTACCTCGACGTAACCCACCCGCAGGCGAATAAGGGGGCAGTCGTCGCCACCCTTTCCAGGCTTCTGAACATTCCGCCCGAACAGATCGCCACGTTTGGCGACATGCCGAATGATGTCCTTATGTTTTGCAAAAGCGGATTTTCCATCGCCATGGGCAATTCCAGCGATGAGGTGAAGGCACAGGCGAGCGCAGTGACCGACAGTAACGAACAGGAAGGCTTCGCCAATGCAGTGCGGAAGTTTGTTCTATGCCGGGCTGCTGCATGACTCGCAACCACCAAGGAGCGCATGATGCCGCCTGATCGCCAGCCACAGCGCATGTGGTCACCAGCTCTCTCGACTACCATAGTCAAGCCGGTGATCGCCGTTGTCATGGGCGTCTCGGGATCGGGCAAGACCACGGTCTCGGTCCTGCTCTCGGCCGCACTCGGCTGCCAATTCCAGGAGGGCGATGATCTGCACCCAGCCGCGAATGTGGAGAAAATGCACAGTGGAATGCCGCTGACGGATGCCGACCGGTTACCTTGGCTGCGAAAGATCGGCGAGGAAATTGACGGCTGGCGAGCGCGCGGCGAATCCGGCGTGCTCACCTGCTCGGCGCTGAAGCGGGCTTACCGCGACATCATCATCGGTGATCGCTCAGACGTAACGCTGGTCTACCTCAAAGGATCGCACGACCTCATCCACAGGCGCATGGCTGCGCGGCATGAGCACTTCATGCCGGTGGCCCTACTCGACAGCCAGTTTGCGACGCTGCAGGAGCCGACGCCAGACGAGCATCCGCTCACCGTCGACGTCGGCGGCAGGCCAGCCGAGATCGTCGCGGAGATCGTGCGTCAGTTGGAGGAGCGGCAAGGCAGGGCTTGCGGTCATAAATCAACCTCGGGAGCGGTGGCAACTTCAGACGCGTCGAAAGGCGAGCGACCATGACGGCCCGGGCGAAGGAAAATTTGCAAAAGTCGATTGTCGTTGCGCCGTCGATCTTGTCGGCGGATTTCGGGCATCTCGCCGACGAGGTTCACGCCGTCGATGCAGCCGGCGCCGACTGGATCCATATCGATGTCATGGATGGTCGCTTTGTGCCGAATATCACGTTCGGACCGGTGATTGTTGAAGCGGTGCGACGCCACACACAGAAGCCGCTCAATGTGCACCTCATGATCGTCGAGCCGGAGCGCTATCTCACGACATTTTCCGAGGCCGGCGCCGATCATCTGCTCGTGCCGGCGGAGTCGTCGGCGACGACCCATCTCCACGGTGTGCTGTCGCAAATCCGCGACCTCGGCAAGAAGGCCGGTGTGGTGCTAAACCCGGCGAGCCCGATTGAATTGATCGAACACGTACTGTATCTCTGCGATGTAGTTCTTGTTATGACCGTAAATCCCGGCTTCAGCGGGCAGAAATTTCTGCCGAAGATGTTGCCCAAGATCCGCAGTTTGCGGCAGCTATGCGAAGCACGCGGCCTCGATCCGTTCATTGAGGTTGACGGCGGCGAAAATCGCGAAACCGCCGGGCAGGCGATCGAGGCGGGTGCGAACGCCATTGTTGCCGGATCTGCGATCTTCAGATCGGATAATTATGCGGCCGCGATCGCCGCCATCCGTAACGCCCACCGCCCGTTGGCCGCGAGGGCGCGCTTATGACGGGTCCGCTCAAAGCCAAACTGGAAATTCTCTCGGATCCAGAGACCATGGCGCGCCGAGTCGCGGAATGGATGATCGAACTGGCGAACGCAAAGGACGGCACTTTTGCAGTCTGCCTGTCCGGCGGTTCAACCCCGCAGCTATTCTATGAGCATCTGGCTGAACCGCCTTATCGCGGTCGCTTTCCCTGGGCGCGAACGCACTGGTTCTGGGGCGACGAGCGATTCGTGCCGCACAATGACGCGCTCAGCAACTACCGCATGGTGCGCGTGGCGCTATTGTCGCACGCACCGATCCCCGCCACAAACATCCATCCCATTCCGACCGAAGGGCTTGGCCCTGACGCAGCAGCCTCCGCCTATGAAGATGAACTCAAATCCTTCTACGGTGCGGAGCGTCTTGATCCAGCTCGACCACTGTTCGACGTGAATCTTCTTGGACTCGGTTCAGATGGCCATACAGCCTCGTTGTTCCCAGGCAACGCGGTGCTGGCGGAACGCGACAAGTGGGTTTCGGCAGTCATTGGCGCCAAGCCAGAAGCGCGCATCACGCTGACCTATCCGGCGCTCGAAAGCAGCCGGAACGCGGCCTTCCTAATTGCGGGAGACGAGAAGCGGCCGATCTTCAAGCGGCTTCGTCGTGGCGACGACAGCCTGCCGGCAGCGCGTCTTCATCCAACCGGTAGGTTGTGGACGTTTGCTGATGCGGCCGCGAACGGTTGAAAGAATTTGATCATGGCTGCGAATTTCAGTTGCGACATCGCCGGTACGGCTTCAAGCCTGCCGCATTTCTGGGAACATACCATCGGCAGTTGCCACGCCCCATTGGCGTTACGAGTCGACTGGCAGGCGCAAATGCGACGCTCGCACGACGAGCTTGGATTCGGCCATGTGCGAATGCACGGCCTATTGTGCGACGACATGGGTACGCTGATCGGTGAAGGCGATACTCTTTTCTATTCATTCTTTAATGCAGATCAGATCTTCGACTTTCTGCTTTCGATCGGCATGAAGCCGTTCGTCGAGCTGAGCTTCATGCCCAGCATCTTGGCGTCCGGCGATAAGACGGTTTTCCATTATCGTGCCAATGTCACTCCGCCGAAGGACTACGCGCAATGGGCGACGTTGATCCGCAAGCTGGTCGCCCACTGGGTCGAGCGCTATGGCCTGGTCGAAGTTCGCCAATGGTTCTTTGAAGTCTGGAATGAGCCGAATCTCAACGCTTTCGGCAGCGGCAAACAAGACGATTATTTCAAGCTTTATCGCTACACCGCCGAGGCGATAAAATCGGTCGATAGTGAACTGAAGGTGGGAGGGCCAGCGACCGCGGCAAACGCCTGGATCGACGATTTCATTGGGTTTTGTACGAAAAGCCAACTGCCGACCGACTTTATCAGCACGCATCATTATCCGACCGACGCCTTCGGGCAGCCTGGTGACGACACCGAAGCGCAACTTTCGAAAAGCCGGCGTAGCGTCTTGCGCGACGAAACGCGGGAGGTGCGGAAGCGGGCTGGCAACCGTCCGATCTATTATACGGAATGGTGCACCTCTTCCAATCCGCGCGACCCGATGCATGACGAGCCGTACGCCGCCGCTTTCATCACCAAGACTATCATGGAAGCGAACGG
>PKXB01000049.1:298-7330 GCA_003133345.1 Hyphomicrobiales bacterium | reverse complement strand
GCGGCTTGCGGCGCCGATCGAGCCGGGTGCAATTCTCGATCTCACGATGATGGGACATGACGGCCGGCAACTGTTGGCCGCCTAGGGAGAATGGAAATGAGCGCAGCCGAGCATCTGGTGACGACCATCGAGCAGCTTGAAGCGCTTTACGGTCAGCCCTACGGGCCCGCCGTGGTCAAGGAGATTGACCACATCAGCAGCGGCTATCGTAAGCTGATCGAAGCCGCCCCGTTCGCGGCGGTGGCGACCGGCGGTCCGGAGGGGCTTGACTGCTCGCCGAAGGGCGACGCCCCCGGCTTCGTACGCATCCTCGACGACAAGACGCTCGCCATCCCCGACCGGCCCGGCAACAACCGCATCGACGGCTACCGCAACATCCTGCGCGATCCGCGCATCGCGCTGCTGTTTCTCATTCCCGGCGTGGGCGAAACGTTGCGGGTGAACGGCCGCGCCTCGATCTCGATCGATCCCGAACTGATGCAAAGTTTCGCGGTCAACGGCAAGCTGCCGCGCAGCGTGCTGATCGTGCATATCGAGACCATCTTTTTCCACTGCTCGAAGGCAATCGTGCGTTCGAAGCTGTGGGACGAAAAGTCGAAGATCGACCGCAAGAGCCTGCCCAGCACCGGCACCATCATCGCGGAAGTAAGCCAGGGCAAGCTCGGCGGCGAAACCTACGACCGCGAAGCGCCGGAGCGGATCAAGGCGATGCTTTACTAACTTCTTCGCCGGTCCAGCCACACGCGCTCAGCATCTCGCGCATGTGAGCAGGCACGGGAGCAGTCGTTTTGACCGGCGGCCTGTTTTTGGAAATCGGCACTACGATCTCGCGCGAGTGCAAGTGAAGCGCGGGACCGCCCACGCGCCGCGCGCGGCCGTAAATATTGTCGCCCAAAATGGGCCAGCCCATCTCGGCGCAATNNGTCAGCGGCTCGAGCGCGAGCCAGGTAAGACCGCTGCCGCGTCCCATCACCTTCCATGTGGTCACAGCCGGCGCTCCGTGCGGGTCGGGCTTCATCCACCAGCCACGCTGCTCATCGAGTTTGCCAAGCGGAATATCGATGCGGCCTTCCTCGGCGGCGGGCATGCCCTCGACCACCGCCCAATAGGTTTTGCCGATCTTGCCCTGCTTGAACAGCTTGCCGAGCAGCGCGAGCGCCTTGCGGTGGCGGCCGAGCACCAGGCAACCGGTGGTGTCGCGGTCGAGCCGGTGCGCCAGCGCGGGCGCGCGCGGTAGGCCGAAGCGCAGCGCGTCGAAATGATCGTCCAGGCTCTCGCCGCCCTTCGGCCCGCGATGCACCGCGAAGCCCGCCGGCTTGTCGATCACCAGCATCAGCCCGTCGCGGTAGAGCAGGCGGGCAAGCATCTCTTCCGGTGTCATGGTCACTGTCCAAGATTTGCCGAAACGGCTATCACGGGCGCGCCAAGGACGCACTATGAACGACAGCACACAAGGCGAAAACTGGTGGAAACGCCTGAGCGGCGGGCTCAAGCGCACGTCGTCCTCGCTCGGCGGCGCCCTTGTCAAACTGTCGAAGAGCAAGCTCGATGCCGCGGCGGTGGAGGAATTGGAAGGCGAATTGATCCGCGCCGATCTCGGTCCCGAGTTCGCCAGCCACATCGTCCAAGAACTGAGCGAAGGCCGCTTCTACCTAGGCACCGCGTTTGACGAGGTGAAGGCGGCGCTCGCCGCTGAGATCGAGAAAGTTCTCGCGCCGGTGGCGAAGCCGCTGGAGGTGACAGCCAAGCCCTTCATCATCCTGGTCGCCGGCGTCAATGGCTCCGGCAAGACCACCACCATCGGCAANNCTCGCCGCCAAATTCCGCTCCGAGGGCAAGAGCGTCATGATGGTCGCCGGCGACACGTTCCGCGCCGCCGCCATCGATCAGCTCAAGATCTGGGGCGAACGCGCTGGCGCGAGCGTAATGGCGCGCGAGCCGGGCGCCGACGCGGCGGGCCTGGCGTTCGACGCGCTCGGCGCCGCCAAGACGCAAGGCGTCGATATCGTCCTGGTCGATACCGCCGGGCGCCTGCAGAACCGCGCCGAGCTGATGAGCGAGCTGGAAAAAATGGTGCGCGTGATGCGCAAGGTGGAACCGGCGGCGCCGCACGCCGTTCTGCTGGTGCTCGATGCGACCGTGGGCCAGAACGCGCTCAATCAGGTCGAAATCTTCGGCAAGATCGCGGGCGTCACCGGCTTGGTGATGACCAAGCTCGACGGCACCGCGCGCGGCGGCATCCTGGTGGCGATTGCCGCCCGCTTCGGCCTGCCGGTGCACTTCATCGGCGTCGGCGAGGGCGTGGAAGATCTTGCCGCCTTCACCGCGCGTGATTTTGCGCGCGCCATAGTTGGGCTGGAGTCGTAAAATAAGAAAGAACCATGGCCGAAAAGAAGCAGCTCAACCCCATCCTCAAGCTGGTGCTCGACATCGGGCCNNTGGTCACCGCCGTGATCGTGCTGGTGTTCGGCGGGCTGACGCTGGTCCTGCACGACGAGCTGTTCATCAAGCTCAAGCCGACCATCATCTATGTTCTGTTCGGTGGCACGCTGCTGGCGGGGCTCGCGATGGACAAGCCGTTCCTGAGCATTCTGTTCGACCAGATGTTTCATCTCACCGACGAAGGCTGGCGCAAGCTAACCTGGCGCTGGGCTTTGTTTTTCTTTGCGCTTGCCATCGCGAACGAAATCGTCTGGCGCACGCAGACCACCGATTTCTGGGTCAGCTTCAAATTGTTCGGCGTGGTGCCGCTGACGTTCTTGTTCGGTGCGCTGCAAATGCCGCTGATCAACAAATACAGCGTCGAGCGGAAGGAATAGGTGCTAGAGTCTGATCCATTCAGACTGAATTAGTTCCGTCCCTAACATATTTCTTGCGCATGATCTTTTCCGANNCCGTAGCCGTGATGGTGAATGGTCTTCGGATTCTTTTGCGCAGGATCGGTCCAGGCCTTGAGCACTTCGAGAATGAACAGGTTGTAGCGGTTGACCAGCCGCCGATCGGCGACTCTGCATTCGAGATTGGCGAAACACTCCGCCACGAGTG
Source organism: Hyphomicrobiales bacterium (assembly GCA_003133345.1). GTDB lineage: Bacteria > Pseudomonadota > Alphaproteobacteria > Rhizobiales > Xanthobacteraceae > Pseudolabrys. The sequence goes on along the minus strand of PKXB01000049.1, from coordinate 4,285 downwards.
GCGGCGCCACGCGCTCGGCCGCGAGCGGCGTCAGGTCGAACGCGGCGAACTTATCGAGATCGCGGCCCGACGAATTTCCGACCTTCACCACTTTCGCCGCCAGCTTGCGCGCCGGCACGGCGATCACGCATTCGCCGGTCGCGCGCAGCGCGTCGAAGCTGTAATTGGCACTACTGCAAACGCAGGCCACCAGCGGCGGCTCGAACTCGACCATCATGTGCCAGGACATGGTCATGACATTGGCGCGGCCTTTGCGCGCGGTCGTCAGCAGGACGACCGGGCCCGGCTCGAGCAATTGATAGACCTTGGATAAAGGCAGCGGTCTCAAGGCTTGAGGGCCTTGACGATTTCCGGCTCGATCACCTGGGCGAGGTTCTCAGCGGTAACCGGCCCGACCAGCTTGTAGGCGATGGTGCCGTCGCGGCCGACCACATAGGTCTCCGGCACGCCATAGACGCCCCAGTCGATCGAGGTGCGGCCGCTGGCGTCGACGCCCACGGCGGCGAACGGATTGCCGTAGCGATTGAGGAAGCGCCGCGCATTGTCGGGCGGATCCTTGTAATTGATGCCGACCAGCTTGATGCGCTTATCCGCCGACAATTTCTCCAGGAACGGCACCTCGTCGGCGCAGGGCACGCACCAGGAAGCCCAGACATTGACCAGCGTCACCTCGCCCTGGAACGCCGCATTGCTCAGGCCCGGCATTGCCTTGCCGCCGCGTTCGAGCCCGGCCAGCGGCGGCAGATCGGTCGGCGGCGCGGGGCGGCCGATCAGCGCGGACGGCAGGTGCGAAGGATCGCCGCTCCAGAGCCGGACCAGGAACAAGGCCGCCAGCGCGAGAAAGGCGATGAGCGGCAGCAGCACCAGGATGTTGCGCCGCTTTTTGCCGGCGCTTTCGCTCGATGCCGAGCTCATCGGTCGTCCTTGCGCTGTGAGCGCCGCGTCACGCCGCGCACCTCGAGATCGCCGAGGATGCGGCGCTGCGTCGAATAATCGAGAATGACCCAGGCAACCAGTGCGGCCACCACGAACACCGTCACCGCATAGGCGGCGATGATGAAATCGGCATGCGGTCCGAGATTCATGCGCGCACCTCCTGCGCCTGTATGATCCGCATGCCGCGTACGCGCCGGCGCAGGATTTCGTTGCGCATAGCGGCGAGATGTAAGGTGAAGAACAGCAGCGTGAATGCCCCGGCCATGATCAGCAGTGGCCACAGGATGGTCGGATCGACGGCCGAGCCGCCCATGCGAATAAGCGAGGCTGGCTGATGCAGCGTGTTCCACCAGTCGACCGAGAACTTGATGATCGGAATGTTGACCGCGCCAACCAGCGTGAGCACCGCCGCCGCGCGCGAGCCGCGGCCGGGATCCTCGGCGGTCCAATAGAGCGCGAGCACGCCGAGATAGAGCAGGAACAGCACCAGCACCGAAGTGAGCCGCGCGTCCCAGACCCAATAGGTACCCCAGGTCGGACGGCCCCAGAGCGAGCCGGTGACCAGGCAAATAAATGTAAACGCGGCGCCGATCGGCGCGGCCGCCTTGCCCGCCACATCCGCCAACGGGTGCCGCCAGACCAGCGTGCCGAGCGCGGCGACGCTCATCAGGCCCCAGCCCATCATGCTGAGCCAAGCCGCCGGCACATGCAGGAACATGATCTTGACGGTGGCGCCCTGCTGATAGTCGTCGGGCGCGTTCATGGCGCGCGCGAGGCCGAATGCGAACAGCAGAACCGTCGCCGCCGCCAGCCAGGGCAGCACGCGGTTGACCAGCGTCAGGAAGCGCGTCGGGTTGGCGAGATCGATCACAGCCATCGGCAGCCTTTTAATCAGACGCGCCGGCACGGGCAATGGCGGCCGACGGCAAAACATGCCCGTTTACGGGCCCGATCGGTTTGATTTGCATCATGCAGCCGACCCGTATTTTCACTGGCAAACCGATCATTCCAGGCCGTGGCGAAGCGCCGCCGCGGCGGCGACCGGCCCCAGCACCAGGCTCGCCAAGGATAGGGCGCAAAGAATGGTGAAAGGTGGGCCGAACGGCGCGGGTCCGACAATGGCGGCATTGGCCGCGGCGACGCCGAAAATCAGCACCGGAATAGTGAGCGGCAGCACCAATACCGCCAGCAGCAAGCCGCCGCGCCGCAGCGCCACCGACAGCGCGGCGCCGATCAGCCCGATGAAGGTGAGCGCCGGCGTGCCGGCGAGCAATGTCAGCGCCACAGTTCCCATGGCGCGCAGTTCGACATTAAGCATGAGGCCGAGCACCGGCGTGATCACGATCAGCGGCAATGCGGTGGTCAGCCAATGCGCGATGGCTTTTGCCGCCACCGCCAACTCAAGCGGCATGCGGCCCATCATCAAGAGGTCGAGCGATCCGTCGTCATGGTCGGTGGCGAACAGCCGGTCGAGCGCGAGCAGGCTCGCCAGCAAGGCGCCGAGCCATAGGATCGCCGGGCCGATGCGCGCCAGCAAAGCGAGGTCGGGGCCGAGCGCGAACGGCATCATGGTCACCACGATCAGAAAGAACAGCGCGCCCATCAGCGCGCCGCCGCCGACGCGAATGCTCAGCCGCATGTCGCGGACCACGATGGCGGTGAACGCGGTCATGACGGCCCTATTTTCAGTTCGCGGGCGCGTTCAAGTCCGATCGGCCCGTGCGCGGCGGCCACGATCATGCCGCCGCCGGCGAGGTGGCTGCGCATCAAATCGGCGAGCCGATTTTGCGACGGCACATCGAGCGCCGAGGTTGGCTCGTCCAACAGCCAGAGCGGCCGCGGCACGGCGACCAGCCGCGCGATCGACAGCCGCCGCCGCTGCCCGGCCGACAAATAGGCCGCTGGCAGATCGGCAAGCGGGGCAAGCTCGACCGCTTGCAGCGCGGAGTCGATGGTCCGCTCGCCGGCGCCAAGATAGCGCGCCCAGAATTTCAGGTTTTCGCCCACCGTCAGCGACGGCTTCACCGAGTCCTGATGGCCGACATAATGCGACTGCTCGCCGATCGAGGCATCGGCCTCGCCGCCGTCGAGTTCCAGCCGGCCGCCGGCGATGTGCACCAGCCCGGCGATCATGCGCAGCAGCGAGGATTTGCCGGCGCCGTTGCGCCCGGTCACCACCAGCGCTTCGCCTCCGGACAGGCTGAAATTGAGGCCCGCAAACACCTCGCGCCCACCCCGGCTGCAAACCAGATTATCGGCTTTGAGCTGCATCAGGCGTGCCCTAGCCTGCCCGCGGTGGGCGGGAAAGCCATGCTGACCGCGGAAAACCCAGATATTCTGAACATTTTTGGGAAGTTCCCTCGTAAATATGGCGTCCGGCGCAAAAAGCCCTTATAAGCCCGCCGTTATGGCGTTAACTTAATGGAATTCGGGCGCGAGTCTCCCCAGCGACAAAAGTCTTGTCTTGCTAAGAGCTTAGACCGAACCAGCGCCGATGTCCCGGCCGGGAATGGAAACCTCCGACATGACTTCGCTCGACAGCTTTAGATGCTGCAAGACCCTCCAGGTTGGTAGCAAAACTTACGCCTATTTCAGCCTTCCCATCGCCGAAAGAAACGGCCTCAAGGGAATTTCCCGCCTGCCGTTCTCGATGAAGGTGCTGTTGGAAAACCTGCTGCGCAACGAAGACGGGCGCACGGTGACCAAGGACGACATCAAGGCGTTCGCCGAATGGCTCAAGACCAAGACGTCGGAGCACGAGTTTGCGTTCCGCCCGGCGCGCGTGCTGCTGCAGGACTTCACCGGCGTGCCTTCGGTGGTCGATCTCGCCGCCATGCGCGACGCGATGAAACTGCTCGGCGGCGATCCCAAGAAGATCAATCCGCTGGTGCCGGTCGATTTAGTCATCGACCACTCCGTCGCCGTCACCTTCTTCGGCAACAACATGGCGTTCAAGAAGAACGTCGACGAGGAATACCGGCAGAACCAGGAGCGCTACAAGTTTCTGAAATGGGCACAGCGCTCGTTCGACAATTTCCGCGTGGTGCCGCC
>PKXB01000049.1:0-162 GCA_003133345.1 Hyphomicrobiales bacterium | reverse complement strand
GCGTCACCGCCACTGACCTGGTGCTCACGGTCACCGAAATGCTGCGCAAGCGCGGCGTGGTCGGAAAGTTCGTCGAGTTCTTCGGACCCGGACTCGCGCATCTCACGATCGCCGACCGCGCGACGCTCGGCAATATGGCGCCGGAATACGGCGCCACCTGCG
>PKXB01000210.1 GCA_003133345.1 Hyphomicrobiales bacterium | reverse complement strand
TGTGCACGTCGATGGTGGAAATAGGCTGGCCGAGCGCGGCCCAGACGCCGTTGTAATTCACGCCAGCCGCCATCACGAGCACCAGGACCTCGTCCTCGCCGATCGGCCAGGTCGGCACGACTTCGAGCTGCATGGACTGGTCGGGCGGCCCGTGCCGCTCCTTGCGAATCACCCAGGCGTGCATCTTCTCCGGCACATGGCCGAGCGGCGGAATCTCGCCGATGTCATAAAGGTCTTTGAGCGGAGCGACGCTCTTCACCTGCGCGACGGCCGGCATCGGACATTCTCCATGCAATCAAAACAGTCTGACGCAATTTATGTTGCAACGCAATATAGACCTGCGGGCTTCATGGACCCAAGCCCCATGTTGCATTGCAATAAAAGACCGTCCACACTGCCGCCGCAGGCACCGATGCGCGACAAACTTCAACGCGACAAGACTCAGCGCGACAAAACTCAGCGCGACAAGACTCAGCGCGACAAGGCTTGGATCTTTCGCACCTATGCGGGGCACTCCACGGCCGCGGAGTCCAACGCGCTTTACCGCAAGAACCTGGCCAAGGGGCAGACCGGCTTGTCCGTCGCCTTCGATCTGCCGACCCAGACCGGCTACGACTCCGACCACGTGCTGGCCAAGGGCGAGGTCGGCAAGGTCGGCGTGCCGGTCTGCCATCTCGGCGACATGCGCGCGCTGTTTACCGGCATCCCGCTCGCGACCATGAACACATCGATGACCATCAACGCCACCGCGGCGTGGCTGATGGCGCTCTACATCGCGGTGGCCGACGAGCAAGGCGCGTCGCGCGCGGCGCTCACCGGCACCATCCAGAACGACATCATCAAGGAATATCTCTCGCGCGGCACCTATGTGTTCCCGCCGGCGCCGTCGATGCGGCTGATCAAGGACGTGGCGATCTTCACNNGTGCTCGATACCGTGAAGGCGTCGGGCGAGGTGACCCAGGAAAAATTCGGCGAGGTGGTCGGGCGCATTTCGTTCTTCGTCAATGCCGGCCTGCGGTTCATCACCGAAATGTGCAAGATGCGCGCCTTCGTCGAATTGTGGGACGAGATCACGCGCGAGCGCTACGGCATCACCGATCCCAAGCAGCGGTTGTTCCGCTACGGCGTGCAGGTGAACTCGCTCGGGCTGACCGAGCAGCAAGCCGAAAACAACGTCACGCGCATTCTGCTCGAGATGCTGGCGGTGACGCTGTCGAAGAACGCGCGCGCCCGCGCGGTGCAACTGCCGGCCTGGAACGAGGCGCTCGGCCTGCCGCGGCCGTGGGACCAGCAATGGTCGCTGCGCATGCAGCAGATCCTCGCCTACGAGACCGATCTGCTCGACTACGGTGATATTTTCGACGGCTCGGAGGAAATCGCCCGCAAGGTGGCTGCGCTCAAGGCCGAGGCCATGGAGGAACTCAAGCGCATCGACGAGATGGGCGGCGCGGTGGCCGCGGTCGAGAGCGGCTACATGAAGCAGCAACTGGTCGAATCCAACACCGCGCGGCTGGAAGCGATCGAGCGCGGCGAACAAATCGTGGTCGGCGTCAATAAATATCTCGAGAGCGAACCCTCGCCGCTGACCGGCGGCGTCGATTCGATCATGACGGTGTCGCAAGACGCCGAGCGCGACCAGCTTGAAAAGCTCAAAGCCTGGCGCGCGGCGCGCGACAATGCCGCGGTCGCCGCCACGCTGAAGGAGCTCAAACGCGCGGCCACCAGCGGCGGCAATATCATGCCGGCCTCAATCGCCTGCGCCAAGGCCGGCGTCACCACCGGCGAATGGGGCTGGACGCTGCGCGAAGCGTTCGGCGAATACCGCGCGCCCACCGGCGTCGGCCGCGCCATGCGCAACGACGTGGACGGGCTCGACGACATCCGCGCCGATGTCGATCGGGTTTCAAGAAAGCTCGGCCGCCGGCTGACCTTCCTGGTCGGCAAGCCCGGGCTCGACGGCCATTCCAACGGCGCCGAGCAGATCGCGGTGCGCGCGCGCGATGCCGGCATGCAAGTGGTCTACGAAGGCATCCGGCTGACGCCGGAGGAGATCGTCGATGCCGCGCGCAAGCAAAAGGCCCATGTCATCGGGCTTTCCGTGCTCTCGGGCAGCCACCTGCCGCTGGTGCAGGATGTGGTCGCGCGCATGAAGGCGGCGGGCCTCAAGGTGCCGCTGGTGGTCGGCGGCATCATCCCGCCCGAGGACGCCCTGGCGCTGGAGCAGGCCGGCGTCGCCGCGGTCTACACGCCGAAGGATTTCGAATTGAACCGCATCATGGCGGACGTGGTGCGCATCGTGGAGCGGGCGAACGGCGCGAGTAATGTGTGACGCCGCCACACAATTGGGCCGCGTGCCGGTAATTCGAGATTGGTGCGCAACGGTTGGTCAATGTCCGGTTTGCCCCCAAAAGCAGCCTCTCACCCGCAGTCGCGGAATGTCCACGCAGTGCCAGAAGCAGCCATTCGTGTCGCCGCAATTACCACACGTATCTGACCGTCCCCGTCTCGGTAAGTCCACGAGTGGCTTGCGAAGTCGCTGTCGGACACGTGCGGCCGAATGTCGAGTCGGCGTCGTTCAGCCAGCTGTCATCGCCCAGGCCGCCCGCTCGGCGTCGACCATAAAATCGCGCGTGATCGGCACCGCATCACGCTTGGTCGACAGCAGCAATTGAAACACCATGTGCGAGCCATGCAGGAATTCGAGTTCGACGGCGGCGAGATAGAATTCCCACATCCGGCAGAACCGTTCGTCGTAGATGGCAGCAGCCTGGGCTCTATTTTCGGCGAAGCGCTCGCGCCAATGTTTCACCGTGTAACGATAATGCAGCCGCAGCACTTCCATATCGTCGCACCACAGTCCGCAGCGCTCGGTGGCGGCGAAGGTCTCCGACAGCGCCGGCACGTAGCCGCCGGGAAAGATGTATTTGCGGATGAACGGGCCGGTGGTGCCGGGCTGCGACATGCGGCCGATGCAGTGAATGAAGGCATAGCCGTCAGGCGTCAACAGCTCGCGGATCTTGAGGAAATACTCGTCGAAATGTCCGATGCCGACATGTTCCATCATACCTACCGAGACCACGCGGTCGAACTGGCCGGTGAGCTGGCGATAGTCCAACTCGCGAAATTCGACGCGATCGGAAACGCCGGCGGCCTCGGCGTGAGCGCGCGCCGTCTTGATCTGCTCGGGCGAGACGTTGACCGCGGTGACATGGGCGCCGGTTTCGCGCGCCAAATGAATGGCGAAGCCGCCCCAGCCGGAGCCGATCTCGGCGACGGTCATACCGGGCTTTAATTGCAGCTTGCTGGTGGCGTGGAGCAGCTTGTTGCGCTGCGCCTGTTCGAGCGTATCATGTTCGGGATCGCGAAAATAAGCGCAGGAGTATTGCATCTGATCGTCGAGGAACAGGCGATAGAGTTCGGTGGAGATGTCGTAGTGGTGGCGGGCGTGGGCGGCGGCGAGCCCGATCGGATTGGCCTGATGCCAACGGCGCAGGCCGCGCCACACCCGCCGCATCAACTTCTGTGAACCGTACGAATAAAGCCCGGCACGGTTGACCGAGAACAGCAGCAGAAAATCATGGATTGCAGCGCCGCCCTCGAGCGTCAGGCTGCCGTCCATATAGGCTTCGGCGGCGTACAGCTCCGGATTGATGAATAGCTTGCTGTAGAGCTTGCGATCGTGCAGGTGGATGGCGACGTCGGGCCCTGGCAGGCGATTGCCGAATACGTGCACATCGCCGCCAGCGTCGCGGACTCGCAGGGCGCCCTGGCGGATGAAGCGCCGAAGCAGATTGGACAACAGACGCATGTGGGAGCTCTCCGCGATTCCAAGTCCGTATAGCAATGAATCCGAAAGCGGTCACGCGGCGCCGGACGAAGCAGCGCTGAATTACCTCACGGAATCGATCTTCGCACGATCTAGGTCTGGTTCGGGTGAAGCGAACATGACGATAAGTCCGCGCAATATCCGCTTTACGCCCAATAACGGAAATGCATCGGCGCGGGAGACAGGTCCGTTTTATGCCAGGAGCGGTCATAATTGAGATTCGCTCTTCTGATTTGCCGTTTTGATAGTGGACGTTAGAATGACCACTAGGTCGTGAACAAATTAAAGGGTAGCCATCAGCAGCGGTTCACCTGCTTCCAGTGCCGGGCGGCAATCGTCCGAGACCGGCCGTGTTCTCCGCGCGAGCGGTGACCATCCCATCAAGCCGCAGGAGCAGAATGCGACGCATTGTTGTCACCGGTTCCGGCATCGTTTCCCCGCTTGGTTGTGGCACGAGCTTGGTCTGGCGACGGCTTCTCGCCGGGCGATCCGGCATACGCCGGTTGGCTGACAATCTCGTCCGCGACGTACCCGCAAAGATTGCGGGCGTCGTGCCGACTCCGGCGGAGGATGCCGAAGGCGGCTTCGATCTGGAGCGCATCATCAGTTTCAAGGACCAAATGCGAATGGATCGCTTTATCCAGTTCGCCATAGCCGCCGCAGACGAGGCAATCGCTCAGTCGGCGTGGGTTCCCGTCAGCGACGCCGAGCGCAACCGCACCGCCACAATCATCGGCTCCGGCATCGGCGGCTTCGCCACGATGAAACAGGCAGTGCACACCATCGATCAGCGCGGGCCGCGCAAGCTTTCACCGTTCACGGTGCCATCGTTTCTGGTCAACCTCGCCGCCGGGCAGGTGTCGATCCGCCACGGCTATCGCGGTGCGATCGGCGCGCCGGTCACCGCCTGCGCCGCCAGCTTGCAGGCGATCGGTGACGGTGCGCGCATGATCCGCACCGGCGAGGTCGATGTCGCAATTTGCGGTGGCGCGGAGAGCTGCATCGAACGTGTCAGTCTTGCCAGCTTTGCAGCGGCACGTGCGCTTTCTACCCATTACAATGAAACGCCGGAGCGCGCCTCTCGCCCATTTGACATTAATCGCGATGGCTTTGTTATGAGCGAGGGCGCCGCCGTGCTTGTAGTCGAAGCTTTCGATCATGCGCTTGCGCGCGGCGCCGCACCGCTCGCCGAGTTGGTCGGCTACGGCACGACATCCGACGCATACCATATGGCGGCGGCGCCGCCGGACGGTGAGGGCCTACAACGCTGCATGCGGTTCGCCATTGATGCGGCCGCCGTCAAGCCAAGCGAGGTAGGCTACATCAACGCCCATGCGACTTCGACGCCGCTTGGCGATGCCGCCGAACTCACGGCAATCCGCGGCGTGTTCAACGGCGCGCCGGTTTCTATCTCCTCGACAAAATCAGCGACTGGTCATCTGCTCGGCGCGGCGGGCGCAGTCGGCGCGATTTTCGCGATCGGCGCGCTGCGCTCCGGGATTCTGCCGCCAACACTCAATCTGGAAGAGGCCGATGAATTCGCCGACGGCCTCGATCTTATCGCGCGCGAGCCACGCAGCCGCGCAATCGACTATGCGATGACCAATGGCTTCGGCTTTGGCGGCGTGAATGCATCGGTTCTGCTGAAGCGGTGGGCGACGTAGTTCAATTGCGTGGGGGTCCGCTTCGGGTCATGTGTGGACATTGCAACACACCCGCGCAATGTCCGCTTTTGCCATGAAAGCGGATACACGCCGAAGGATTTCGAATTGAACCGCATCATGTCCGACGTGGTGCGCATCGTCGAACGGGCGAATAGCGCGAGTAATGTGAAAAGATTACAAATAGTTAGCGCTTCCGCGATTTTGCTCTCATTTTTATTCACATCCGCCTGCTCGCCTTCATCCGGCCGACATCTGTCCATCATAGGAATTCGACATCTGTGTGAGGTGGCTCACACACGATTCGCGCCGCACCTCGTATCGATGAACCGTCACGCCATACCAACAGATGGGGAAATAGCTATGATGAACGAATTGGAAGTCTTAACCGCAGCCGCGTCATCGGACACTTTCGTTTACCTGTCCCTCATCTGCGTCCTGGCCTTTGCGGCCGGCGTGGTTTGGCTGGTCGGACGGGCGCCCTCGCAGCAAGTGCTGCAAGCATCGATCGTTCGCCGCGCATTGTGACGCAGGCGGGCTAACCGCTCAGCGCCGCCAGCGCCTGCGCCAGTTTGCCGGGGCCGACCGGCTTGGTGAAATAGTAATTCATGCCGGCGGCGCGCGCGGCGGCCTCGTCGCCGCTTTCGCTGCGGCCGGAAATGCCGATCACCGGCACGTGGCCCGCTTGGCCCGGCAGCGCGCGGATGCGGCGCGTGGCCTCGATGCCGTCGAGACCCGTGAGCGCCACGTCCATCAGCACNNGAGGATGGTGTTCATCACCACGCGGCCATACGGATTGTCCTCGGCGCACAGGATCGACAGCGCGCGCTTGGGCCGGGAGCGCGCGCCGCTGCGTTCGACTTGCGGCAGCGCATCGACGCGATCGACCGGCACGTTGAGGCGGAACGTGCTGCCGCGGCCTGGCCTTGAGGTCACGACCAAACCGCCGCCCATCGTCTCGGCGATGCGCTTGACGAAGACCAGGCCGAGGCCGGCGCCGCCGTAACGGCGCGCCACCGCTTCGCTCGCCTGCGTGAACGGGCGAAACAGATTTTTGATTTCGCGCGGTTCGATTCCAATTCCGCTATCGGCGACCGTGAAAATAAGACTCACGCGAGAGCGCCCGGCCGGCTTGAAGCCGGTGGTGAAGACCACGGCGCCTTCACTGGTGAATTTGACCGCATTGTCGACCAGGTTTTCCAGTGCCGCGCGCAGCCGCAGCGCGTCGCCGGCCACCATCGCCGGCAGATCGGGCACGAACGCGATGTCGACCTTGATGCCTTTGTTGCCGGCGCGCGCGGTCAGCGCGGCGCCGACCGCCTCGGCCAGCCGCCGCGGCGAGAACGGCTCGTGCTGCAAAATGAGGCCGGCGGCATCGGCCTTGACGGCATCGACGATCAGCGTGGTGAGCGCGGCGAGATGATCGGCGCCGCTCTTGATGGCGGTCGCCCATTCGCGCTCGCGCGCGCCGATGTCGGAGGTCGCCAGCAGCTCGGCCAGCGCCACGATCCCGGTCAGCGGGGTGCGGATGTCGTGCACGATGCCGGCGAGCACGGCTTCGACCGTGCGCCGGTCCAGCGCCAATATCCGAGCCTTGCGCGGGCGCGCGCGCGCTTTGAGCAGCCGTCGGCGCGGCCGCTTGCTGGGCCTGTGCTTCGCCATTGGTCCCCCGCCCCGGCTGCGACAATGGCATAGCAGGCGCTTTCAATCGAGCCCGGCGAGCTTCCGTAGGTCCGCCGCGCTGGCGCCGCGCGCGCGCAGCTCCCGCAATCCGGTGGCCAACGTCGATTTCGACAGCTTGTTGCCGTCGGTATCGAGGATCAGGCGGTGGTGATGATAGCGCGGCGCAAGCCAGCCGAGCAGCGCCTGCAACAGACGGTGCACGCTGGTCGAGTGGAACAGGTCGCGCCCGCGCACCACCTCGGTGACGCCTTGCGCGGCGTCGTCCACCGCCACGGCCAGATGATAGCTGGTGGGCGTTTCCTTGCGCGCCAGGATCACGTCGCCCCAAATTGCGGGATTTGCGGCGGGATCGGCGGCGAAAGTGCCGGTTTCGCCGGATGGGCCGGTGCCGGTTTCCTCCCAGGTGAGTGCCCCGGTGCGCGCCAGCGCGGCGGCCATGTCGAGGCGCAGCGCGTAAGGCGCTCCGACGGCCATCCGGCGGGCGCGCTCGGCCTGGGCCATCGCTTTCGCATTGCCGGGATAGAGCGGCGCGCCATCAGGATCGCGCGGCCAAGGGGCTTGCGTTTCCCGTTCCGAGATCAAGCGCGCGCTCTCGGCGCGGCTTTCAAAGCTGGGATAGACGAGCCCCATGGCGTCGAGCTTGGCGAGCGCGGCGCGGTAATCGCCATAGTGCTCGGATTGCCGCCGCACCGGCTGTTCCCAGGCGATGCCGAGCCAGGCCAGGTCCTCGTAGATTGCCGCCTCGAATTCGGGCCGGCAGCGCGTCGCGTCGATGTCCTCGATGCGNNGCGTGGCCGAGATGCAGATAGCCGTTGGGCGACGGCGCGAAGCGGAAAACGGGTGGCAAAATAGTTGACATGGCTTTTCTATCTATCGTCTTGCTTGCTACACCGATAGCGCATGACCCANNGCGGACAAGGCCGGCGAATTCGGCCTGCGCCGGCGCGAGGCGGGCTTTGCCGGCCTGTGCGCCATCGTATGCGGACAGCAGCTCTCGACCGCGAGCGCCGGTGCGATCCGCGCCCGGCTGTTTGCCGCCTTCGATCCGTTTCATCACGACACGGTGCGCCGCGCGCGCGCCGGCAAGCTCAAGCGGCTCGGCCTCTCGGCGCCCAAGATCAAGTCGATCCGCGAGATCGGCAAGGCCGTCGCCAAAGGAAAGATCGATCTCACCCTTGTCGGCAATATGGAGGCCGACCTGGCGCACGCCGCGCTCACCGCGCTGCACGGCGTCGGGCCGTGGACCGCCGACATTTATCTGCTGTTCTGTCTCGGCCACGCCGATGCGTTTCCGGCCGGCGACCTCGCGGTGCAGGAAGCCGCGCGCATCGCGCTTAGGCTTCGCAAGCGGCCGGACGCCAGGCGGCTTACGAAAATCGCGCAGGCCTGGCGGCCCTGGCGCGGCGTGGCGGCGCATCTGCTATGGGCTTATTATCACGCGGTGAAGAAGCGCGACGTGGTGCCGGTTCAGCCGCCAGCGAACAAGCCGCAAGCGAAGAAAAGGAAACGCAACAATGGCTGAACTCGGCGGCCCAAAACTTGATGGACCAAGAATCGAGCCGCGTTCGGGCAACGCCCGGCAACTCGTGGTGTTCCTGCACGGCTACGGCGCCGACGGCAACGACCTGATCGAGATCGGCCGCGCTTGGGCGGCCCTGCTGCCGGACGCCGCTTTCGTGTCGCCGCACGCGCCGAACCGTTGCGGCCAGGCACCGGTCGGGCGCGAATGGTTTGCCTTGACGTTCCGCGATCCGGGCGAGCGCTGGACCGGCGTCAACCAGGCGGCGCCCGCGCTCAATGGTTTCCTCGACGCCGAACTCGCGCGCCGGCAATTGCCGCCGTCGGCTTTGGCGCTGGTCGGTTTCAGCCAGGGCACCATGATGGCGCTGCATGTCGGGTTGCGCCGAGCCGTGCCGCCGGCCGCGATCGTCGGCTATTCCGGCATGCTGGTGGTGCCGGAGGACGTCGACCCGGACAAATTCGCCGCCGAGATCCGCAGCAAGCCGCCGGTGCTGCTCATCCACGGCGATGCCGACGAGCTCATCCCGGTGCCGGCGCTGTTCCAAGCCGCGCAGGGGCTCGCCGCGCTCGACATACCGGCCGAATGGCACATCTCGCCTGGCATCGGCCATGGCATCGACCAGGAAGGCCTGCGCCAGGGCGGCGAGTTTCTGGCCCGGCGTTTTGCCGCCCGCAAATAGGCCGCTTGCGGGTAACGCTCCGCACCGACTTCACAATCCTGTCACGCTGCCCTATTACTAGGCGGCAGGCTGCGTGGCGGCAGCCATGGGGAGGTTAGAGGAGCCTCGCTTGAACGTGCACGTTTCGTCCAGTGGTTTTCCGGCCCTGGTGCTCAACGCGGATTTCAGGCCGTTGAGCTATTACCCTTTGTCGCTGTGGTCCTGGCAGGACGCGATCAAGGCGGTGTTTCTTGAGCGCGTGAATATCGTCGCCAATTACGACCGCGCGGTGCACAGCCCCAGCCTGGAAATGAAACTGCCGAGCGTGGTGTCGCTCAAGACCTTCGTGAAGCCCTCGACCCATCCGGCGTTCACGCGGTTCAACGTGTTCCTGCGCGACCGTTTCTCCTGCCAGTATTGCGGCGAGCGCGAGGACCTCACCTTCGACCACCTGCTGCCGCGCTCGCGCGGCGGGCACACCACCTGGATCAACGTGGTCACCGCCTGCTCGGACTGCAATCTGCGCAAGGGCAACCTGACGCCGCCCGAGGCCAAGATGTATCCCTCGCAGATGCCGTTCCAGCCCACGGTGTCGCACCTGCACCGCAACGGGCGGGCATTTCCGCCGAACTACCTGCACGAAAGCTGGCTCGACTATCTCTACTGGGATACCGAACTGGAGCCGTGAGGCGCGCGCGTAACGGCCGCGCCCGCCGGGCCGTTTCGGCCCATTTCCTACGAATTGGCCGGTATTTGACCCGTATCAAGGCGGCGGCGCGCCGGTCCGCTAGCGTGCCCATGGCTGGGGCGCACAGGCGGAGTTCGCAGCATGAATAAACCCGTGGCAATCGACACGGGCCGAATCGAGCCGGCGGCACCTGTGGTTCTCGTGCCGAAGCCGCCCGCCGCGACGCCGGCCGGTCCACGTTTTCGAAAATCCTGGCTGATCGCCGGGCTGTCGTCGCTCGCGATGCTCGCCGCCGTCGGCGTCGCTTGGTGGCTCGCCACCGCCGAAGCTACCGTCAGTTATACTACCGCGCCTGTCACGCGCGGGGCGGTGACGCGCGCGGTGACCGCCACCGGCACCGTCAATCCGGTGCTCACGATCATCGTCGGCACTTATGTGTCCGGCGTCATTCAGAGCCTCGAGTGCGACTACAATACGATTGTTAAGAAGGACCAGGTCTGCGCGAAAATCGATCCGCGTCCGTATCAGACGGTCGTCGACCAAAACCGAGCCAATCTCACAGCGGCCAAGGCGCAAGTCGAAAAGTCCAAGGTGAGCCTCAACTATGCCCAGCTCACTTACGACCGCATGGCACGGCTGGGACAGACCAATGCGGTTTCCAAGGATGCCGTCGACAACGCCAAGAACCTGCTCGATCAGGCACGTGCGCAGGTCGGCGTCGACGAGGCCGACATCGCGCTGCACGAGGCGCAGCTCGCCACCGCCCAGGTCAATCTCGACTACACCAATATCGTCTCACCGGTGGACGGCACGGTGGTGTCGCGCAACGTGACCATGGGGCAGACGGTGGCGGCCAGCTTCCAGACCCCGACGCTTTTCCTCATCGCCACCGACCTCACCAAGATGCAGGTCGACACCAATGTGAGCGAAAGCGANNATCGGCGGCATCACGGACGGCGACAAGTCCATCTTCACCGTCGATGCCTTCCCGAAGCGCACCTTCGAAGGAACCGTCGTGCAGGTGCGGCAATCGCCGCAGACCGTGCAGAACGTGGTGACCTACGACGTGGTGGTCGGCATCGACAATGCCGATCGGGCGCTCAAGCCCGGCATGACCGCAGCCAACCGCATCATCACCGACCAACGCACCGACGTGCTGCGCGTGCCGAGCCAGGCGCTGCGTTATGCACCCGTGACCGCCGGTGCAACACGGCGAACCGGCACGGCCGGCCGAACGCGTCCGGCCGAGCAAGGCAGGGTCTGGGTGCTGCGCGACGGCAAAGCAGTTCGGGTCGCAGTGACCACCGGCCTCGACGACGACACCTACACCGAAATCGTCAAGGGTGAACTGAAAGCCGACGACCAGGTCATCATCGCCGAGCAACGCACCAACAGCAGCAAGACGGCGCCGCCGCGCCTGCCGTAGTAACGCGGCCAACGGCCCACGCATTGACCATGACGGAACCGATCATCAGGCTTGAGCACGTCAAGCGGACATACCATGTCGGCGACGTCGACGTGCATGCGCTGCAAGATGTGAGCCTCTCGATCAACGCCGGCGAATTCGTCGCCATCATGGGCTCGTCCGGATCGGGCAAGTCGACGCTCATGGCGGTGCTCGGGTGTCTCGACCGGCCGAGCAGCGGACGTTATTATTTTGAGGGCACGGACGTCGCCGGCTTGAGCGAGCCTGAACGGGCGCGGCTGCGCAGCGAACGCCTGGGCTTCGTGTTCCAGAGCTTCAATCTTTTGTCCCGCACCAGCGCACTCGAGAACGTGGCGCTGCCGTTGTTCTACACGGCCGCCGGGCCAGCCAGCGCCAGCTCGCGCGTCGAGCGGGCGCGCGCGGCGCTCAAGCTGCTCGGCTTGAGCGACCGCGAACGCAATACGCCCGGCCAGCTCTCGGGCGGCCAACAACAGCGGGTGGCGATCGCGCGTGCCCTGATCAACTCGCCCGGCCTGCTGCTCGCCGACGAACCGACCGGCAATCTCGATACCCGCAATTCGCACGAAATCATGGAGACGCTGACGCGGCTCAATCGCGAGCAAGGCGTCACCATCATCGTCGTCACCCACGAGGCCGACATCGGCGCCTATGCCGACCGCGTATTGACCATGCGCGACGGGCAGGTGGTCTCGGACACGCGCAATGCAAAGCCGGCCAAAATCGGCGCAGCGCCGCGCGCCGAGGTGCCGGGCGAAGGCCTGTCGGTTGCGCCAGCACAGCGGCCGTTGCCCGCCGCGGCACGGCGCAACAATCCCGTTTTGAGCTTCGGGCTGATGATCATGGCTGCCGCCATGCAAGCGCTCTGGCGCAACATGATGCGCTCGGCCTTGACCATGCTGGGTGTCTTTATCGGCGTCGCCGCTTTGATCGCCATGGTCGCCGTCGGCCAGGGCGCCAACGAAGCGGTGCGCAAGCAGATCGAGCGGCTCGGTACCAATCTCGTCGTGGTGCTGCCGGGCGCCAGGACGTCGGGCGGCATGCGCGCGGGATCCGGCAGCGCCTCAACGCTCACCATCAGCGACGCGCAATCGATACGGCGCGAGAGCGCGGCGGTCAGCGAGGTCAGCTATCTCATCCGCCAATCCGGCCAAGTGGAGTCCGGCAATCAGAATTGGGCCACGCAAATCCAAGGCATCAGTCCGAATTACCCGCCGATGACGAACTGGCGGATCGAGATCGGGCGCGAAATCTCGCTTGATGACGAGGCATCGGCGGCGCTGGTGGTGGTGATCGGGCGGACCGTGTCGACGCAGTTGTTCGGCGAGTCGCAGATTCCCATTGGCGCTTTCATCCAGGTGAAGGGCGTCCCGTTGCGGGTGATCGGCGTGCTCGAATCCAAGGGGCAAACGTCGTATGGCCAGGACCAGGACGACTTGGTGATGATTCCGTTCACCACCGCGGAACGCAAAGTGCTCGGCGTGGCCGCGCCGTCGCAGGCGCAGACTCAGCTCAATTGGATCTATCCGGTTCCGCCCAACCCCTATGCCCTGACGCCGCATTTGGCCGGCTACGTCAACCAGATCTACGTGCAAGCCGCCAATTCGACGGACGTGCAGCCCACGATCCGCCAGATCACCGAGATTCTCGCACGCCGCCACCGCATCAAGCTCGGCGCCGACAACGATTTCTCCGTGCGCAACCTGAGCCAGATCGCAGAAGCCGCCGAGAGCTCGAGCCGCATCATGGCGCTGCTGCTCGCCGCGGTCGCATCGATCTCGCTGGTGGTCGGCGGCATCGGCATCATGAACATCCTGCTGGTATCGGTGACCGAGCGCACGCGGGAAATCGGTCTGCGCATGGCGATCGGAGCGCGCCGCGTGCACGTGCTGCTGCAATTCCTCGCCGAGGCGGTGTTTTTGAGCGTGACTGGCGGTATTGCTGGCATTGTCATGGGCGTGGCATTTTCCGCCGCTATCTCGTTCTTCGCCGGCTGGCCGGCCCCGATCTCCGCCGCCGCGATTGCCGGCGGATTCCTGTTCTCGGCGGCCGTCGGTATTTTCTTCGGCTATTATCCGGCGCGCAAAGCCGCGCATCTCGATCCGATCGAGGCGCTGCGCTACGAATAAGCGGCTTTAGGCGCCCGGCAACATCCGCTGCAACACGCGATCGCGGCGAATGAAATAATGATAGAGACCGGCCGCCACGTGCAAGCCACCCAAAGTCAGCATCAAGTAATTCGCCAGCAGTCCGTGCACGTCGCCGGTCCAGCCGAAGCCAGGCGCGCGCGTCGCCACCAGCTTCGGCAATTCGAACAGGCCGAACACCGAAACCGCGAAGCCGCGGTAGGAGGCGTTGATCCAGCCCAGGATCGGCAGCACGAACAGCAGTCCGTAGAGCAGCCAGTGCATGACGCGCGCCGATTGCAGCTGCCACGGCGGCAGGCCATCTTCCGGCGGCGGCTCGGCGTGAGTCGCCCGCCAAGTCAGGCGAATGATGGCCACGCCAAGGGTCAGCGCGCCGAACGACAGATGCAAATTTATCAGCGTCTCGGGTTTGGTGTCGCGGTGGATTTCCGGCATCGTCCACGACAGCACAAATTGAACGATCAGCAGCGTCACGATCGTCCAATGCAGCGCCTTCGCCGTCCCGGTGTAGCCGAGTGCGTTTTCCGATATAGACATATGTTTCGTTATCCCTTGTCGTGGAGTTAGGCGCATCTATTCATTTTTTTGCGCATGATCTTGTCCGAAAACCGGTTCCCACTTTTCGGGATCATGCGCGTTGCGCCTTCAGCCGCTCCTTGTCGTAGCCCGCAACCCGTTTGTAACTTTCCGACAACGCTATCAGTTCCGCACGGCTGATGACGTCGTCGATGTTCTTAAACGGTTTGTCGCCGGTGCGGTGGTAGACTTCCTGCAAAATCGCGTCGGGCGGCGCCTTGCGGTTGGCGAGCACGACTTCGCTGGTCGCCGGCAACCGCTTGGCCTCATAGACCTTGAGCGCGGCGACCGCATCGGCGTTGGCTTTCAACGCATCCGCCAGCGCGCGGCAATCGAGGATCGCCTGCGCCGCGCCGTTGGCGCCGCGCGGATACATCGGATGCGCGGCGTCGCCCAAAAGCGTGAGCCGGCCGAAACTCCAGCGCGGCAGCGGGTCCTGATCGACCATGGGATATTCCAGAATGGCGTCGGCGCCGCGGATGAACTGCGGCACGTCGAGCCAGTCGAAATGCCAGTCCGCCATTGCGGGCAAGAAATCCTCCAGCCGGCCGCGCCGGTTCCAGTCGCGTGCCTGGTATTGCGGCGTCTCGATGTCGCATACCCAGTTCACCAACTGGTGGCCTTGCGCGTCGATATTGTTGCGGATCGGATAGATCAGCAGCTTGGCCGGATGGTGCCAGCCAATGCGGATCATGCTGGCACCCGAGAGGATCGGCTGCCAGCGGGTGACGCCGCGCCACATGTTGATGCCGGAATATTTTGGCGGGCCTTCGTTCGGATAAAGCTGCTTGCGCAACACCGAATGGATGCCCTCGCAGCTCACCGCCACCGCGCCGCGTTGCGCCGGCAATGGCTTGCCGTTCACATCCTCGAAATGCGCGATCGCCTCATCGCCATCGTAGTCGACGCGCGTGCAGCGCCGGCCGAGGATCACCTTGTCGGCGCCGGCGCGCGCGATGAAGGCGTCGAGCAGCACCATCTGCAGATCACCGCGGTGGATGGAGAACTGTGACACGTCATAGCCGGCGAAACGCCCGGCCGGCTCGCTGTAGATGTGCTGACCGAAGCGGTTGTAGAAACAATATTCGCGCGTGGTGACGGCGACCTTGGCGAGCGCGTCTTCCAGCCCGAGCGCGCATAATTCACGCGAAGCATGCGGCAGGATGTTGATGCCGACGCCGACCGCCTTGAGCTCGGATGCCGCCTCGAACACGCGGGCTGCGATGCCGGCGCGATGCAGCATCAGGCCGAGCGTCAATCCGCCGATGCCGGCGCCGATGATGAGCACTTCCATGGCGGCTTACCTTGTGATTTTCTGCGCCACACTAGCCGGATCGTTTTTGCTTCGCGAGCGCGGCCAGTGCGCCCCAGGCGGCGACCGCGGCCAACCCGAGCGATACCAGCACGTTCCAGCCGGCGAGCGAGAGGCCGAGGAAACGCCAGGATACCTCGTCGCAGCGGACCGTGATGATATTGTCCAATTGCTTGAAGATATCGCGGGCGGCGCCGAATTTATTGATCGGCCCCGAGCAGTCGATCGGCCCCTGCCACCACTTCCATTCGACACCGGCGTGATACACGCCAAGCCCGCTGTTCCAGAGCATGAAAGCGGTAATCACGGCAAAGCCCGCGATCATCACCTTGCTCGACGCGCCGTAATTGGCGCCGATAAAGAGCAAGGCGGCGAGCGGAACGCAGAAATAGTAGGGTTGCCGCTGCTCCAGGCAGAGCGGGCACGGCGGCAGGTGCAAGACGTACTGGAAGAAGTAAAAGCCGCCAATGGTCAGCGCGCCGACGACGACGATAATGCCCGCGGCGGTCAGCTGCGGCTCTCTGCGAGCCAAGGAAAGCGTATTGGCCAGATAATCGTTCATCATGCGCACCAAACGCCGCCAATACCGTTGTTCAATCGAGATGCCAAGCGAGGATGGCCCTCTACGCGGCGTTCTTGAGCACGCCATGCTCCAGCTGCACCCGGCGGCTGCAGAACTCCGAGATCAGCGCTTCCGAATGGCTCGCGAGGATGACGATAGAGGTGCGGTCGAAAAGGTTCTCGATCCGCTGCCGCACTTTCTTCTGGAACGCCGCGTCGCCGGCGCCGAGCCCCTCATCGATCAGCAGAATATCGTTATGCGCGGCGGTCGAGACGGCGAAGGCCAGCCGCGCGAACATGCCGGCCGAATAGGTGCGCATCGGCAGCCTCAGAAAATCGCCGAGCTCGGTGAATTCGGCGATATCGTCGAGCTTGGCCGCGATCTCGCGCCGGCCCATACCCATCATGTAGCCACGCAGATAAATATTCTCGAGGCCGGTCGATTCCGGGTCCATCCCGGCATGGGAGTTGAACAGCGCCCCGACTCGCCCCTCGATGGTGATGGCGCCGCCGCTCGGCTTGTAGATGCCGGCGAGCACTCGCAGCAGCGTCGTCTTGCCCGAGCCGTTATGGCCGACAAGGCCGATGCGATCGCCATCGTTGATCTCGAGGTTAAGACCATCGATGGCGCGTACGGTAACGATATCGCGGGCTCCCGCCATGACGCGACCGCCGGTCGCCTGCGACAAGATCTGGTTCTTGAGCGAGCGGGAGCTGGCGCCGAAAATCGCGAATTCGACCGTCAGGTTCTCGATGGAAATATGCGCCATTCGGTTCAGACCCAATATGCGATGCGGGCGTGAGCCCGGCGATAGAGCCAGGCGGTAAAACCGAGTCCGGCCAACGCCATGCCGATGCTGAGGCCCCAACTCAGTTGCGACACCACCTCGCCAAGCAACGGCGCCCGGACGATCTCGATGAGGTGATAGAACGGGTTGAGCTCCACAAAAGCCGGCCGGCTCGGCAGGGCTGCGGGCGACCAGAAGATCGGGGTCAGGAAAAATATGACCTGGATCGCATTGGCAATCAGCTGTGGAATATCGCGATAGCGGGTAGAGAGCACCCCGACCGCCAGCGAAATCCACGCGGTGTTGATGAGGAAGAGGATGAAGCTGGGGACGAACAGCAGGGCGTTCCATCCGGGCATCAAGCCGAACCAGACCACCACGACGACATAGATCGCCATGTTGAAGCCCCAGATCATGACATTGCGCGCCATCATCCGGTAAAAATGCACGTTGAGCGGCATAGGGAGGTTGCGGATCTCGGATTCTGCCGAGATGAAAACCATGGTGCCTTCGTTGATGCAGCTCGTGAGCAGGCCCCAGAAGATGATGCCGGTCGCAATGTAGGGCAGCGTCTTGGCGACATCCTGTTGAAACAGGGCGGAAAACACGAGGCCCAAGGTCGCGACCAAAATACCCATCGAAAACGTCAGCCAGAAGGGGCCGAGCACCGAGCGGCGAAACCGCTGCCGGATATCGTGGAAGGCAAAACGGCTCCAAAGCTCGTAGAGCCGGGCGCCGTTGAGGAGATCGGCGAAGGCCTGCGCCGGCACCGATTCCGCGGATATGCGGGTGACGGGCGCTTTTTGCTTGGGAAGGGCGGCCGTGGTCATGCCGGCGGTCAACTGGGGGATTTCGTGGCTCCTTGTTACGGCCAGCGGGCGTTTAGCACAGGTTCCTGGCGCGCGTCACCCGATCATTGAACGCGCATGGAAATCCGCGCCGGGCAAGCGGTTTGCCACTACATTTCGGCGATCCATCGAGATTGCGATCAGGGTTCGCCGTCTTCAGCACGCATCATTCCGCGCAGGCCTTCATACGTGTCAATAGCGGGGCGCCAGCCCACCGATTCAAGCTTGCTGGTATCGACGACAGAATTTCCGCTTAGACGTGACCAAAGATCCGTGCGGCCGCACAGCATCAACAAAAGACGAACGATGACTTGCGGGATAGATATGGTCGACGACCAACGTCCTTGTATCTTGCGCAGCATCGTCACAATTTCGCCGATTGTCATCGCTTTGGAATCCGCGACCAGATAGGTCTCGCCGATCGTGACTGGATTATTCAGTGCGAAAATAATCGCAGAAATGAGATTGTCGACTGCAAGCACTGACCGCCGACTCGTGAAGCTCGCGACCGGGAGCGGCAAGGACGACCGCGCGAGTCGGACTAACGTCCGCATGTTTCCTTTCGGATGCGGGCCATAGATGACGACAGGTCTAAAGATCGTAAAAGGCACGCCCGCCGCCTGTACTGCCTGTTCGGCGGCAAGTTTTGAGCGACCATATTGGTTGGTCGGGCGAGGCTCGTCCTGTTCGTGTATTGCCTGCACCGCGAAAGCGCCGACTTGGGCCCGCACCGATGAAATATAGATAAAGCGATCGATCCCCGCCTCTTTGGCCGCATGAGCCAGCCGTTGCGTGGCTATCCAGTTGACTTGATCGAACTCGGAATAGGCGGTTTCAGGAACTTCGCTGTGGACCATACCCGCCAGGTGAATGACAATATCGACGCCGCGCAGAATTGGATTCCAGTCAATGTGATTTTTCAAATCCGGTACGATTGCGACCTCAACCGAATCCGGAAACGATCCTTGACGGCGCGTCACTGCCCGAACCGCATAACCGGCGCGGAGCAAAGCATCCACCAGGGGCCGGCCGATGAAACCCGAAGCGCCCGTAACTAATACGCGTTTTGTTTTCATGTCGCGCTGTCATGCCATACGGCTAGCAGAAAATTATCGAGATTAATCGACCCAGAGCCGGCGCTGATCCCTGGGATAATGTTCCTGCTGGAGCCGAATCTCCCCTGCCAGGAAACACATGTGATTGCAAACATAGAATATTCTCCGATAACGAGAAATGATGATGTATAAGAACTTCAGATGTTGTACTCGCGGCTGGTTGAATATTCGGCGCGCGGCGCGCTATCAAAGTGCCCGCCGACGTGATTGAACCGGTTGAAGATATCCGGCTTGCCGTGACGAGCCAAAGCGTCTTCAAGCGTCTCGACGCAAAACGCCGCTTCCNNGGTTAGGCTGCCAAGCGGAGGGGCAGCGGCGTGAAGTAGGCTCGATTGGGTGTCATGCCGTCAAGGCTCGAGTGTGGACGCCGGCCATTATAAAAGTCCAGGTAGCGGCCGATCGAAGCGCGGGCCTCGCTAACGCTGTCGTAGGCCTTGAGATAGTCGAGTAGCGCGGGGGAATCTCACCCCCACGCCCTCCCAGAACCGGACGTGAGCCTCTCGACTCATCCGGCTCCTATCGCCCAACCTTAGACTCCATGAGCCAGTGGGCGAACAGAGTTGGCTGGCGGGCTTGAAGCCCACGCAACCAGTCCCATGCCCGCTTTGTGTGCCCCTTGAGTCGTTTGTATTTCCGCTGTGCCCAACGCACGATGAACTGATCTAACGTGCGTAGCGCACTGCGAAGCGCGGAACGGTGGAAACGCCCGTAGTACTGGATCCAGCCAAGAAGCATCGGACGGGTCCATCGGGCAATATCCCCCAAGTCGAGATCGCTGCGATGATGCAGCTTCCAGCGGCGCATAACCTCGCGCATCGCCTTGGCCGCTTTGTCGCTAACCGCCGGAGAGAAACTGACGAACAGATTGCCAGTGCGATTCATCGATTGCCGGGGTCGAAACGTAAATCCCAGAAAATCGAATCGTTGCTCTGGATGACTGTTCAGCCGGTTTGTATCCTTGCAGTAGACAATCTTCGTCTTTTGCGGGTGCAATTCCAATTTGCACATCGCAAGCCGGGCTTCCAGCGCTTGTCGCAGCGAACGCGCTTGCGCTTCACTGCGACAGTGACAGATGACGTCATCGGCATAGCGCTCAAACGGGATGTCTGGATTATTTTCTTTCATCCAACGATCAAACGCATAGTGAAGGAAAAGATTAGCCAAGATCGGGCTCACTACTCCCCCTTGCGGGGTCCCCCTCTCTCGGCCTACCAGCGTGCCATCCGGCATGCTCACGGGCGCCCTGAGCCATCTTTCGATGTAGAGCAGCACCCATGCGCTATCGGCATGACGACGCACCGCTCGCATCAGCAGCTCCCAATCGATGTTGTCGAAGAAGCCTTTGATGTCGAGATCGAGCAACCAGTCATGACGCCAGCATCGCTGCCGTGCCACAGCCAGTGCATCGTGCGCCGACCGACCGGGACGATACCCATACTGGCGGCGGCAGGTAACTGCCCGATGACATCCGATTCCAGAGCCGATAGAGATTGTTACTCAAATCCTTCTCGAACTCCGCGATCGTTTGGTCATCGACGCCTGCCGCCCCGCCGTTTGCCTTCACTCGCTTATACGCCGTCCATACTTCGCGCTTGGAAATACAAAACGGTTTTGCTTTATCCATGTGGGTCCTCCCCTTTCAGGTTGCCCACAAGACAAAGCCGGGCGACGCCACTCCTTCGGTCCAGTCCCATTACAGAACCTTCGTCCCTACTACGAGTAACTCCGCCCCTATGTCCCGCATCAGTACTCTCGCCCTTGCGGAGTCTTTCCGCTTGAGCTTCTCCCTTCGCATCGGGACGACAGGTTCCTACGTTCCTTACCAAAGCCTGGATCAAGGTCACGCCACCTTCATGCCGGACGCCGGTTGAGCAGTGGGCAGGTTCCCCTCAACCATTATTCGCGGGACAGAGGTCCGGGTCCCGGTTTCGGCGTCATTTAATACGTTTCGACACGTCATCAGCGGTTCACTTTCGTTCGTCTCCTTGAACCTTACCTGACGGAGTCTCGCTCCGCCTTTTCCAGCGACGTTCACCACATTGGCTCTTAACCAATGCAGCTCGTGGCGGTTTGAAGCCTGCTCCTGCAAGCCGACTTCGAGGGACCTACCCTCATCTTCGGTAAAGCATCGCAACCGTTCAGAATGCGAACGGTTGCGTTCGCAGCACACAACCTCCTCGTATTTAACGCTGCGCCACAGCCGCTCGACGAACACGTTGTCCCGCCAGGCGCCCTTGCCGTCCATGCTGATGGCGATCCCGTTTTTGATCAGAACGCCAGTGAATGCCGCGCCGGTGAACTGGCTGCCCTGATCCGTGTTGAAGATATCCGGCTTGCCGTGACGAGCCAAAGCGCCTTCAAGCGTCTCGACGCAAAACGCCGCTTCCATGGTGATCGACAACCGCCACGACAGAACCCGGCGGCTGAACCAGTCGAGCACAACGGCCAGATAGACGAAGCCACGCGCCATCGGGATGTAGGTGATGTCC
>PKXB01000185.1:30616-44874 GCA_003133345.1 Hyphomicrobiales bacterium | reverse complement strand
GCCAGCGCGTCGGCATTACGCGTCATCGTGAATTGGCCAAGCAGGATGAGAAAGCGCGTACGCTCATCCAGGACCTTTCGTCGTCCTAGGCCTTTGATCGCGTAATCGAGCCAGAGCTGCGTAAAATGCGGATCGATGCTGTCGCGCAATGCAAGTCGCTCGTCGAAAGCATCTGATTGCAGGCGCCGACCAATTTCGCACGCCTGAGTNNCTCCAATCCTAAAATCGTTCGCAGGCAACTGCCGGGGCTCTGCAAACTTTGCGCACTCGCAGCAGAATTCTTTTTTGTTGAGCGTGCGAGCCGCCTCGTGGGGTCGAGCGCTCATAACATGTTATTATAAATATGGTCAACTTGACCAAATTTTGGAAATAACTTATAAAACTTGGACATTCTGTCCACATTGAGGACAACGCCAGTGGCTCGCTCACGCCCCGTCAAATCCAACGTTTCCGACGATTCCGAGCGCTCACCCGTCAAAAGCCTGCGCACGGCGCTGACGGTTCTAAATGTTGTGGCCCGCGCCGACCGGCCGCTGACGATTGCGGAAGTGGCGATCGCCGCTGGCATCGCGCGGCCGACCGCGTATCGCTTCGTCCAGACTTTGGTCGGCGCCGGCTATCTGACCCAGGATCCGCTCGACGGCCGTCTGTCGGTCGGGTTCGCCGTGCTGCCGCTGACCTCGAGCCTGCTCGACCGCAACCGGATGCGCATCGAGGCGCTGCCGCATCTGCACGCGCTGGCAAGAGAAACCGGCGAGCGCGCCAATCTCGGCATCCTGTATCGCGATCAGGTTCTCTACATCGCCGGCGTCGAAAAGCCGGCGCTGCCCACGATCTATTCGCGCTTCGGCAAGAATGCGCCGGCGCACTGCTCGTCGCTCGGCAAAGCCGTCTTGGCTTACCTCCCGGAATCCGACGTGACCGCACTGTTGAGCCGCAAGCCGCTGGTCGCCTGCACGCCGACCACGATCACCGGCCGCGCCGCCTTCATGAAGGAACTCGCCGAGGCTCGTGCGCGCGGCTATGCGATCGATCGCGCCGAACATGCTCCCGGCTCTTGCTGTGTCGCGGCGCCGATTTTCGATGCCAACAACCGGCCGATCGGCGCCATCGGCGTCAGCGGCCGCGAACTCGAACCGCTGGTCAAGCACCAGGATCTGGTGCGCCAGACCGCGGAAGTGATCTCCCACCACCTGCTGTAGTCAAAAACCTTCAGAAAAAGCGAACCCGGAAACACCATGGAAAAGCTGATCATTACTGTCGCCTGCGACTCGCGCACCTCCTATCCGATCAATCACTATTGCCCGCCGCAGGAAGATATCGAAGGCGTCGCGCAACAGTATCTGGACGGCATCAAGGCCGGCGCCGCGATCGCGCATATCCATGGCATCCGCACGCTCGAAGAGACCATGCAGCCCGACGGCCGTCAGGTGTCGCGCATGAATCAGGAAGGCTGGAAGCGCTTGAACGACGCCATCCTGTCCAAGAGCGAGCCGGTGATGCAGTTCGGCGTCGCCAGCGCCCGCATCGAGGAAAAGATCAAGCTGATGGGCCTGGGTCCCGACATGATGGCGGTCGCCTTCAACGCGCACGACGAATACTTCAATCCCGATCCGCAATTCCCGCCCAAGCGCATGATGGCGATCCACCCGGTCGAGGAGTTGATCAACTACGCCAAGGCCGCCGAGGAGCACAAAGTCACGCTCGAAGTCGAATGCTTCCACACCGGCGGGTTCTGGAATCTCGAATTCGTCCGCAAGCAGGGCTACCTGAAGCGCGCCTATACGACGCTGTTCCTCGGCTGGCCCGGCGGCACCTGGACGCCGGCGACCGAGAAGGCGCTGATCTACATGGTCGATCATCTGCCGGAGAACGTGGTCTGGAACGTCAGCGTGATGAACCCGCTCAAGCAATGGGACCTGCTGTCGCTCGCGGTCTCGCTCGGCGGCCATGTCCGCGTCGGCTACGAAGACAATCCCTACATCGCACCGGGCGAACTCGCCAAGAACAACGCCGTGCTGGTCGAGCGCATGGTCAAGATCGCCCAGGGCCTCGGCCGCGATGTCGCAACACCGAAAGAGGCGCGCAAGATTCTCGGTCTTGCCCGCCAGTAATGAAAAGCCGCGTCATCTCAAGAAGGCCACGGCCGGCAATGTTGGCATTCCACTAAAGTATCGCGGCAGTGAAATTGATAGTGAATTGAGTATCTCGTGACGGCTTTTGACACGATCATCATTGGTGCCGGCTCGGCCGGCTGCGTTCTTGCCAACCGGTTATCGGCGCAATCGACGCGGTCGGTGCTATTGATCGAGGCTGGCCGCGATTTGCCACCGGGCCATGAGCCAACCGACGTGCTCGATACCTTTGCGTCGTCCTATTACAACAAGGCCTACATGTGGCCGGGTTTGAAGGCGCATTGGCGCACGCGCGAGACGTCGCCGGAAACGACGTTCGACCAAGGGCGCATCATGGGCGGCGGTTCCACCGTGATGGGGCAGATCGCGCTGCGCGGCACGCCGGACGACTACGACGAATGGGCGCGGCTTGGCGCCGCCGGCTGGGGTTGGAGCGAGGTTTTACCGTATTTCCGCAAGCTGGAAACGGACTTCGATTTTCACGGCGACCTGCACGGCGATAGCGGTCCGATCCCTATCCGGCGCACCCCGCGCGAGCAATGGCCGCCGCTGTCGCGCGCGGTCGAGCAATACGCGCGCGAGCATCAAGCGCCGCGCATTGTTGACATGAACGGCGACTTTTGCGACGGCCTCGGCTCGCTGCCGATGAGCAACACGCCGGCGCGCCGCGGCTCGACCGCGATGTGCTACCTCGACGCCAGCGTGCGCGCCCGCAAGAACCTGACGATCATGCCTGCCGCGACGGTCACTGGGTTCCTGTTCGAGGGGCGGCGCGTCAGCGGCGTTTCGGCGATCGTCGATGACGCAAGCCGGAATTTCCACGGTGGCGAAATCGTGCTCTGCGCCGGCGCTATCCATTCGCCGGCCTTTATGCTGCGCGCCGGGATCGGTCCCGCGGAAGAGCTGCGCGCGCTTGGGATAGGCGTCGTCGCCGATCTGCGCGGCGTCGGCCGCAATCTGCAGAACCATCCGCTGCTCTTTCTCGCCGCCCATTTGCGGCGCGGCGCGCGCCAGCAAAAGGCGCTGCGCCCGCATCCGATGACCTGCTTACGCTATTCGTCCGGGATGCAGGCGGCGCCGCCGAGCGACATGTATATTGCCGCTCACAGCAAGTCGTCTTGGAGCGCGCTCGGCGCACAAATTGCCAATTTCAATGCCACCATCTTTAAGCCGGCGTCGCGCGGGCGCGTGACCCTGGTGTCAGCGGACTCGGGGCAGCCGCCGCGTATCGAGTTCAATTTCGTCGGCGAGGAAATCGATCTGCTTCGCTTGATGGACGGCTTCCGCCGCATCGTCGCGCTGGTATCCAGCGATCCGGTGCGTGCGCTTTACACGACCGTGTTCCCGGTGCGGTTCACCGACCGGATCCGGCAGCTCAATCAACTCACCCGCATGAACGCGATAAAGGCGGCGATGATCGCCGGCACGCTCGACGCCGTTCCGGCGCTTGCCAACATTGTCTTTGGCCGGCTTACCGGCCGCCGGATCGATCTGGCGGGCCTCGCCAACGACAACGCCGCACTCGCGGACTACGTTCGAAACAATGTGGCGGGCACTTTCCATGTTTGCGGCACCTGCCGCATGGGCAAGGCGGACGATCCGGACGCGGTCGTCGACAATAGTGGACGTCTTCGCGGCGTCAGCGGTTTGCGTGTGGTCGACGCGTCGATCATGCCCGCGGTGCCGCGCGGCAACACCAATATTCCCACCATCATGCTGGCCGAGAAAATCGCCGCTGACATGTGCGGCGAACGCACGCGTGGCGCATAGTTCGGAGTGCCGATGACCACAGCACGCACGATTGACTGCCATACGCATGTTCTGACCGAGGAGGCGATGCGGTTGCTCGCCAAGCAGTCGCCCAAGGTGGCGCCGAAGCTCACAAATATTGACGCGCGCGGCGGCACGCTCGAGATCGACGGCAAGGTCGTGCAACACCCGATCCCGCGCGAGATTTGGGACCTCGGCCTGCGGCTGCGCGATATGGACGCCAATGATGTGGACGTGCAGGTTCTTTCACCGAACGTTTTCACGTTCTTTTATGGACACGAAGTGGTGTTGACGCAGGCCTGCGCCGCCATCTAGAACGAGGAGATCGCGGCGGTCGTCCGGCGACATCCCGAACGCTTCCTTGGCCTTGGTACCGTTCCGCTGCAAGCGCCGCAGGCGGCGGCCGATGAACTCAGGCGATCGATGACGCAACTTGGGCTGCGTGGCGCCATGATCGCTACCAATGTCAACGGCCAAAATCTTGACGATCCCACCCTCGATCCGTTCTGGGCGGCGGCGGAGGAGCTCGGCGCCTTCATCTTCATCCATCCGCAGGTTAGCGCGGCGGCCGAACGTCTGACCTCCTATTATTTGAGGAACATGGTGGGGCTGACGCTCGAGACCACGATTGCCGGCGCCTGTCTGGTGTTCGGCGGCGTGCTGGAGCGCTATCCGCGGCTGAAAATCTGCCTCGCGCACGGCGGCGGTTACGTACCGTACCAGGCCGGCCGCTTCCAGCACGGTTGGGAAGTCCGCGAAGAGGCGAAGGTGCACCTGCACAACCCGCCCAGCGAGTCACTCTGCCGTCTCTACTACGACACGATTCTGCATTCGAAGCCCGCGCTTGAATTCCTCATCAGCACAGCCGGGCACGAGCGCGTGTTGTTGGGCAGCGATTATCCGTTCGACATGGGAAATCTGGATTGCGTCGCCCGCGTGCGCGCCCTGTCGATCGAACCGGCGGTGCGCGATCTGATCCTCGGCGGATATGCACGGACTGTGCTGGGCGAGCCCACGAGGAGCGTGCATGCGTGAACGTCAATTCGGTACGACGGATTTACGCGTCTCGCCGCTCGGACTGGGCTGCAACAATTTTGGCGGTCGTCTCGATCCGGCGGCTGCGCGGAGCATCGTCCACGCAGCGCTCGATGCCGGTATTACGGTCTTCGACACCGCGGATATTTACGGAATGCGTGGTGGATCAGAGTCAATTTTGGGCGAAGCGCTCGGCGCACGGCGCAAGGATGTGGTGCTTGTCACCAAATTCGGTTTGGCGATGGACGAGGAAGGTCAACTCAAAGGCGGCTCAGCCCGCTATATCGAGACCGCGATCGAGGCGAGTCTCAAGCGTCTGAAGACCGATTGGATCGACCTTTACTATTTGCACCGGCCCGATCCGGCGACGCCGATCGAGGAGACGCTGCGGGCGCTTGACTCGCTCATTGCGCAGGGCAAGGTGCGCTACATCGGGTGTTCGAATATGTCTGCTTCGCAGATCGTGGAAGCGCAACGGATCTCGCAGGCAAACGGCTTGCAACGCTTTATCGCGTGTCAGGATCAATACAATCTGCTGTCGCGTCAGATCGAGGTCGAGATTATTCCGGCGATGGAAGCTCATCGTCTTGCGCTGATACCTTATTTTCCGCTCGCGAGTGGCATGTTGACGGGAAAATACGCGTTTGGCGCGCCGATTCCGGCGGGCACACGGATGTCTTACAAGCGCTACTCCGATCGTTTTCTCAACGACGAAAATTTCCGTATCGTCGAGAGCTTGCGCGCGTTCTGCACTCAGCGAGGCCGCTCGCTGCTTCAACTGGCTTTCGGCTGGCTATTGTCGAAACCTTACGTCGGCTGCGTGATCGCGGGGGCGAGTGCGCCGGAGCAGATTTATCAAAATGTCGCGGCGATCGACTGGCGGCTCAATTCCGCCGAGATGATCGAGGTCGATCGGCTCACGACCAAACATAAGGAACCATCGTTCAAGACGTCGTAATAAAATCAACCGTGCAACACTTGGCAGGAGGAACATCCATGTTCATCGTCTCCGCGGCGCGAAGCGCCTTCCAAAAGTCTCGGCTCATAACGGCATTTTTAGCTGTCGCGGCATTCGCGACGATCTCGCTTGATAGCGCACGTGCCGAGTATCCTGATCACCAGGTTACGATCATCGCTTGTTTTCCGGCCGGCGGTGGCACCGACCTCGCGGCGCGCATGATCCATGTGGAACTTGGCAAAGCGCTTGGCCAGCCAGTGATCATCGAAAACCGCGGCGGCGCCGGCGGCTCGATCGGCACCGGCGTGGTCGCGCGCGCATCAAACGACGGCTATACGTTGCTGGCCTGCTCGAGCGCATTCGTAGTCAATCCGAGCCTGTACGAGAAAGTCCCCTACGATCCGTTCAAGGATTTTACCCCGATCATGGTATTCGGAGCGTCCCCGAACGTCTTCGTCGTGCCGGCGCAATCAAAAATCCAAACCATGGTTGAGCTGATCGCGGAGGCGAAGGCCAATCCGGGCAAGATGAACTGGACGAGTCCCGGCGTCGGCACCACGCCGCAGCTCGCCGGCGAACTCTTGAAGATCAAGGCCGGGCTCGAAATGCAGCATATCCCCTATGCCGGTGCCGGCCCTGCCAATACCGCGGTGCTCGGCGGACTGGTCGACTTCTACGTGGCCAATTACGGCTCGCTGACCGGCTTGTTGAGCGGCGGCAAGGTGCGGCCGATCGCGGTGACGTCGAAGCAGCGTTGGCCCGATCTGCCGAATGTTCCGACGCTCGACGAAATCGGTATCAAGGACGCAGAATCCGATACTTTCCAGGGCTTGTTTGCACCGGCGGGAACCCCGAAACCCATCGTCGACAGGCTGGCGAAGGAAATCAGCAAGATTCTCGCGGAGCCCGAGATGAAGGCGAAGTACGCCAAGCTCGGTCTGCCGGTGCTCGCCGAAGGTCCTGAGGCGTTCGCCGCCCGCATCAAACGCGAGGTGCCGATGTACAAGGATGTCGTCGACAAGGCCGGGCTGAAAATCAAAAATAATTAGTTCGACTGATCCGCGGCCGTCCGCTTGCTCTGAAGCGGGCGGTCTAATGCGACGGCACTTCGACGATGCTGCCGGTCTTGGCCGACTGCACCGCGGCGTCGAATACCGCCATGCCGAGCAGGACGTCGTCGATGCCGACCGGATAGGCGCGCTTGTCGCGGATGCAGCGGGCGAATTCGACCAATTCGGCTTTGAGCATGTTGAATCCGCTGTGGTCGACGGTCTCATCCGGCGGCGCGAGCACCGGGCCGGTGGGCGCTTGCTGCGACATCGGCACAAAGCGGAAATGCTGCAGCGCCGCGCCGTGGACTTCCGCCATTCCCATGGAGCCATAGGCGCTGAAGCTGAAATTCGTGGCAGTGGCGACCGAGCAGAAGATCATGCCGGTGACGCCGCCGCCGAACCGCATCAGGATGGTGGTGGTGTCGTCGGATGGGCCGTCGCCGTGCCGGGCGGTCACGCATTGCACGTCGCGCACGCGCCCGGCGAACTCGATCATCAGGTCGAGCGCGTGCAAGCCGACCGCGGTCATCGCGCCGGCAGGCGCCTCATCGGGATCGGCACGCCAGTTTTCCGGCGGAATGAACGTCGAGGTGCTGGTCGTATGCTGGGCCACCATGCCGACGATCTTTCCCAGCCGGCCGTCGCGCAGCCGCTCCCGCAATTCGCCGAACGAGGGGTGGAAGCGGCGGCAGTAACCGACCGCCAGTATGACGCCGGCTTTCTGCGCTGCCTCAACCGCGGCCTGCGCGCTCGCGCGATCGAGCGTGATCGGCTTTTCCACCAGAATGTGTTTGCCCGCCGCTGCCGCGCGCTTGATCTGCTCGGCGTGCTGACTGTGCGGCGTGGCGAGCACGACGGCGTCGATATCGGGATCGGACAAGATTGCATCGAAATCGTCCACCAGACGGACGCCTTTGGCGGCGCAGAAATCTTCCACCTTGGCGCGCGTGCGCGTATGCCCGACGACAAAACGGATGTCGTCGTTGTTGTCCTGCACCGAGGTCACGAGCGAGCGTCCCCAACGGCCCAATCCAATAATGGCTGCGCGAATCATCGGTGTCATGTTTTGCGGGCTGGCTTCACGGCGCGGAAATGCTAACGTGATGTCGTGTCCACTACAACTATTTTTGCCGTGAAGCTCAGCCACCCGGAATTACGATGTCCATGAATGCTGCCATCATCGGCGTCGGACAGTCGGCCTATGTTCGGCGTCCGCAACCAGGACAATCGACACACACTTTCATCCGCGACGCGGTCGTTGCAGCATTGCAGGACGCGCAAATCGATGCCAGCGAAATCCAGGGCATGGCGGTGACGTCGTTTTCGCTGGCGCCCGATGCCGCCGTCGATCTCGCCTGGCGTCTCGGCCTGTCGCTGCGCTGGCTGCTGCAGGACACCAACGGCGGCTCGTCGGCGATGAACATGCTCGGACACGCGTTGCGCGGGGTCGAGACCGGCGCGGCCTCGCCAATTCTCGTGGTGGCGGGCGATGCGACCGGGCTGGGCGGTTACGCCAAGATCGCCGCAAATTACAACATCGCAACGCGCGAACACCTCGCGCCGCTGGGTCACGGCGGCCCGAATGGCGTCTATTCGCTGGTGACCACAAGGCAGATGAACAAATACGGCCTGACCAAGTCCGACTACGGCCATATGGCGATCGCGCAACGCGCTTGGGCGGCGAAGAACCCGTTCGCGGTCTACCGCGCGCCGCTGACCATGGAGGAATACCTCGCCGCGCCGATGGTGGCCGATCCGCTGACCCGCTACGATTGCGTTCCCGTCGTCGCTGGCGCCCAGGCGATCATCATCGCTCATCCCGACCGCTGCCCGCGCGGGCGTGCACCGGTGCGGGTGCGCGCCATCCGCAACAGTTTCAACTACGACAACCAGGAGGGCGATGGACTGCAGACCGGCATCAGCACCTTTGCCGAGGACCTGTGGCAAACCGTCGGCGTGCGCCCGGATGACATCGATGTTGCCAGCATCTACGACGATTATCCCGCCATGGTGCTGGCGCAACTCAACGATCTCGGGATGATCCCGGATCACGACCTCGCGACCTATGCCCGCCGCGAGATCGGCGAGCGCCGCAAGCCGATCAACACCTGGGGCGGGATGATGTCGGCCGGTCAGCCCGGTGGACCGGCCGGCGGGCTCAATGGGATCTCCGAAGCGGTGCTGCAGCTTCAGCATCGCGCTGGCGAGCGTCAGGTGAAAGGTGCGCGGCGCGCGGTGACGACCGGCTACGGCATGACGCTTTATCGCTATGGCGGGACCGCCGCGGCGGCCATCTTGGAGCGCATGGAATGAGCGCAGGTGTCGGCATATGGCGGTGCCGGACTTGCGGCACCGGATATTTTCCCGAGCGGCTGCTTTGTTCGCGCTGCCATACACACGATTTTGTGCCGGACCGCGTCATTGAGGGCGTAGTCGAGGAAATCACGGTCATCCGCCACGTGCTCGGCCAGACCGACTGGGCGCCGCGGCGTCTCGCCAGCGTGCGCACCGTCAACGGACCACGGATCACCGTCGGCCTGCGTGACGAGTCAGGGCCGGGGACGGTGATCGAATTGTTCGAGGAGGGTAACGCGCCGTTCGGCGCCGCCAAGGCCGTGCCGTAATACTCGTTATTCGGCGGCTTGGACCGCCGATCTCGGCTGCGCATTGCGCGTTACGCCGGCGGCGATGAACTCCCCGATGGTCTCAGCCGAATAGCCGAGCTGGCGCAGGATTTCTTCGGAATGCTCGCCCAGCATGGGGGCGTGGCGATCGATGGTGGGGCCATCGTGGTCGAGCAAAATCGGATTGCGCACGGCGCGCATGTGGCCGAGGCGGGGATGTTCGATGTCCTTCACCACGCCGCGGGCGATGATTTGCGGGTCGTCGAACACTTCCTTGTAATTGTTGACGCAGGCGCTCGGCACCCCCGCCGCCATCAAAGCGGCTTCGATCTCCTTGGAATCGCGCGCGCACACGGCCGGTTCGACCAGAACAAGAAGCGCATCTTCATTGGCCTTGCGGCTGGAATAGGACACGAAACGTGGATCGCCGATGTGCTCATGCAGGCCGAGCACCGTCATTAGATTGGCGAACAACTGGTCGTTCGGCGTGCCGATCGCGAGGTAGCGGCCGTCTTTGGTCGCGAACAACTGGTACGGCGCATTGAGCCGATGCTTGTTGCCGAGCGGCTGCGGGACCTTACCGGTCTCGAGATAATCGGCCGCCTCCCAGGCCGCCGCTGCAATCGATGTCTCGACCAGAGACACGTCGGCGATGAAGCCCTCGCCGGTACGGCCGGTGCCCACGAGCGCCGCCAACGTGGCATAGGTCGCGAACAGCGCGCCGAAGACGTCGGCCGTCTGCACGCCAGGCCGCATCGGCATTTTTCCCGGCTCGCCGGTCACCGACAACATGCCGGAGAACGCCTCGATGATCAGGTTGACGCCGGCGCGACGACGATAGGGTCCGCTTTGACCAAAGCCGGAAACGGACGTGTAGACGATGCGGGGATTGACGGCCTTTACATGGGCGCCACCGAGTCCGAGCTTCTCCAGCGCGCCCGGGCGGTAGGCTTCGACAAAGACGTCGGATTGCGCCGCAAGCTTGAGCAGAATTTCTATCGCTTCCGGCCGCTTGAGATCGAGCACGAGGCTGCGCTTGTTGCGGTTGAGCGCGACGAAGCTGATGCTTTCGCCATTGCGGATTGGCGGCGTCGCCCGGCTCATATCGCCTTTCGGCGGCTCGACTTTGATAACATCCGCCCCCATGTCGGCAAGCAGCGTTCCGCACAGCGGACCGGCGATGAAATTGGCCAGCTCGATAACCTTGATGCCGGCGAGCGGCTTTGCCATTGACGTTTCCTTGCCAGCGCGAATTTGCGAATGATGTCCTCACTATATCGACAAGCGACGGAGCCACGCAACGTGTCCGCCATGTGAACATGGACGGCGTGCGCGCCTTGCTCCGTGCTTGCCGAAGTGTTTCACTCAACGTGCTGTCGAACTCCGGTGAACCGGAGAACATAGAACCGGTGGGGGAACGAGCCATGTTGAGGCGAGTGTGTGAACGGTTTTTAATCGCCGCCGTCGCCGCGGTAATGGTTTTGTCGGTCGGCAGCGGTCCCGTGCGCGCGGCATGGCCGGAACGCACGATCACCATCATCGCCCACTTCGCGCCCGGCGGATCGAACGATTTGCTTGCCCGCCTGATCGCTAGCGAACTCGGGGCGGTACTCAAGCAAGCCGTGATCGTTGAAAACCGTCCGGGCGCCAACGGCAATATCGGCCTGAGCGCCGCGGCGCGGGCCACGCCC
Source organism: Hyphomicrobiales bacterium (assembly GCA_003133345.1). Lineage (GTDB taxonomy): Bacteria > Pseudomonadota > Alphaproteobacteria > Rhizobiales > Xanthobacteraceae > Pseudolabrys. The sequence continues at coordinate 33,609 of PKXB01000185.1, read as the reverse complement.
GACGGCTACACGCTGGTCGTCGCTTCCGGCGTGGTGCTGATCAATCCGAGCATCCGCAAGTCGGGCTATGAGGTCAAGGATTTTGCCCCGGTCGCCTATCTAGGCGCATCGCCCAACGTCATCCTGACGCGGCCGGCCTCCGGCATCGCGTCGATCCAGGATCTGATCGCCAAGGCGAAAACCGAGCCGGGCAAAACTTTTTCCAGCCCCGGCGTGGGCAGCGTCTCGCAGCTCGCCATGGAATTGTTGGAACTGCGCACCAATACCAAGCTCATCCACGTGCCCTATTCGGGCGCGGCGCCGGCCGCGCAGGCGGCGATCGCGGGCACCACCGATGTCGGTTCTGTGAACATCGCCGGCCTGATTGGATTCATCAAATCGGGAGCTCTCAAAGCCTTGGTCCAAACGGGCCAGGAGCGTTGGCCCGATCTGCCTGACGTTCCGACCATGGAACAGGCCGGCATTCCCAATGCTGTGGTGGAGACGACGCAGATGCTGCTGGCGCCGGCCGGCACGCCGCAGCCGATCATCGACCGGCTCGCCAAGGAAGTCCTCGCGATAATGAACAAGCCCGACGTGCGCGAGCGTATGCTCACGGCGAGCTTCGCGGTTAAATTTGAAGGCCCCGATCAGTTGCGCGCCCGCATCGCGCGCGAAGTGCCGATGTGGAAGGAATTGGTCGAACGCGCCGGTCTCAAGGCCGAATGAGCCGCGGGCCGCGCCTCAGCGGCAATCATACGCGAAAAAATTGAGAGGAATTTGGAGAAGCGGCCATGTCATTGAAAATCGTATCGGGCGACTTCATTTGGCGTCCTGCCGGCAGGGCATTTGCAGCAATCGTTATCGGTCTCATGAGTATGTTCGCCGGCACGGCGGCGCGAGCCGCTTGGCCCGAGCGAACGATTACGATCATCGTTCATTTCGCCCCAGGCGGCGCGAACGACTTACTCGGCCGTCTCATCGCCTACGAGCTCTCGCCGATCCTTGGCCAAAGCGTGATTGTTGTGAATCGCCCAGGCGCCAACGGAAATATAGGTGTCGACGCGGCCGCCCACGCGTCGCCGGATGGCTATACGCTGCTCGTTGCCTCCGGTTCTGCATTGGTCAATCCCAGCTTGCGCAAGGTGCCGTACGATCTGGTGAAAGATTTCGAGCCGGTTGCCTATCTGGGCGCGTCGCCTAACGTCATACTGACCAACTCAAAATCCGGCATTGAGAGCATCGGCGATCTGATCGCCAAGGCGAAACAACAGCCTGGCAAGCTCAATTTCGGCACCCCCGGCGTCGGCAGCACTCCGCATATGGCGATGGAGTTGTTGATGGCGAGCGCGGACATAAAGCTTGTTCACGTCCCATTTTCAGGCTTAGGCCCCGCCGTCACGGCGATGATGCAAGGGACGACCGATATTACCGCGGTCACGGTCGCCGGCGTGATGGGCCATATCAATGCTGGCAGCGTCCGCGCGCTTCTTCAGACTGGCAAGGAACCGTGGCCCGAACTTCCAAATGTTCCGACGATTGAAAAAGCCGGCATCAAGGACGCCGCGTCCGAAACCGTGCAGATTGTCCTCGCACCGGCAGGCACACCCGAATCGATCCTCGCTCGCCTGGAAAAGGAAATCGTCGCCATCATGAAGCGGCCGGACGTGAGTGATCGTATGTTAAAAGCCGGCTTCCGCACGGCGCCCGAGGGTCGCGATTATCTGCGCGCCAGACTGAAGTCCGAGCTCGCCCTGTGGCGGAAGGTGGCGGAACGCGCCGGTCTTGCGGAGAAGTGACGTCGTTTCCAAAAATCACATCCGCACAGAGTTTGCGCTAGATCAAAAGCGATCCCCCGCCATTTGATTATTCTACCATACGCGCGCTCTCTAAAACCGATTTCGCATGGGGGAAGGTCTTGTCCAACATTCAAGACGCAGACCACCGCTGGCGAAATATGTGCGAGATGCTCGAGCGGCTGGGCTTGGACACCTCGATGCTCGCCCATGGACGCTTGGCAAGCGACCTGCGTTCCGCGGTCACCACCTGTCAGTCCTGCAACGCGGATCAACCCTGCCAGGATTGGCTTATGCGCGCGCCGGAATCCATCGATAAGCCGCCGGCATTTTGCCCCAACGCCGAGCTTTTTGCATCGGTGCGTGACTTAATCGATCGCGGTGTCGATGACGGACAAATGGCCTGAGCGGCTAAGCTTCAAAGTCACGCTATATCAATGAGTTGACTGGCGGCGGCGGTGCCAAGGGCCCGCGGCGACCAAGATTCGTATTGCGGCATATCAATACGGCGTCGCGCGCGCGACCCTATATTACCGCTACTCGATCGAGGATTCGTAGATGTTCCAAATCCGCATCCATGGACGTGGGGGCCAAGGTGTCGTCACGGCGGCGGCGGTTCTCTCCATCGCGGCGTTCCTCGAGGATAAGCACGCTCAGGCCTTTCCAAGTTTTGGCTCCGAGCGCATGGGCGCTCCCGTCGTCTCCTTCTGTCGGATCGATACGAAGGAAATCCGGTTGCGTGAGCCTATCGTCGTGCCGGATGCGTTGATCGTCCAGGACGTGACGCTGTTCAAGGCGGTTGACGTTTTCCAAGGCCTTAAGGACACCGGCTATCTCCTCGTCAATACCAATCAGAGCTTTGGCGATCTCCACCTTGACGCGGTCGTAGCCAAGCTCCCGGCCGGCCATGCCGTCACGGTGCCGGCGACCGAACTAGCGCTTAAGCATATTGGCCGACCGGTGCCGAACGCGGCACTACTCGGCGCATTTGCGGCATTGACCGGAATGGTTCGTCTCGATTCGGTCGCCAAGGCCATCCGTGAAGAGTTCCCTGGAAAGATCGGCGACGCCAACATTGCCGCCGCCACCGAGGCGCATGATGCCGTTGCCGCCCGCATCAGGACGGCGGCGTGAGGAAGATCCGATGTTGAAGCAGACCGAAGGTTCCTACGCCACCGCCGAGGCAATTGCCTTGTGCCGCCCCGAAGTCGTCTGCGC
>PKXB01000185.1:18238-30564 GCA_003133345.1 Hyphomicrobiales bacterium | reverse complement strand
GCGCCGATCAACATCTGGAACGATCATTCCGATGCGATGTCGATGCGCGACGCCGGCTGGTTGCAGTTGTTTGCGGAATCCAATCAAGATTCGATCGATCTGCACATTCAGGCGTTCCGGCTGGCCGAGGAATTGTCGATGCCGGTGATGGTCTGCGTTGACGGCTTCATCCTCACGCATGCCGTCGAGCGCGTGGACATGCCCGATCAGGCCGATGTCGACGCCTTCCTGCCGCCTTATGAGCCGGTGCAGGTGCTCGATCCGGCCAACCCGATTTCCATCGGCGCCATGGTGGGGCCGGATGCGTTCACCGAGGTGCGCTTCCTGCAACACTATAAGGAGACCCTGGCGCTGCGGCTGATACCTGAATTCGCGGCAGAATTCAAAACGCGGTTCGGGCGCGATACCGGGGGCCTGCTGCGCACCTATCGCGCAGACGATGCGGAAATGCTGGTGGTTGCCATGGGTTCGATCAACGGCACCATCAAGGACACCATCGATGAGATGCGTGCCGATGGTTTTAGCATCGGGCTTGTGACCATCGTGTCATTCCGGCCGTTCCCGACCGCGGCGTTGCGCGCTCTGCTAGCTGGCAGAAAACATGTCGTGGTGATCGAAAAGAGCTTCGCGGTTGGAATGGGCGGCCAGCTAGCCAACAATGTCGATCTGGCCTTGCGCAATACGCCGGCCGCGCCGCAGGTCCATTCGGTGGTCGCCGGACTGGGCGGGCGGTCCATCACGCGGGCGTCCTTGCATCGCGTCTTCCGCCGCGCCCTGGCGCAATCCTGGGAGGGCGCACATTTCCTCGACCTCAATGAGGATATCATCGGCAAGGAACTGCACCACGTGCGCAAAGTGCGCCGCTCCGGACCGACAGCCGAGAATCTGCTGCGCCGGCTCGAGCAAGCCGCGCAGTCTCCGGCTGTAGAATAAAGGTACGCCCGATGACCGATCCGACCGCAACCGCCGCCGCTACCCAGAAACTCCCCTTCTACCAGAAGGGAACCTTTACCGTCGGCAACCGGCTGGTATCGGACGGCGAGCGATCGGTGCAGGCTTCGATCGATCGGTCGAACGCGCTGACCTGCGGGCATCGCGCTTGCCAGGGATGTGGCGAGGCGCTGGGCGCGCGTTACGCCATGGATGCGGCGATGCGTGCAACCGGCGGCAATCTGATCGCGGTCAACGCGACCGGATGCTTGGAAGTTTTCACTACGCCCTATCCGGAAACCTCATGGCAGATCCCCTGGCTGCACTCGCTGTTCGGCAATGCCGCGGCGGTCGCCACCGGAGTCGCCGCCGCCATGCGGGTGAAGGGACGTCCGGAAGTGCGCGCGATCGCCCAGGGCGGCGATGGCGGCACCACCGATATCGGATTTGGCTGCCTGTCCGGAATGTTCGAGCGCAACGACGACGTGCTTTACATTTGCTACGACAACGAAGGCTATATGAACACCGGCGTGCAGCGTTCCTCGGCGACGCCGCCGACCGCGCGCACGGCGACGACGCCGGCAATCGGTCCAGAGCCCGGCAACGTCTTCGGCACCGGCAAGAATTTACCCAAGATCGCCGTTGCCCACGGCATTCCCTATGTCGCGACCGCAACCGTCGCGGACCTGCATGACCTCGAGCGCAAGGTGATGAAGGCGATGGGGATTCACGGCGCGCGCTATATCCACATTCATGTGCCGTGTCCGCTCGGCTGGGGTTCGGCCTCGCACGACACAGTCCGTCTGGCGCGGTTGGCTGTCGAATCCGGGCTGTTCCCCGTTTTTGAAGCCGAGTATGGCATTGTCACCAGCAGCCGAAAAATTCGCCGCCCGGTCCCGGTGGCCGAGTATCTCAAACCGCAGCGGCGCTTCGCGCATTTGTTCAAGGATGCCGCCGGTTCGCAGCGGCTCGCCCGGCTACAGGCCATCGCCGACCGTAACATTACCGAATTCAAGCTGCTCGAGCCTGAGGAGGAGGCGGGATGAAGCACCCGTTCGCCGTCACGCTCGATAGCGGCAGCAGCCTCGCCAATCTCACCGGCTCCTGGCGCACCATGCGTCCGGTCTATGTGGACCGCTTGCCGCCGTGCAATCATGCCTGTCCGGCCGGCGAAAACATCCAGGCGTGGCTTTACCACGCGGAATCGGGCGACTACGAAAGTGCCTGGCACGTGCTCACGAAGGACAACCCGATGCCCGCCGTGATGGGGCGGGTCTGCTATCACCCCTGCGAGGGCGCCTGCAATCGGGCGCAGGTCGACGAAACTGTTGGGATCAATTCGGTCGAGCGTTTCCTCGGCGACGAGGCGATTAAGCGCAACTGGCGCTTTACGCCGCCCGAGGCAGAAAGCGGAAAGCGCGTGCTGGTGGTCGGCGCGGGACCGTCCGGTCTTTCTGCGGCCTATCATCTGCGACGCATAGGGCATGGCGTTGCGATACACGATGCCGGGCCCGCGGCCGGCGGGATGATGCGCTTTGGCATCCCCAAGTACCGATTGCCGCGCGAGGTGCTCGATGCGGAAATAAAGCGGATTCTCGATCTTGGCGTTGAGCTCAAGCTCAATGCCAAGGTCGACAACATTCTCGAAACGATGAAGGCCGGTCGGTTCAACGCGGCATTCCTCGCCGTCGGCGCCCATATCGGCAAGCGCTCCTATATTCCCGCCGGTTCCGCTGCAAAGGTCCTCGACGCCGTCACTCTGCTGCGCTCGATGGAAGGCGAGGACAAGCCGCTGCTCGGACGCCGCGTCGTTGTCTACGGCGGCGGCAACACCGCCATCGACGCCGCCCGCACCGCCAGGCGCCTTGGCGCGACGGAGGCGATCATCGTCTATCGCCGCACCCGCGATCGCATGCCGGCGCACGACTTCGAGGTCGAGGAGGCGCTCGAGGAAGGCATCATGATGAAATGGCTCTCGACCATCAAACGCATGGACGAGGGCGTGCTCACGGTCGAGAAAATGCAACTCGATGAGAAGGGTTTTCCGCAGCCGACCGGCGAATTCGAGACACTGGAGGCTGAATCGCTGGTGCTCGCGCTCGGTCAGGACGTCGATTTGTCGCTGCTCGATGGCGTGCCCGGATTGCAGATCAAGGATGGCGTGGTGCAGATCGACGCGAATATGATGACCGGGCATACCGGCATCTTCGCCGGCGGCGATATGGTTCCCTCGGAGCGCACCGTCACGGTGGCGGTTGGCCACGGCAAGAAAGCGGCGCTTCATATCGACGCCTGGCTGTGCGGCGCTGCCCATGCGCCGGCGGAAAAGCACGAGCTGGCGAGTTTCGACAAGCTCAATAGCTGGTATTACGCCGATGCACCGAAGACGGTGAGGCCGATGCTCGAAGGCGTCCGCCGGCAAAACACTTTTGAGGAGATACAGGGTGGGCTCGACGAGACCAACGCGCTTTACGAGGCGCGCCGGTGTCTTTCCTGTGGCAATTGCTTCGAGTGCGACAACTGCTACGGCGTCTGCCCGGACAATGCGGTGATCAAACTGGGTCCCGGCAACCGTTTCCGCTTCAATTACGATTATTGCAAGGGCTGCGCGCTTTGCGCCACCGAATGCCCCTGTGGCGCCATCAAAATGGTCCCCGAATCCATCTGACGCGACATCCGGACAAAAGAAAGCGGACCGGCCTAGGTGGCCGGCCCGCGTCGTGTCATCGCTTTTAATTCGAGACGATCTGTTCAAGCGTCGGGCAGGCACGCTGCTCGACCGGCATCTCATAGGGCGTGAAATTGGTCTTATCGATTACGATCGGTTTCAACATGACTTCCTTCGGCGTCGGCTGTTTGTGCAGATTGCGCACGGCGATCTCCGTGCCGATGCAGCCCTGAATGAAGCCATTGAAGTCGCCGCTCGCCAGCAGCTTGCCGGACTTGATCAATTCAACCGCTTCCTTGCTGCCGTTAATCCCAATCACCAGCGCCTTCCGGTTAGCGCCTTCGAGCGCCTCGATCGCGCCGACTGCCATCGGATCGTTCGCCGCCAGCACACCGTCGATCGACGGAAACGATTGCATCAGGTTTTCCATGACTTGAAGCGCATTCAGCCGCTGAAAGTTCGCTGGCTGCGAGGCAAGCAGTTTGACGTCAGGATTCTCCTTCATCGCATCGTTGAACCCGCGCACACGATTGGTGCTGGTGAGTGAGCCCTTGACGCCCTCAAGGATGATGACGTTGCCCTTGCCGCCGATGGCCTTAAGCAAACGGCGCGCGACGGACAGCCCGATGCTGTAATCGTCGGCGCCGACAAAGGCGACAAAATTGCCACCTGCGGAGCGGTCGGTGATGTTGGTGACCGGAATGCCAGCGGCATTGATTTTCTCAACCGCCGGAACCAGAGCTTTGTAGTCGACCGGGATGAAGACGATCGCGTTCGGCTTCTTGACGATCACGTCCTCGACTTGGCTTAGCTGCTCGGGAATGCTGTCCGGCTTGGTCGGAACATATTGAATGACCTTGACGCCGAGCGCTTTGGCCGCCGTTTCGGTTCCGACACGGACCGCCTGGAAATACGGGTTGGTCTGGTTCTTGGTGAACACCGCGATCGTCTCGTCGTCGGCAAACGCCGGGCCGGAGAACAGCGCCGTCAGCACGGCGGTTACGCTGATTGCCAGATACTTCATCTTGTCTACTCCTCTTTCATTTTCGCTGGGGTGAGCTTTGGGCCTTTGCTGCCTATTCGCCGATTCGACGCGCGCGGGTGTCGATCCAAACCGCGAGCAGAACGATGACGCCGGTGACGAGCGGCTGCCATGACGAATTTATTTGCAGAAGATTCATGGCGTTGAGGACGAGCGTGAGGATGAGCGCGCCGATCAGCGTGCCCGCCACCGTGCCGGAGCCGCCGAACAGCGAAGTTCCGCCGACCAGAACCGCGGCAATGGCGGGCAGCGTCAGGTCCTCGCCAATATCGCCTTGCGCCGAATTGATGCGCGCGAGAATGATCAGCGAGGCGAGCCCCGCCATCGCGCCGCTCACGGCGTAGACCAGCACGAGGCGCCGCTCGACCGGCACGCCGGAAAGGCGCGCGGTGACCGGATTGGCCCCAATGGCATAGATTTGCTGGCCCCAGACGGTGCGCTGCGCGAACAATCCGCCGATCAATAGGAACAGCACCATGACATAGACTGGCATCGGCACGCCGAGCAGATAGCCGCTACCAAGCTGGCGGAACTCCGGCGGGAAGCCGTGAATAGTTTCCCCGGCCATGTAGTAATAAGTGACGCCGGTGAGCATCCACATCATGCCGTAAGTAGCGATGAACGACGGAATCCTCAGCGCCGTCACCAGGATGCCGTTGGCAAGCCCGATCACGGCGCCGCAGCCGATGCCGGTTGCCATCCCAAGCAACGGCGAGCCGGTGATCTTGATCACGCTCGCGGCCAGGCATGCGGAAAGCGCGACGTTTGCGCCAATAGAGAGGTCGAGGCCGGCGGTGAGGATTACCAAGGTGAGGCCGGACGCCATCAGGAACAAAAGCGCCGATTGCCGTAGCACGTTGAGGATGTTGTTCGTGGTCAGGAATACGTCACTGAGCGTCGCCAGTATTGCGCACAGCAGCACCACGCCGAGCAGGCGGTAGAACGCCTGCATGACGTCGCGCGATAACGTGAAGCGCGAGCGGACGGCGGTGCGCGCTGCGGTGTTCATCGCTCGGCCCTCATTCCGTCGATGAACAGCGCGACGATCACGAGCGCGCCGATGCAGGCGACCTGCACCGATGACGGCACCGCGAGCAGATTGAGGCCATTGCGCAGCACGCCCACGGCGATGACGCCAAGCAGCGTGCCGAGCAGCCAGCCATTGCCGCGCTCGAACGAAGTGCCGCCCACCGCGACGGCGGCAATGGCATCGAACTCCATGCCGATCCCGGCGGTCGGATGCGCCGAATTGAGCCGCGCCGTCATCAACAGCGCCGCAAAGCCGGCCATCAACCCGCCGAATACATAGACTCGGATCAGCATGCCGCGCACCGAAATGCCGGCGACTCGCAAGGCCTCCCGATTGCCGCCCAGCGCGAAGACATAAGTGCCAAAGCGTGTGTGGTAGAGCAGCGCATGGGTGATGAAATAGGCAAGCGCCGCAATGATGATCGGAAATGGAATGCCGGCCGCGGTCCCGGAATAGATTTGCTCGATGGAGCGCGGAATACCGACGACACTTTGCCCGTCGGTCACCAGCAGCGACAGGCCTTGCGCAATACCAAGCGTGCCAAGCGTGGTGATGAATGGCGGGATGTCGAACACCGCGATCAGCACGCCATTGCCCAAACCGAAGCACAATCCGACGCCGAGCGCCGCCAAAAAGGCAAGCGTAGGTGAGCCGGTCGCTATCACGGTGACCGCCAGCACGATGGAAGCGAAGGTGAGCACCGCTCCGATCGACAGGTCGAGGCCCTCGGTCATGATGATGACTGTCATCGGCAGCGCGAGCAGCAACAGGATCGTCGATTGCGTGAGAATGTTCGCGATATTTGCAGGTGTAGCAAATCCCGGGCTCGTCACGCCAAAACCTGCACACAGCACGACGAGCACGATCGCTACTCCCGGCACGCGCGCGACCGGTAGGGCTGCCAGGCTGAATCCGCGCGTGCTCATTGGTGTATCCCGAGGCGAACGATATTGGCTTCGGTGAGTTCATGATGTGCGAGTTCGCCGACGATACGCCCGCTGCGCATCACATAGGCGCGATCGCAGATATGCACGATCTCGATCTGCTCGGAGCTGATCATCAGGATGGCGGCGCCATTGTGAACCAGACCATCGAGCAGCCGGAATATTTCGGCCTTGGCGCCGACGTCGATACCGCGTGTCGGCTCGTCAAAAATATAAAATCGCGCATCGGCGTTGAGCCATTTGCCGACGACGACTTTCTGCTGGTTGCCGCCGGACAAGGTGGCGACGGGTCGGCGCAGCGTTGGTGTGGCAATTCGCAGCTTCTCGATGATCGCGCGTGCCGCCTTCATTGCTCGCCCCGGAAAGAAAAATCCCGATGGGAACAATTTGCGCAGTCCGGCAAGCACGATGTTGTCGCCCACCGAGCGAGCCAGCGCGAGGCCTTGGGTTTTACGGTTCTCCGGGATCAAGGCCATGCCGCGCAGCGCGGATATTTCTGTCGATCCGCCGATCGGCTCGCCGAACAGCCTGATCTCGCCGGCCGTCACGCGGTCGGCGCCGAAGATTGCGCGTGCGACCTCGGTGCGACCGGAGCCGACCAACCCGCTTAAGCCGACGATTTCGCCGGCGCGTACGGTCAGATTGATGTCTGAAAACCCGCTCGGGCCGGAGAGATTCTTGACGTCAAGTACCACCGCGCCGGGGGTCGGGCGCGAGGGTCGGGTGTAGGTCGTATCCACCGGCCGGCCGACCATGAGAGTCACGAGTTGATCGGGCGTGGTCTCGGCCGGCAGCAACGAGGCGATATTGCTCCCGTCACGAAGGACCGTGATTCGATCCCCGAGCGCAAACACCTCGGATAGACGATGCGATATGTAAATGATCGCAACGCCATTCTTCTTCAATCGCGCGATCATTGCGAACAATAGTTCGGTCTCGCGGTCGGAAAGCGCCGCCGTCGGCTCATCCATGACCAAAATGCGGGCGTCCTGCGAGAGCGCTTTGGCAATTTCGACCATCTGCTGCTGCGCGACACCCAGACCATGGACCGGCATGCGCGGATCGATATCGAAGCCGATCATGTCGAGAACGCGTTTTGCTTCGGCATGAATACGGCGCCGGTCGATGAAACCGGGCAGCCGGCTCGAGAATTCGCGGCCGAGGAATATGTTCTGCGCGATGTCGAGATAGGGTACGAGCGTGAAGTCTTGGAAAATGACAGCAATGCCGAATTTGCGGGCGGCGGTTGAATCATGAATCGTAACCGGCTCGCCGTTGTTAAAAAACGAACCCCGGTCGGCGCGATAGGCGCCGCACAGAATTTTCATCAGGGTTGACTTGCCGGCGCCGTTCTCGCCGACGAGCATATGCACTTCGCCCGCGCGAATTTCGAACGACACGTCGTCGAGCGCCTTGACGCCGGGGAATTCCTTGGAAATCCCGCGCAATTCGAACAAAGGAACGACTGTCACGCGCCACCTATTCGCTCAGGATCAAATTCGACGCGATAATCCTTTGCCGACTTTTTATGTCACCGGCGATTTTGAAGAATACGAGGCGCGAACGACGCTCTGCTTGATTTAAGTCAATGCTCCCGCGCGACCTCGCACGCGACACTTGATTATGGGCCGGACTGCCGGTCCGCGGCGCTTGCTCGTATGAGAGTGATGCAATTCAAGCTTGCGGAACTCCCGCTTCGGCCGTCGAAGGGCTGCCAGCGTGGAGGGCGATCGGCGTTAGCCGTGGTCGTCATGCAAGGCGGGACAGCCGGCCGGCCTGCAATCGAACAATGATGCAATCCAGAACGAGAGGGAGGAATTCCGTGAAATCGATGCACCTAATTCTAGCGACAGCCTTTGCGATCGGATCGGGCGTGGGCCTTGCTCGCGCTGACGGCGAGACGATCGCCGTCTTCACCAAGAACCAGACCAATCCATTTTTTCAAAACGTCCGCGTCGGTGCCGAAAATGCGGCCAAGCAACTCGGCGCCAAAGTCATCCAATACGTGCCGACCAAGCCCGATAGCATTCCTGAGCAGATGAGCCAGGTCGAGGACGTCATCGTCAAGAAACCGAATGCGATCGTGTTCACGCCGGTCGACTACAAGGCATTGATACCGAGTGTCGAGAAGATGAATGCCGCCGGGATTCCCGTCGTCAACATCACCGACCACATGGCGGGGGGCAAGATTGTCTCGTTCGTCGGCATCGATGATTACAAGGTCGGCATGGCGACCGGGCAAGCGCTGATGAAGGCGCTCGGCGGCAAAGGCAATGTCGTCATCATCGAAGGCGTGAAAGGATCGCTTTCCAATCAGGATCGTACCCGCGGCCTCACCGACGCGGTCAAAGCCAATCCGAACGTGAAACTGCTCGCCACGCAGGCCGGCAATTTCCAGCGGTTGAACGCGCTGCAGGTGATGGAAAACCTGATGCAGTCGTTCCCGCAGATCGACGGCGTGATGGCCGCCAACGATGCGATGGCGATCGGTGCGATCGAGGCACTCGAGGCCGCCAACCGCAAGGCGATCGTGGTGGGGATCAACGGCACCAAGGAGGCGGTCGATGCGGTGAAAGTAGGCAAGCTGCTGGCCAGCGGGCAAGCCGATCCGTTCATGCAGGGTTGTCTCGGGACAATCATCGCGATCCGCACTCTGCGCAAGCAAGCCGTGCCGACGGAGATGTTCTTGAAGCCGTCGGTGATCGACGCCAGCAACTACAAGGAATTCGATATGCCGGTCGAGGCGCGCGCCTGCCCGAAATGGGAAGACATGGCGACTAACTGAGGGCGTTGACGAAGTTTTCGTATTGATGACGCGGGGGACCGCCGGCTCGCTTCTAAGCCGGCGCGTCCCCCGTCATCATTCTTGCGGCCTGTCGCTCCCGGACGCGCGCATACAAATCAGCCGATAAGCACCGAGATCGCTGAAGCCGCCGTCGATCGTAAGACCGAGGTCGGCTGGATCGTTCATTTTTTCACCTGCTAAAAAGTTGCAGCAAGACGCCATTTGGCGGCGTCTTGACGGTTGGCCGCACGCGGAACAAGGTGCAGGCAGACACTATAGAAAGCGTGACGGGAGTGTATCGTGAAGCCTGTGCGTACCGCGCTGTTTGCTCCGGGGATCAAGGAGCGGGTGATGACCAAAGCGCTGGAGAGCGGCGCCGANNCATCGATGCCGCGGCCGGATCTTTATCGCGGCCGTTGATTTATGTTCGCGTGAACGGCGCGGCCACCGGGCTGCTCGCCGACGACCTGAACGCGGTGGTGCGTCCCGGCCTCGACGCGATCCTGCTGTCCAAGGCGGAAAACGTCGACGACGTGCAGCAAACCGCCGCCGCGCTCGAACGCAATGAATCGCAGCGCGGCATGAAGCAAGGCTCGGCCGAAATCATTCTGCAAATCGAAAACGCACTGGGCGTCTACAATTGCTTCAACCTCATCAAGGCCTCGCCGCGCGTGGCGGCGACCTGCTTCGGCAGCGCCCGGGACGGCGATCTGCAAACCGACCTCGGTTGCTCATGGTCGATCGAGGGCACCGAACTGTTGTACGCCCGCTCCAAGGTGCTGCTGGATACCCGCGCGGCTGGCGGCCATATCCATCCGCTCGACGGCGTGTTCAGTGACCTCAATGACGAGACCGGACTGATCGCAGATTCTCGTCTGTCGGCGCGTCTCGGCTATATCGGCCGCACCGTCATTCATCCCAAGCAGATTGCGCCGGTCAAAGGCGCCTATGCCGTGCCCGAGGTCGAGGTCGCCTATTATCAAAAGGTGGTGGTCGAGTTCGCGGCCGCAGAAAAGGCGGGCACCGCCGCGATCGCCGTCGACGGCAAACTGGTGGACTACGCCATGGCCCAGCGCGCCCGGCGCGTCCTCGAACTCGCTAAACTCGACCGACCGCGGTGACGGACAATGGACTTTTCCTTCTCGCAGGACCAGGAGGCGTTGCGCGCGCACGCGAAGGAACTGCTCGATCATGTCTGCCCGCCGAACTATGCCGCCCGCTGCGACAACGAGGCGCGGCCACCGCGCGAAGCCTACCAGGCGCTCGCCGAGCACGGATGGTTCGGCCTGGCGATCCCCGTCGAGTTTGGCGGCACCGGCGGTTCGGCGATCGACCTGGCCATCCTTTTGGAAGAGACCGGCAGGCACTTCGAAGAGCTGGCGGTGTGGCTGTTCCGGACGCTTACCTACGGCGGCTACGCGGTGTTGCAGCACGGCACGCCCGAGCAAAAACAGGCGTTGCTGCCCAAGATCGCGCGCGGCGAGCTTTCATTCTGCTTCGGGCTGAGCGAGCCGGAATCCGGCTCCGATGCCGCCGCCCTGACCACCCGCGCCAAAGCGACCGATGGCGGCTATGTGATCGACGGACAGAAGATTTTCACCTCCGGCATGGATATCAGCGACTATTGCCTGCTGGTGACGCGCACATCGACAGGCGCCAAGAAGCAGCACGGCATTACCAATTTTCTGGTCGATACCAAGCTGCCCGGCATCGAGGTTCGCAAGATTGCGACGCTGGGCCAACGCGCCATCGGCACTACGCAGGTTTTCTACAACGGCGTGAAGGTGCCCGCCTCCGCCCTGCTGGGCGAGGTCGACCGCGGCTGGGACGCGGTCGATGTCTACCTATGGTACGAGCGGCTCTGCCTTTCCGCCGCGCGCACCGGTGCGGCCTCCGCGGCGTTTGAATACGCCCTCGATTACGCCAAGAGCCGCAAGCAGTTCGGACGGCCGATCGGTGAATTCCAGGCGATCTCGCACAAGCTCGCGGACATGAAGGTCATGCTCGATGTTTCGCGCACGCTGGTCTACCGCTTCGCATGGCTGATGTCGCAGGGGACCGCGACACGTCAAGACGCGGCGGTGCTCAAGCTCTATACCGGTGAGGCCTATAAGGCGGTCTCCGACCTTGGCCTGCAGATTCTCGGCGGCTACGGCTACTGCATGGAATATCCAATGCAGCGCTTCTTTCGCGATTCGCGCCTCGCCGTTATCGGGGCGGGCACCTCGGAGATTCAGCGCAACATCATCGCGCGCGGATTGGGATTGTAATCGATGTCGCATCCGCTTGAGGGCGTCAGGATACTGGAGCTCGGCCAGATCATCGCCGGCACCTACGGCAGCCAAGTGCTGTCCGACCTTGGCGCCGAGGTGATCAAGGTGGAGGCCCCCGAGGGCGATCTCGGCCGAAATCCGTCGGTTGCTTCCTACGAAGGGTTGAGCGGCCTGTTTCTGACGTTCAACCGCAACAAGCAGAGCATCGTACTCAACCTCAAGAATGCGGCCGGGCGCCAGCTGTTCTACGAGTTGGTAAAAATATCCGATGTCGTGATCGACAACTTTCGCCCGGGCGTGCTCGAACGCCTCGCAATCGATTATCCGACGCTGAGCCGCATCAATCCGCGTATCATCCAATGCTCCGTTACCGGCTTCGGCAGCGCCGGCGAATACAAGGACTATCCGGCGCTCGACCTCAACATCCAGGCGATCAGCGGCCATATGGCCATCACCGGCGAGCCCGGCCGTCCGCCGGTTCGCGTCGGTATTCCGCTCGCCGATCTCAGCGGAGGGATTTATGCGTGCAAGGGGATCTTGGCCGCGCTGTTCGACCGCGAACGGACCGGGCAAGGGCGCCGGATCGAGATCTCGATGTTTGACACCATGCTGCATCTGTTGAGCTACATCGGCACCATGTGGCTGACCAACGGC
>PKXB01000185.1:0-18218 GCA_003133345.1 Hyphomicrobiales bacterium | reverse complement strand
ATCTCGCCGGCGATCCGCGCTTTGCCGATAATGCCAGCCGCGTGAAACACCGTGACGTGCTGGTGCCGCGTCTCGAGCAAATCTTCCGCACCAGGACGGTCGCCGACTGGATTGCGCGGCTGCGCGCCGCCGACGTGCCGGCGGCGCCGGTCAACAATGTCGACGCCGCCTTTGCCGAGCCGCCGGTCAAGGAGCGCGAGATGATCGTCGAATACGATCATCCGCAGGTTGGAAAAGTGCGGCTGCCCGGCAACCCGATCAAGATGTCGGACATGTCCGGCACGATTTCGCGGCCGGCCCCGATGCTGGGCGAACACACCGATGCCGTTCTGCAAACGCTGCTGCGTCTTTCGGCAGAAGAGATCGTCGCCCTGCGTGAGAACGGCGCCATCAACTAGTTCATTTGCGATGAAGGAAACCCGCGATGCGAGGGCTCTACTGGGAGGAATGGGAGATCGGTGCGGAATTCGAAAGTCCGGCGCGCACCGTCACCGAAGCGGATATGGTCATCTACGCGGGTTTGTCCGGCGACTACAACCCGCTGCATATCAATGAGGAATACTGCAAGACGACGCCGTTTGGCACCCGCATTGTGCACGGGCCGCTGGTCTATGGCATTGCGACGGGTCTACTATTCCAGCTCCACCTCTACGACGACACGCTGATCGCCTTTCTCGGCTTCGACAGCTTGAAGTTCACTAAACCGGTGAAGCCGGGCGACACCATTCATGCCCGGATCAAGGTGCTGGAGAAGCGCGAAACATCGAACCCCGAGCGCGGGGTGATGAAGCGCGAACTGAAGGTTCTCAATCAACGCGGCGAGGTGGTGCAGGAAGCGCTTCAGGCCTTCCTGCTCAAACGCAAGCCGGCATAGTCAGACAGGGTCCGCGGGAACGACAACATGACGCAAGCCACGCGACGCTATCGCGATCTGCACGAGCATCTGCAGGTCTTGGAGAAACGGGGACTCGTGCGCACCATCGACCGGCCGATCGACAAGGATTCGGAATTGCATCCGCTGGTACGCTGGCAGTTCGTCGGCGGCCTCGACGAAGAAAATCGCAAGGCCTTCCTGTTCACCAACGTCACCGACGGGCGCGGGCGCAAATACGACATTCCGGTCGTGGTCGGCGCTATCGCGGCCAATCCGGAGATTTACAGCATCGGCATGGATGCAAAGGTCGAGGACATCCAGGCCAAGTGGGATCACGCGATCGCCAATCCGATCGAGCCGCGGCTGGTCAACGCGGCGGTTTGCCACGAGGTCGTGATCGAGGGCAAAGCGCTGCAGGGCGAAGGCCATGGCCTCGACCGGCTGCCGATCCCGGTGTCGACCCCGGGCTTCGACAGCGCGCCGACGCTGACCGCGACCAACGTCATCACGCGCGATCCCGAGACCGGCATTCAGAACATGGGCACCTACCGCGCGGCGCTGAAGGCGCCCGACCGGCTGGTGGTGCGCATGGCGACGCGCGTCGGCGGCGCCGGCGGCTACCAGCATTACCTCAAATACCAGAAACGCGGCGAACCGATGCCCTGCGCCATCGTGCTCGGCTGCCCGCCTTATGTGGCGTTCATGGGTCCGCAGAAGCTCCCCATCGGCGTCGACGAATTTACCGTTGCCGGCGGCCTTGCCGGCGAGCCGATCAATGTGGTGCGCGCGCGCACCGTCGACCTGCTGGTGCCGGCCGATTCCGAACTCGTGATCGAGGGGTTGATCGACACCGAATATCTGGAACCGGAAGCGCCGTTCGGCGAGTCGCATGGCCACGTGGCGCTTGAGGAATTCAATATGCCGATGCAGGTGACCGCGATCACCCATCGCAAGAAGCCGATCATTCCGTCCTACATCAGCCAGGTGGCGCCGAGCGAATCGAGCGTGATCAAGCGCGTGGCCTATGAGCCGCTGTTTTTGTCGCATCTTCGCAACACCCTGGGCATTCGCGGCGTCAAGCGCGTCTCTTTGCATGAGCCGCTGACCGGCCTGCTGCGCGTCATCATCGTCACGGTCGAGAAGGGCATGTCGCGCACGGAAGTTTGGCGCGCGCTGCACGGCGCCGCCTTCTTCAAGGCCGATTGCGGCAAGATCTGCATCGCGGTCAACGAGGACATCTCGGCCGACAACGCCGATGCGCTGCTCTGGGCGATGGCCTATCGCATGAACCCGGTCGAGGACGTGCAAGTCGTGCCGCACCGCGGCCAGGGCCATGGACCTAAGCGCGAGCACGATCAGGAAGAAGATTCGACGCTACTGATGGATGCCACCATGAAGGGCGACATGCCGCCGCTGGCCTTGCCGAAGCAGGAATACATGGAGCGGGCCAAAGCGATCTGGACCGAACTCGGCTTCGAGCCGTTGCGCCCGCAGCCGCCGTGGTTTGGCTATTCGCTCGGCGACTGGCTGCCGCAATGGGATGAAGCCGCCAAGCGGGCGGCGCTCGGCCACTATCTCGAGAACGGCCTGATCAGCGCAAAGCAAAAGCGCAAGGGCCTCAAACCGGAAACCAAATTCCGGCCCGATAAAGACTGATCTGCTGCCGTTTCTGAGGGAGTACGCGTATGGCTGCCGCGCCGGAAGAATTGTCTTTCACCTATTTCCCGGAAAATTATCGCTGGTCGCACGGGCTCCTGATCGGGCTGAACATGGCTCCGTGGGGCGGCGCGGAAATCGGCGAGGTCAATCGCATCGGGCTGCGGCTCAGGAAAGTCGTCGGCGACGATGACGCCTGGTTCCGTGAATGGTCGTGCGAAGCGCGCGCCGTCGAGGACCGTGGCCGCGAACGCATCGCCGCCGGCCATGCGGTGAGCGGCGCGCAATATCTCCAGCGCGCCAGCGCCTATTATCATGTCGGCGAGCGTTTCCTGCAGCCGAAGAGCAGGGAGGGCAATGACGCCTATAGGCGCGGCGTCGACTGCTTTCGTGACGCCGTCAAGTACATCAAGCGGCCGCGCATCGAGCACGTAGAGATTCCCTATGACGGCGCCAGCCTGCCGGCGCTTTATGTGCATGCCGAACCGGCCAACCGCGGCGGCAAGGTGCCGGCAATGGTGTTCTTCGACGGCCTCGATATCACCAAGGAAATTCAATATTTCAAGGGCGTCGCCGATCTGGTTTCCCGTGGCATTGCTTGTTTGATCGTGGACGGACCGGGCAATGGCGAAAGCATCCGGTTTCGCGGGCTCTACCTGCGGCACGACACCGAGCACTACGCGACACCGGCATTCGACTATCTGGCTGCGCGGCCGGAGGTCGATGCCAAGCGCATCGGCGTTATGGCGATCAGCTTAGGGGGCTACTACGCGCCGCGCGCGGCGGCGTTCGAACCGCGCTACGCGTGCTGCCTTGCCTGGGGCGCGCAATGGGACTACCAGAAAATCTGGCGCGACCGTTTCGAGCGCCTGGCGCAGGCGGACACGCCGTCGCTCTCGGTTGCTTCGCAGCACATCGCGTGGGTTTTGAACGCAACGTCGCAAGACGACGCGCTTAAACGCCTGGCGCCGTTCAAGCTCGATGGCATGGTGCAGAAAATCACCTGCCCGTTCCTGATGCTGCACGGCGAGGGCGACGAGCAGATTCCGTTGCCGGAGGCGCAAAAATGCTTCGACGCCGTCGGCTCGAAGCAAAAGACGTTGAAGATATTCACCCGCGACGAGGGTGGCTATCACCACTGCCAGATCGACAACCAGAGCATCTGCTCGGCCTATATGTGGGACTGGCTCGAACAGGTGTTGCAGCCGGCGCGATAACGCGCCGGCTGTAGCTGGGCCCCGTCACTGATCCACGTGAATATTGTTGTCGCGGACCACCTGGCCCCAACGCGCGATTTCGCTCTTCATAATCTCGCGCCCGGCGTCAGGTGAGCGTTCGTTTTTCGGAAAGGCCTCGACACCCGTGTCGGTCCAGATCTTGACGATCGCGGGATCGTTAACAACGACTTCTTCCAGCGCCGCATTCAGCGTCTTGATCACCGCGTCCGGCGTTCCGGCCGGCGCGAACAACGCCTGCCAATAATAAATCTGAAGCTTAGGTCCGAGCAGCTTTACAAAGCTGTCGGCGGTTGGGTACTGCGGCGACTTTTCCTTGTCGGTGATCCCGAAAGCCTTCAATTGGCCGGTGGCGACATGCTGCAAGAATTGCTGCGGCGTGCCGACGAACAGGTCAATATGGTCGCCCAGGAGATCGGTCATGATCGGTGCCCCGCCGCGGTAGGGAATCAGATCGACTTTGACCCCTGCTTGCTCCTCCAAAAGCACGGTGGTGAGATGCCCGGTGGCGCCATATCCCGGGATCGCCACCTTCATGCGCTGCTTTTTCATCAAGGCGAGGAGTTCGGTGAGCGTATTCGCTTCGAGCGACTTGCGTCCGATCAACACCAGCGGATTGCGATTGATGAACATGATCGGTGTGAGGTCTTTTTCCGTGTCAAAAGGAATGTTTTTATAAAGCGAGGGGTTGGCGGAAATTTGCAGATTGTGCAGCAGCAGCGTGTAGCCGTCCGGTGTCGCCTTGGCGACGCGGTTTGTGGCGATGATCGTTCCGCCGCCGCTGACGTTCTCGACGATGACGTTCTGTCCGAACTTCTTCGACAGTGCATTGGCGACCACGCGCGCGAGCTGGTCGGTAGGCCCGCCGGCCGGGTAGGGCACGATGATGGTGACGGTGCGGTTCGGATATTCTTGCGCCGAGACCGGCGCCGCGAAGACAAACAGGCCAAGAACGGCCAGTGCAACGGCAGCAATGCGCCTCATGATCGGCTCCTCCCTGTGTAGGCTTTTGGAAGGAAGCTTACCCCTCAGGAATGACCGGCAACAAGAGGTATGGCGCCTTGTCGGCGGCAAAGTGCAGCGCGTTGCGGCAGGCGAAAATCTTGGGGTTCCGGTCGTCCGGGTCGACATGCAGGAAGGGGCCGACGCCTTTCATCGGGTAGGGCGCGTTGGGGAGCGCCGCGTCGCGGCCGTCCACTTCGTAATCCTTGCCCCTCACGGTGAGCCCGAGCCGATAGCCGGGCGGTATTACGATCGAGGTCGGCCAGATCTCGATATCGAGTTCGACCGGCTCTCCAGGCTTGAGCGGCCATTCCTCATCGTGCGTGTGCCAGGGCCGGTAGTGCCGCGACTGGGCCGGGTCGAGCTTGCGATGCGAGGCGCGCAGCCAGCCCAGCCCGACCGGCGTGCGCGGATCGTTGGAGCCGATGAAAGTGACGTCCTTGCCGGCCGGATCGATCAGGCGCAGCACCAGGAAGAGGTCGGCATCGGTGGTCTCCGACGACACCCAAAGCTTGGCCGCGACCGGTCCAGTGATCTCGAGGCTTTTGGTCAGCGGTGGCGTGCGGAAGGTGAGGCCGTCACCCATCGTCTCATAGCTCAGCGCCGTCGCGGCCGTGGGTGCGTCGAGGCCAAGGCCTTGTCCATCGGGCCGCAGGAAATATTTCGTCCATTTCGTGCGCGCCAGGGGCCACTCGTTTTCGTCGCGCCGCACAAACTTTTCGTTCGGATGGCGGATGTTGAGTGACACGCGCGGCTGCTTGCTCCAGCCGGTGTCCTCGCCCTTGAGGAAATGGCCGAAGAAACGCTTCTGCAGGGTCTCACCGTAATTGCTGTAGAAATGCGTGAAGTGGGTATCGCCGTGCACCTCCAGCCATTTCTGCTGGGAGCCGGCGGCGAGCCAGCCTTCGAAATTTCCGCGCGTGTGCAGGCCCACGCCGCCCCAATTGGCGGCCGACAGCAAGGGTGCCTCGATCTGGGCGAAATCGGCGGTGCGCGCGGCGTAGTAATCGTCGTGCAGCCGGCGGCGCTTCGGTTCGCCCGGCGTATCGGCGCAATGCTTGGCAAGTTCCTCTTTGGGCAGTGTCTCGGGTCCGGCGACCGGCTCGCCAGTCACCAAGCTCTTGGCGCCGCGGAAGCCTACGCCATGCTGCACGCTCGCCACCTGGCGCGGATGCCAACTGTTCAAAAAATCGCACAAGATTCCGCCGTGGCGGCACAGCTCGCGGTAATAGTCGGAGGAGCCTTCCCAGATGCACAGCGCGGCGAGGTGCGGCGGCTTCAGCGCACCCACGTTCCACTGGTTCATTGCGTAATAGGAAATGCCGTTGATGCCGACCTTGCCGTTGCTCCAGGCCTGCGTGCCCGCCCATTCGACGCAAGCGTAAAGATCCTGCGCCTCGCGCGCCGACCACACATCGAGCGTGCCCGGCGAACACCCGGCGCCGCGCGAGTCGACGCGGACGAGAGCAAATCCGTCCGGGACCCATTTCTCTGGATCGACTAACTCCCAGTTCTGGTACGAATTGCTCGAGTTCTGCAGCACCTCTGGCGCGGCCTTGGTCAACCTCGCCCATTGGCTCTTGTAGCCCTCCTGGAACGACAGCCCCTTGGCGTAGGGGCCGTAGCTCAGGATGACCGGAAATTTCCCTTTGCCGACAGGACGATACACGTCCGCGCGGAGGACGACGCCATCGTCCATGCGGATGGGCGCATCCCAATCGATCTGCATGTTGTCGCGGATTTCATTTTTTGCTGAATCCATAAGAGTTTATCCATTCATGGCGGGAGCGGGCCGCGCTGCGGCCGGTGACGCTTCACCGCATCGGGATTGGTGGAATCCGCGCCCATATAGACGCCGCGTTCCCATTTTCTCTTCAGAGGATCGGAGACTTTCAAACCCATCTTGCCGATGTTTTGGATTTCGATTTCCACCGTTTCTCCATCCTGCAGCGCGCCCAATCCCTCATGATTTGTGCCGCAGGCGATGAGATCGCCGGAGTTCATGGTCATCACCGTGGTGGCGAATTCTATGAGTTCTGACACACGATGTTCCATGTCGTCGGTATTGTAGTTGTGGCGGAGCTGGCCGTCATTCCAGAACCACACAATCAGATCGTTGGGATCCTCGATCTCGTCCGCCGTGGCAATGCACGGGCCGATCGGCGCGAAGGTATCGAACGACTTGCCGAGCCAGCTGGTGAGCGGGTTGGCCGGCCAGGTTTTGCGGCCTTGCTCGCGCGCCGACACGTCGATAATCGCGGTATAACCGAACACCGCGCGCTTCCAATTCTTGGCCTTCACCATCTTGGCCGGCCCCTTGATCACCAGTGCGAGCTCGGCTTCGTGCATGAACATCCACGGCACGGTAAACTCGGGCAGCATGATGGTGTCGCCGGGCCCGACCACCGCGTCGGGATTTTTCATGAACATGTTGAGCGGGCGCGGCTCGCGCTGCGCATGTTCCCAGTAATTGGCAATGCAGGCGAGAATCTTGCCGGGGCGGGGCAACGGCGGCCGCAGGCGCACTCGATCGAGCGGAACGGCATTGCCTTCACCGGCTAGCTTATCCAGCGCCGGGCGCAGGCGCTCGAACTCATCGATGATGCCCTGCATGGTCACCTGCGGGGTGTAGCCTTTTTTCACCGCTGCCGAGATATCGACAATGCCACGCCCGGTGAGCACGCCTGG
This sequence comes from Hyphomicrobiales bacterium, assembly GCA_003133345.1. Lineage (GTDB taxonomy): Bacteria > Pseudomonadota > Alphaproteobacteria > Rhizobiales > Xanthobacteraceae > Pseudolabrys. Next base: position 10,763 of record PKXB01000185.1, on the reverse strand, counting down.
CGATATCTCGGCGCCTGGCGCGGTCTGGAACAGCACAAGCTTCACGAATTTATCCTCCGCGTTCGGCCGCCTCGTTAATGATTTCTTTACCATTAATTAACTGCAAAAAAAGCCGGGCAGAAAATAATCCGCCAGGCCGATACGGACAATGTAATTATGTTCAGAATGTTCTTCTCGCTCAGCGTCAAAGGCGCTTCGTCGCTGGTCCTGCTGGTCGGACTTGCCTCTTTTGCGCTCGTTTTCGGCGCGCTGATTGTCTTTGCTCCCGTCTGGGCCGCCGCAGTCATACCCACCATTTCCGAAACGGCACTCACCGCCGTCCTCGCCGCGGTCATTGCCCAGTTTGCGATGAGTCTGACCGGCGCCATGCTCACCCGACGTCAAAGCCGGGAAATCGAGCAGCCACGCACCGCTATCGACAGCATGGCACAAGGGCTGTGCATGTTCGACGCCGCGGAGCGGCTGGTCGTGTTCAACGCGCAATACTATGAAATGTATGAATTGACGCCGGCCGACGTAAAACCGGGATCCACGCTGTCTGAGGTGCTGGCGAAACGGGTCGCCAAGGGCACGTTCTCTCGCGATCCGCAGGTATACCGCAAAGAATTTCTGACCGCGGTTGGACTCGGGCGCACCATCGTGCACGAAGTCAAGTCCAAGGGCGGCCATCTTTTGCTGGTCACAAATCATCCCATGAAGGGCGGCGGCTGGATCGGCACGCACGAGGACATCACCGAGCGGCGGCAGGCCGAGCAGCAACGCACGACCATGCAACATCAGGAAGAGCGCCGCGCCGTCATCGAAAACGCGATCTCGGCGTTCCGCGAGCGTGCCGAAAATCTTCTGCGAACGGTGGCCGACAGCGCGGGTGAAATGCGTGCGACGGCGGGCAGCCTGTTCAACGCGTCCGGCCATACATCACAACGCGCCGAAAGCGCTGTGCAGACGTCGAACGAAGCCTCAACCAACGTCGAGACCGCGTCGATTGCCGCCGACGAATTGTCGAGTTCCATCGCGGAGATCGGACGCCGGCTCAACCAGACCACGGAAGTGGTGCGGGTCGCGGTCGATGAAGCACAGGTGACTAATCAGGATATTGGCGCGCTGGCGCAGGGCGCGCGGAAGATCGGCGATGTCACCAAGCTCATCCGCAATATTGCCGGGCAAACCAATCTGCTGGCGCTCAATGCAACCATCGAGGCGGCGCGCGCCGGCGGAGCAGGGCGCGGCTTCGCGGTGGTCGCTGCCGAGGTGAAGTCGCTCGCCGTGCAGACCGCGAAGGCGACCGCGGATATTTCCAGCCAGATCATGGAAGTGCAGAACTCGACCGATAAGGCCGTGGAAGCGATCGGACGGATTGCCCACCGCATGCAGGAGATCGATGAGTATACGGCCGCCGTCGCGGCATCGGTGCAGCAACAGAGCGCAGCGACCAGCGAGATTTCGCAAAACGTAACGAGCGCCGCCGACGGCGCCAAGCTGATCGTCACGGTATTGAGCGAAGTGGCCGGCGCCACCACCGAAACCCAAGAGTCGGCGCAGACCGTGCTCGCCGCATCGGAATCGGTAGAAAAGGCGGCCGCTAATCTGCGCAGCGAAGTCGAAGGTTTCCTCACCAAGGAGGCGGTCTAACTGCGGCGGCTGTAGCTGTGTCGGCTGCCTATGCGGTTAGGACGCGGTCTGCAACAGCGCCAATAGTCCAGCCAGCAAGGCTTTCGGATTCGGCGGGCAGCCGGGAATGTGCAAATCGACCGGCACCACGTCCTTGACGCCGCCGGCGACGGCGTAGCTGCCGGAGAACAACCCGCCGTCGACGGCGCAGGTGCCGATCGCCACCACCCATTTCGGATCGGGCATCGCGTTGTAGGTGCGCAGCAAGGCCTCGCGCATGTTCTTGGTGACCGGGCCGGTCACCGTCAGCACGTCGGCGTGGCGCGGCGAGGCCACGAAGCGCAAGCCGAAACGCTCGAGATCGTAGAACGCGTTGCTGAGCGCATGGATTTCCAGCTCGCAGCCGTTGCAGGAGCCGGCATCGACGTGGCGGATCGACAGCGAACGGCCGAGCCGGGCGCGGGCGGCGCGGTTCACAGCATTAGCCAGCTCGGCGAGGCCGGCCTCGTCGGGCTTAGGCGCCGGCTCGGTGAGCGGGCCGTGGATAAAGCTTTCGAACAGTGCCTTGCGCATTAAAGATCGTGCCCCGAATACGAGCAGTTGAAAGATTTGTTGCAGAGCGGGAAGTCGGCGACGATGTTNNTGGAACCAGGACGCATCGCGCAGGTGGCAGCGCTCGACGCGTCCCTTGCCGTCGAGCCGCAGCCAAATCAGAACATCGCCGCGGAAGGCCTCAGTGAGGCCGAGGCCTTCGCAAATTTTGTCATTAGGTTTGACTGCGGCCTGAATTGTTCCGGCCGGCAGGCGGTTAAGAATCTGCTCGATCAGCGACAGGCTCTGCTCGACCTCGCGAATGCGGATCCACACCCGCGCATTGACGTCGCCGGCGTCCAGGATCGGCACGTCAAACCTGAGGTCGATGTAGGGGGCGTAGCCCGGCGTGCGACGCGCGTCGAATGCGCGGCCCGACGCGCGTCCGACATAACCGCCGGCGCCGAACTGGCGCACGTAGTCGGGCTTCACGATGCCGGTGTTCACGGTGCGGTCCTGCAGCGAGGCGGTATTGTCATAGAGCTCGACCAGGCGCGGAAACATGCGGCGGACTTCGGTGAGCAAGGCTTGCACGTGCGCCGCGCCGTCCGCCGCAATATCGCGCGCGATACCGCCGGGCACGATCGCGTCCATCATCAGCCGGTGACCGAAGCAGGCCTCGGCTGCCCGCAGCGTGCGCTCGCGCAGGATGCCGGTTTGCGCATGCATCAGCGCAAACGAGGCGTCGTTGCAGATGGCGCCGATGTCGCCGAAATGATTGGCCAGGCGCTCGAGCTCGGCCATCAGCGCGCGCAGATAGAGCGCGCGCGGCGGCACCTTCACCTGCAAGGCGGCCTCAGTGGCTTGCGCAAAAGCGAACGCATAAGCGACGGTGCTGTCGCCGGAGGTGCGGGCGGCCAGCTTCGTAGCCTGATCGAGCGTGGCGCCCTGCATCAGGGATTCGATGCCCTTGTGCACATAGCCGAGCCGCTGCTCCAGCCGCACCACATGCTCGCCATTGGCGGTGAAGCGGAAATGCCCCGGCTCGATGATGCCGGCATGCACCGGGCCGACCGGGATTTGGTGCAGGCCCTCGCCTTCCGCTGGCAGGAATTCGTAAGGTTTGGGCTTGCGCGCGGGGGTGCGTTTGCCGAGCGGATGGCGGACGCTCCAGAACCCGAGATCGAGCCAGCTGCGCGTATCGGGCGCGTCGATGGCGTCTAGGCCGAACAGATCGCGGATGGCGCGTTCGAGCCGGATCGCCGGCGGATGGCGCGCGGCGACGCTTGGATATTGTGCGTCCTTGCAGGTATAGCTGAGCACGGCGATATCGTCGAAGTTCTCAGCCATCAGCGCCATGTGCACATCCGGCGCGTCGCCCCAAAGTCCCAGCAGCGTGCAGCGCCCGGCTGCCAGCTGATCGATCGCTTGCCGCCAGTCGTCGTCGGTGACGTTGGCGCGCGGCCACGGCCGGTGCTGCTTGGCCTTTTCGCGATGCGGGATGTTGTCGAGCAAGGCCATCGCGCTATCCCAATAGTCTGGCGACGTTCTGGAAGCCGGTGACCAGCACCGGCGGCATGTAGATGCCCGCCATGAACACGAGGGCGAGATGGGCGAACATCGGCACGTAGGACGCCTGCGCCGGCGCGGTCGGTCCGCGCGGCTCGCCGAACGCGATGGTGTTGAGCCGCAGGAACAATCCGCCGAGCGCGACCAGGATTCCGAACACCAGGATCATCACCAGCCACGGCTGGCGCGCGAAGGTCGAACTCACCACCAAAAACTCACTCATGAAAATGCCGAGCGGCGGCAGCCCGGCGATGGCGACGACGCCGAGCACCAGGCCCCAGCCGAGCACCGGATTGGTCACGGTCAACCCACCCATGTCGGCGATTTTCTGCGTGCCCTTGACCTGCGCGATGTGACCGACGGCAAAGAAGATCGCCGACTTGGTCAGCGAATGCATAGTCATGTGCAGCAGGCCGGCGAAATTGGCGAGCGGACCGCCCATGCCGAAGGCGAACACGATGATGCCCATGTGCTCGATGGAGGAATAGGCGAACATGCGTTTGATGTCGCGGCGCCGGTACAGCATGAAGGCGGCAAACACGCAGGAGATCAGCCCCATTGTGACCATCAGCGGGCCGGGTGCGATCGCGACTGGATTGAGCGCGAGCAGCATCTTGAAGCGCAGCAGCGCATAGAGCGCGACGTTCAACAGTAGGCCGGATAGTACCGCCGAAATCGGCGTCGGACCTTCCGCATGCGCGTCCGGCAGCCAGGCGTGCAGCGGCGCGAGACCGACTTTGGTGCCGTAGCCGAGCAGCAGGAACACGAAGGCGACATTGAGCAACGCCGGATCGAACTTCGCCGCGTGCGCCACCAGCACGGTCCACACCATGGCTTCGAGGCCTTCGCCAATCACCGGCCGTGCCGCCATGTAGATCAGGATGGTGCCGAACAGCGCCAGCGCGATGCCGACGCTGCCGAGGATGAAATATTTCCAGGCCGCTTCCAGCGCCTCGTGCGTGCGATAGATGCCGACCATCAGCACGGTGGTGAGCGTGGCAAGCTCGATGGCGACCCACATCAGGCCGATATTGTTGGCCACCAACGCGAGGTTCATGCCGAACATCAGCACCTGGTACATGGAATGATAGAAGCGCACGTAAGTTAACTTCAGCCGGCCGATCTCGATCTCGTGGCCGATATAGCTCGCGCTGAACACGCTGGTGGTGAAGGCCACGAAAGTGGTCAGCACGATGAAAACTTTGTTGAGGTCATCCACCAGCAGATAGGGGCCGGACTGCGGCTCGACGACGAAAAGCGACGCGGCGGTTACGAAGCTGAGGAATGCCGCCAGCACATTGAGCCGCGAGGTCAAACGGTAGCCGGGCAAGGCGGCGAGCAGGCACGCCGACAAGGCTGGAATCAGCAGAACGCCGCTGAGCGCATCGATGATCATCGCCGCTCTCCGCGGAAACGGTCGAGCGCCTGCACGTCGACGGTGTCGAAGCGTTCTCGAATCCGGAACAGGAAGATGCCGATGACGATGAAGGCGATCAGCACCGAAAAGGCGATGCTGATCTCGACCACCAGCGGCATGCCCTTGGCGCCGGTCGCCGCCAGCACCAGGCCGTTNNTTTTCCAGCGACATGAAGCCGATCACCTGGCTCACGGCGTTTCGCCGTGTCACCATCATCAACAGGCCGAGCAGCACCACCGACAGCGCAAACGCAAGATCCTCGCGCGCCAGCGGATCGGCTTCCGCAGTCACCCGCAGCATCACCACCATGGCGAGTGCGACCAGCCCCATGCCGAGCAGCATGGCCGGGCCCACTCCGACCACGGTTTCGATCTCACGGTGGATGCCGAGACGCACGATGATCCGGTGCAGCGCCACCGGGATGACGATGGCCTTGAACACCAGCGCGATCAGCGCCGTCAGATAAAGATGCGGCGCATCCTGGATGAAGGCCTGCCAGGCGACCGATGCGGCCAGGACCAAGGCATGCAACGCGAAGATATTGAGCAGCGCATAGAGCCGGTCCTGATAGAGCTGCATGAAGCTCACCAGCACCAGCGAGCCGGCCAGCATATGAGCGACGTCGAAGGAGATGCCACGCATTCTCTAAAGACTCCGCGAGACAAACATCAGCAAGGTGGCGAGCAGGCCGAGCATCAGCGCCGCGCCCAGGAATGCCGGCACCCTGAACACGCGCATTTTGGAGATCGCGGTCTCGAACACGGCCAGCAGGAAGCCGCCGACCGCGAGCTTCGCCAGGTATGTGACTACGCCGATGGCGTGCGCCTGCGCGCTGGCGTCGGGTCCGGCGATGCCCCACGGCGCGAACAGGCAGCCGATCAGCGAGATATAGAGCAGCAGTTTGAGTTCGGACGACAGATCGATCAGCGCGAGGTGGCGGCCGGAATATTCCAACACCATCGCCTCGTGCACCATGGTGAGCTCGAGATGGGTTGCCGGGTTGTCGATCGGGATGCGCGCGTTCTCGGCGATCGCCACGATGATCAGCGCGAGCAGCGCAAGGCCAAGCGAAACCCGCAGGCCCTCTTCGCCCGACAGCATGTAGGCGGCCATGGTCGAGAGCTGAGTGGAGCCGGCGATCAGCGCCAGCGTAAACACGATCATCAGCATCGCGGGTTCCGCCAGCGAGGCGATCATCACCTCGCGGCTCGAGCCGATGCCGCCGAAGCTGGTGCCGACGTCGAGTCCGGCGAGCGCCAGGAAGAAGCGCGCGCTGCCGAGCAGCGCGATGATGGCGATCAGATCCGCCGACCAGGAGAACATCAGACCGCTGCCGAAGGTCGGCACCAGCGAGGCCGCCACCCAGGTGCCGGCGACGACAATGTAGGGAATGACGCGGAACAGCCATGACGCGCTTTCCGCCAGCACCACATCCTTGCGCATCAGCCGGATCAGATCGAGGTAGGGCTGTAGCAGCGGCGGACCCTGCCGGCGCAACAGGCGCGCCTTCACCTTGCGCACGAAGCCGGTGAGCAGCGGGCTGAGCAGCAGCACCAGCAGCATCTGCGCGCCTTGCAAGGCGAAACCGCGGATCATCACTGCCATATCGCGAGCACCAGCAGGAGGATCACCAGCGCCGTGAACACCAGCGAGAGATATTGGCGGATGGTGAGAAATTGCAGGTAATTGAGCTTTTCGGCAGCGTAGCCGATGGCCTCGGCGACCGGCGCGTAAGCTGCGTCCCAGATCAGATCGCGCAACTCGACAGTCAGGCGCGCGGGCGTCGTTGCGCCCGGCGGCGGAATCTCGCCGATCTCGCGCGCGCGGAACACGGATGTGCCGTAGACGCGGCGGATTGGCTGGGCGAAGCTCGACGCCGTATATTGTGTCGCCGGGCTCGGGTCCGGATAGCCGCAATCCCAGGCCGGTCCGCGCCGCAGTTTATCGGATGCCAGCCGATGAATGGCAAAGGCCGCGGTCGAGCCGGCTAGCAGCACGAAGATGAAAACCAGCAGTCCATTATAGGAGCTGCGGCTTTCGGCGATCGGCACGATCGAAAGCCACTCCACGCCGGCCTGATGCGGCATGCTGACGCCGACCAGGCTTTTGGTTACCGGCGCTAACGCGTCGATGAAGAAGCCGGGGAGAATTCCGGCAACGAGGCAGAGCGCGGCCAAAAAGTACATGGCGGCGAGCGAATTGCTGTCGGTCTCTTGTGCCTGAGCGGCGGCAGGCGTACGGGCGCGGCCGAGAAAGCTCACACCGAAGGCTTTGACGAAGCAGGCGGCGGCCAGCGCCGCCGACAGCGCCAGCAGCGCGCCGACCGCGGGCACCAGGAATTTCAGGCCCCAGGCCGGCAATTGCGGGCTGAGCAGAATGGCCTGGAAGGTCAGCCATTCGGACACGAAGCCGTTGAGCGGCGGCAGCGCCGAAATCGCCACGCAGCCGACCAGGAACACGAAAGCCGTCTGCGGCATGCGGTGGATCAGCCCGCCGAGATGCTCCATGTCGCGTTCGCCGGTGGCGTTGAGCACCGCGCCGGCGCCAAAGAACAACAGGCTCTTGAAGACGGAATGATTGAACACATGGAACAGGCCGGCGGTCAGGGCGAGCGCGGCGGCCAACGGCATATCATAGGCTTTGAACGCTAGCGCCAGGCCGAGCCCGATATAAATAATGCCGATATTCTCCACCGTGTGATAGGCGAGCAGGCGTTTGAGATCGTGCTGCATCAGCGCATAGAGCACGCCCATGACCGCGGTGATGCCGCCGACGGCGAGCACAGCCATGCTCCACCACCAGTCCGGCGGTCCCAGCAGGTCGAACACGATACGTACCAAGCCGTAGACCGCGACCTTGGTCATCACGCCGCTCATCAGCGCGGAGACATGGCTGGGCGCGGCCGGGTGCGCAAGCGGCAGCCAGGCATGCAGCGGCACCACGCCGGCCTTGGAGCCGGCGCCGACGATCGTGAGCACGAGCACCAAAGCGGCAAGCGCCGCGGAAGGATGCGAAGCACGCATGGCGTCGAAGGCATAATTGCCATCGGCGCCGGCGAGCAGGCCGAAGGCGAGCAGCAACGCGAGGGTGCCAAAGCTCGCCATCAACAGATAGATGTAGCCGGCGCGCACGTTCTCGCTGATCCGATGATGCGCGATCACCAGCGCCCAGGACGTGAGCGACATGAATTCCCACGACACCAGGAAGCTGAAGGCATCATCCGCCATGACCACGAGATTCATGGCGGCGAGATAGGCGGGATAGAACGGCAGCACGCGTTGCGGGGAGTGCTCGTGACGGCCATAGCCGAGCGCGAACAGGCTCGCCGAAGCGCCGCCAAGATTGACCACCACCAGGAAAAATGACGCCAGCGCGTCGATGCGGAAATGCGCGCCCAGCCAGGGCAGGCCGAGTGGCAGCGTCACGGTGGAGGACGGGTCGGAGTATCCGAATAGGCTCAGCAGCGCGATCATACCCTGCGTCAACGTGATCATCAGGCTTGCGCCATAAACCACGCTGGTGCCGCGCGGCGAGGCGCTGAGCGCGATCGCGACCGGGGCCAAGACCACCAGCGCCGCCACGCCGTAAAGCGCGTAGACGACCATCATTTGAGCCGCACCCCGCGGCCGCCGCCGCTGCTCAATGCGCCTTCGCCGATCAATTCGATGCCGCCGGCGGCGAGCGCATCGACCAGCTTCATCAGGGAGTCGACATTGCCGCGCACCACGCCGTCGCAGGATTCCATGCGCTGGATGGTCGGCAGCGACAGGCCCGACGCTTGCGCTAATTCGCGTTGGTCGAGGCCGAGCAGCGCCCTGGCTGCCCGCATTTGAGTGCCGGTTATCATGTTTTAAACATCAGTATAGATATATAGGATGTAGTTCTTGATGCATACTGCGGCTAAAGGCTGGATTCAAGGGCCTTGCGGGAGGCTGTGATTAAGGCCGCTTCTTGGCCTTCAGCCGCTGGTCGAGCCGGCCCATGTCGACCACCATGCGCTCATGGGTGCCGTTGCCGATCTCCTCGGTTTCGTCGCGCGCATTCACCTTGAATTCGATGTGGCGGCCGTCGACCTTGGTCACCTCGGCCACGGCGGTCACCTGATGGCCGACCGGCGTCGCCGCCAGATGGCGGACATTGACGCCGGTGCCGACCGCGCTCTCGCCCGCATCGAGATAGTCGCGCACCGCGTTGAGCGCGGCGTTCTCCATGGCGGTCACCATCATCGGCGTGGCGAACACCTGCGGCAGGCTGACGTCCTTGAACTGATTGGCGAGATGCGCGGGCGTCACGCGCAGCGTGTAGGTCCCCTTCGCTCCCACCGGAATCGGGCGCATCGGTCAACTCCCTGCTTGATGAACGTGATTGATCGCCGGCGCCAGGACGACCAGGATGATGCCGCAGATCGCGATCGGCGCAAAGGCAAAGCTGGCGATGCCGCTCAGATCCCAGGCCATGCCGCTGATCACCGGCACGATCACCGCGCAGCTATAGCTGATGGTGAACATGGCGGCGGTGACGCGATGCACGTCATCCGGCGCGCTCAGCAAAGGCGGCAGCGCCAGGATCAGAATGAGGATCGCTGAGGCGGCAAAGCCCTGCACCGTGGCCGCCGCCACGATCCAGGCGCCGGAACCGAACACGATCCCGCCGGTCGCAATCACGCAGAGCAGCCCGCAAGCGACGTAAGGCCACGCCTTGCGCTCCAGGCGGCCGGCGATCGCGAGCAACAGGAACGATGCCGGCACCTGGCCGGCATTTAGTCCGGATAGCCCCGCGCTGATCCATTCGCTCTGTCCGTTGCTTCTGAGGTAATCCGGCAGGAAGGCGTTGGTCGCGAAATAGGTGGCGTTGATGGTGCCGAGCATTATGCCGAGCCGCCAAATCAGCGGATTGTTCCAGTCCGGCCACCAGCGGCGGCGCGCAGCGGATGCCAGTCCATTAGCCGATACCGGCGCCAGTGCCAGCACCAGGGCGGCGATAACGGCGACTGGCGCGCTCCAGACCACGAAGCCCCATTGCCAGCTTCCGCCGACCAGCGGCAGCACCAGCGGAAGCATCAACGCAACGGGGAGGATTTCGCCAATCAGCAGGCCATTGGTGTAAACGGCGGTGGCAAAGCCGATGCGCTCCGGAAACCAGGCGCGCACCGCCGGCGGCATGGTCACCTGCATGATCGCAACGCCGGCTCCCATGGCGATAGTCATGGCGTAGAGCCACGCCACATCGGGGATCGCGCCGCGCAACGCGCCGCCGATCGCGGTGACGCCGAGCCCGACCACCAGCGCCGTCCGCACGCCGAGCCGTGCAATCAACAGTGAGCCGGGAACGGCGGCGAACGCGAACAGCATCGAAGGCAGGCCGGTGAGAATGCCGATCTGGGTGGCGTTGAGCGTGAGGCCATCGTGGATCAGCGGGATTACCGGTGGAACCGCAAGGATGGTGAGCCGTAGGCCGGTGCCGGCGAGCCATAGCAGCAGCAGCGTGTTGAGAAAGCGAGCCTGCGACCGTGGCTCGCCGGGGTTCTGCATCGATGAAATCGGCATTGCGGGGAAGCTGCCAAAGTGTTGATCTTGTCGCGGGCGGGATAACATAGACTGCGGCGCCATGCACACAGAGGTGGTCCCGATTTCCG
>PKXB01000191.1 GCA_003133345.1 Hyphomicrobiales bacterium | reverse complement strand
TTGTGCATGAACTCGACGTGCTTCATCAGATTGGCCGGCGCGGTCGTGTAGTCGATGTCGGGATCGGTGATCATCGCCACCAGATCGTCGGCCGAATTCTTCTTGTCATTGGTGAGTTTCAGGTAGATTTGCGCGGCGGCCTTCGGCTCGCGCTTGATGAACGCATTGGCTTCCTCGTGCGATGCGCGCACCGCCATGCAGGTCTTTGGATTGGCGTCGTGGAAGGTCTTGGTTGTGACCTGAATGCCGTTGGTGTGTTTGCCGTCGGTGTCGTAGCTCTTGAGCACGATATGAATCGTGGGATTTTTGAGTTCGTAGTAATTGAACGGCGCCACGGCGAAATGGCTGTTGACCGTCTGTCCGGTGAGCATCGACTGCATGGCGTCGGGATGACCCATGGTCACCGTGAACTCGTCGAGTCTGTCGTATTTTTCAAAACCCCACAGCTTGGCGGCCGCCATTTGCAGCGCCATGGCTTGACCGGAAATCTTGACGGTNNGTCGTCAGCACATAAGGCATCGACTGCACGGTGCACACCGCGCGCACCTCCTGCGGCGAACCGAACGTCTTATCCCACAGCGTGGCGAGCGAAGGTGACGCGACGTTGACGAATTGAATCTGTCCGCTCAGCAGTCCGTCGTTGAGCGCGCCCGGACCGCCCATGGTCTGCCAGCCGACGGTGAGCCCGTTGACGCCGAGCTTTGCCGCGTGCTGCTCGATCAACTTTTGCTCCTCCATGACCATTTGCGGGAGAAACGGCAGGCCGTATTGCTTGCCGAGCTTGATGCTGGAAATTTCGGCGGCGGCCGGCCGGACCAAAGCCGGCAGCGCAACGAGCCCAGTGACGAATTCGCGTCGGTTCACGGCATCCTCCCAATCGTTATTTGTTGTTATGCAGCCGCATCTTTTGAATCGCGGGCAAGTTGCATGTCGTCCGCGACGGCCGACTGTTGAACTCATCCCACAATTAGGGCCATATGGTTGTCAAGTGGACTGGTGCCGGCGCCTGAGGATTTCATGCAGCGAAACGTCAAGGCATTGATCGTGGTGCCGGAGAACAACACCACCATGGAGCCGGAGATTGCCGCGCTCTGTCCCGAACTCGCGCCGATCCCGGTCGCGCGTGTGAAGCGCCCGGCGCGCACGCTGCTGCTCGAGGATTTGCCCGCCTACGCCGAAGCGACCCTGGCCGCCATCGAGCCATTTGCCGACCGGCAATTCGACCTGGTGATCTATGGCTGCACGGCGGCGGCCTTCCTCGGCGGCCCTGCCGGCAATGCCCGCATGGTGGAGCGGCTGTGCGAGCGCACGCATGCGACGGTCGTGAGCACGGCCGGCGCCATGATCGATGCCTTGCGCAGCGAAGGCGTTTCCAGCGCGGCGGTGGTGACGCCCTATCTCGCGCCGGTGAACGACGGCCTGCGCAGCTATCTCGAATCGTCCGGCATCGGGGTCGAGACGTTGAACAGTTTCTTTTGCAAGACGACCGCAGAACTTGGCCGAATTACCGAAGAACAAGTGCTCGAACTGGCGCTACGAACGGTGACGCCGCAGAGCAAGAGCTTGTTCGTCGCCTGCTCGCAATTGCCGACACTGAACGTGGTAGCGAAGTTGCGCGCCCAGCTCGACATTCCGGTCTGGTCGTCGATCCAGGCCACGGCGTGGGAGGGCGCCAAGGCGCTGTCGGCGCAAGGTTTCCCGGTGCGGTTGGTGGCATGAACGAAACGGCCAAGCACGATCCCGATGCGGGGTTTGAGCCGGCATTTCCTGCGCCGCCCAACGCCTGCGACGCGCATTTTCACGTGTTCGGTGCTGCCGAGCGTTACCCTTACGGCACCGACATCCGCTACAAGCCGCCCTTTGAGTCGCTACAGGCCTATCTCAAGCTGGCGCGTCGCATCGGCTTCGTGCGCTACGTGTTCGTGCAGCCGAGCGCCTATGGCTTTGACAATTCTTGCATGCTCGACGCCATGCGCGAACTCGATCCGGCGGTGCGGCGCGGGATTATCGATCTCGACGAAAGCAAGACCAGCGACAAGCAGCTGGCGGAACTCAACGCGCTCGGCGTGCGCGGCATTCGGGTGAATGTTTCGCCGGTGCGCAAGCCGGAGGCCGGGCTCGCCGACTCCATGAAGCCGCGCATCGCGCGGCTGGCCAAGTTGAGCAAAGAGATCGGCTGGCATTTGGATTTTCTCACACCGGGCTGGCTGATCAGCGAACTAATGCCGGTTTTGCGCGCGCTGCCGATCGAGTTCACGGTCGCGCATATGGGTTTGTTTCCCGCCAAGGACGGCCCCGGGCAGCGCGGCTTTCAGGAATTTCTCAAGCTGGCCGGCAACGGCACTAAGCGCTGCTGGGTCAAGCTCACCGGCATCTATCGCTTTTCCACCGCGCCGGACTTCGCCGACGTCAAGCCGATTGCGCAGGCGCTGATGGCAACCGTGCCGGATCAGTTGATCTGGGGCAGCGACTTCCCGCATCTGTCGTTCCACGAGTGTGTCGGCACCATCCAACTTTACAATCTGCTGGGCGAATGGGCGCCCGACGCAGGCATGCGCAAGCGCATTCTGGTGGACAATCCGGCGCGGCTGTTTGGATTCAAATANNTAAACCGTCAGCTTGAACAGCGTCGTGGTTTCCATGTCGTCGCCGAACCAGGCACTGATGGCGGCTTCGCGCTTGTCGATATATTTCGGGTTGCCGTTTTCCAGCACCATTGGCACGTCATGGCCCGGCACGGCGATGTTGCCGGGCCGCCGCCGCCACAGCGTCCAGATTGCGTCGATCGACGCCTTGCTGATGGCGGCGTCGTAGGTCATGTCGGTCGTGCCCGAAACGAGCTCGGCGCGGTTCTTGGCGGCGTCGCCGGCGAAGATTACGTCGCGCTCGGGCGCGTTCAACACGAAGACCAGATGACCGGGCGTGTGGCCGGGCGCGAGATGCGCGGTGATGCCGGGAAACACTTCCTCGCCCTCGGCCGCGGTATGCAGCGTCGGCCAGCTGTTGAGCTCGCGCATATAAAGCTCGGGCACCGGCGTTTCGCCCCACGGCACTTTCAAAGACCACGCCAGCTCGCCGGCGCCGATCACGATGCGCGCGTTGGGAAACATCGTCCAATTCACGGAATGATCGTGATGCGAGTGGGTGAGCAGCAAATCGGTGATGTCAGCCGGCTTCAGTCCGCGCTCAGCGAGGCGCTTGATCAGCATGGTGCGCATGCTGAACCCGCCGGTATCGATCAACGCGATGCGGCCATGCGCGCGCAGCAGAACCACCGTGCTCCAGCCCAGGCCGCCATGGCAGACCGATTTGCCGGGAAAGCCCTGCACGACGATGTCGATGTCGTAGTCGTTTATTTTCATGTCGTGTTCGATGCGTAAGGCGCGTTGGCGACCGGCAGCGCCGGCAACCCGGCCGAGGCTGCCTCCTTCTGCAGCGCCGCGACTTCCTTGGGGTGGTAGGGCAGGCCGGTGCGGCGGCGCGTCGCCTCAAAGCGGCGCTCCTTCTCGCCCGGCATCAGGATTTCATCGACACCCTCCACCGTCGGGATCGCGTGAACGCGCTGCACCAGCGTGTCCATGCGCTTGAGATATTCGTCCTTCGGCACGAACAGGTCCGGCTTCATGGCCAGAAAGAAGTGCCCGACATTCTGCGGCCGGTCCCAATCGAGGAACTGATTGCCGACGTCGCCGGCGCATGCCGCGCCCGAAATGACGCCGCCCATGATGTCCATCAGCATCGAAATCCCGGAGCCCTTCGGCCCGCCGATCGGCAGCACCACACCGCCATCGAGCGCCGCGTTCGGGTCGGTGGTGGGCCGGCCTTGCGCATCGAGTGCATAGCCGAGCGGGATCGCCTCACCGCGGCGCGCCGCGCGCCTTATTTTTCCGCGCGCGGCAACCGCCGGCGACATGTCGAGATCGAACGGCAGCTCGTTTCCGGACGGCGCTGCGGCGGCAAACGGGCTGGTGCCGAGGAAGGCCTCGCGTCCGCCCCACGGCGGCATCGCCCGCGACGCATTGGTGAAGACGAATGATATAAAGCCGGCCTCCAGCGCCTGCAGCGTATAGCAGGCCGCCATCCCGAAATGCGTGCTGTTACGCGCGGAGACGACGCCGACGCCGAATTCGCGCGCCATATCTATGGCCGCGGCCATGGCCTTGGTGGAGACCACGAAGCCATAGCCGTTCTGGCCGTCGAGCGCGCCGACCACCGGCGTGACGCGCTCGACCACCAAATCCGGTTTGGGATTGACCAGTCCGCGCCGCAGCCGGTCAAGATATTGCGGCAGGAATTGCAGGCCATGGGTGTCGACGCCGCGCAGGTCGGCGCGCACTAGGCAGCCGGCCATGGTGGCGGCGTCTTCTTCGGATAGGCCATGTGCGACCAGCAGGCGGCGCCCGAAGGCCTCGGCCGCCTCCACTTTGGCATAGAGCGGGCCCTGTGCCGCGTCGGCTGTGCTTGCGTTACTGACTGTTGTCATTCGTCAACTCAGCTGCCGTTCAAGCCGTAGGCTTCGGGGAAGAACATGTCTTTCCAGGAAGCCGGCTTCTTCTTGATGCGTCCGACTTTGTACATGAAGTCGACGAATTTCATCACATTGACCGGCGTCGTCGTGTAGTCGACGTCGGGGTCGGCCACCATCTTTTCGAGCGCGTCGAGCGAGTTCTTGTCCTTGGTCGCCGTCAGGTAAAGTTGCGCGGCGTCGCGCGGATGCGCCTTGATGAAGGCGTTGGCGTCGTTGAAGGCGGCGACGACTGCCGCACAAATTTTCGGGTTGGCGTCATGGAATTTTTTGGTTGCCACCAGCGTGCCGTTGGTGTGCTTGCCGCCGACCACGTCATAGGACTTGAGCACCTGATGAATGCCCGGCGTTGCCAGTTCGTAGTAGTAGAAGGGCGAACTGGCGAAATGTGAATTGATCTCGGAGCCTCCGCCCATCACCGCGACCGCCGCATCGGCATGCGACCGGGTGATGGTGATCGAGTCGAGCTTGTCGTAGTGATCGGCGCCCCAGATCTTGGCGGATTCCATTTCCAGTATGAGCGCATGGCCGGTGAGCTTGACCGCGGGCAGAGCGATCTTGTCTTTGTCTATGAAGTCCGCAATCGTTTTCACGTTCGGATTGCGCGTCACCAACACAAACGGCATCGACTGCATGGCGATAAGCGCGCGCACTTCCTGCGGCGTGCCGGCGGTCTTTTCCCAAATAGTCGCAAGCGTGGTAGCGCCCGGCCCGATGAAGTCGGCGTGGCCGGCGAGTAGGGCGTCGAGCTCGGCCGCAGGTCCCGCGCGTTGCGTCCACGTGGTTTTGACGTCGCCGAGACCCGCGGCCTTGGCGTTCTTCTCGATCAGCTGCTGTGCCTCGATGACGATCATCGGGAGGTAAGGCAGGCCGAACTGCTTCGACATATGCACTTCGCTGACTTCGGCCTGGGCGGCGGCGCCAAATGCGATGGCGCACAGGGCGGCGGCTGCGAGCTTTCTCCACATGGGTTCATCCGTATTTTATATCTGCGTTAAAATTGATAGAGCCGGGTCGGGTTGTCGACGAGAATCTTCTGTAGCTCCGTTCGGTCCCTGGTCCATCCGGCAAGCCGGTTGAGCGCCTCGCCATCGTCTTCCGGCCGGAACGGTTCGATCACGGCCGGATCGCGCTTGGCAGCGCCGGGATGCGGCCAATCGGTCCCCCACACGATGCGGTCCGGATTGGCGTCGATCATCGCGCGCGCCAGCGGCGCGGCGTCGGGATAATGCGGCTCAAGCGAGATGCGGTAGGGCGCGGAAATTTTCACGTAGACTTTGCCGCTGCGCAGCAGCGCCAGCAAAGCGTCGAAGCCGGGCTGCGCGGTGCCGCGCGCCGCTTGCGGGCGGCCGAAGTGATCGACCACTAGCGTCGTCGGCAACGCCAATATCGTGTCGTGCAACGCCGAAAGGATTGCCAAATTCGTGTAGGTCTGCACGTGCCAGCCGAGCGGCGCCACACGCGCAGCTGCCTCCTGCAAGTGGCGCGCGGCCACCGCCGGATCGCTCTCGCCGTAAGATTCAAGATTCACGCGCACGCCACGAATCCCGGCCGCGTGCATGTCGGCGAGTTCCCGGGCGCTCGTCGCGTCGTCGATGACCGCCGCGCCGCGCGCGCGATCGCCCAGTCTGCGCACGGCATCGACCGTGCAGGCATTGTCCGCGCCATAGGGACTCGGATGCACGATCACCACCCGGTCGATATGCA
>PKXB01000151.1:21557-26823 GCA_003133345.1 Hyphomicrobiales bacterium | reverse complement strand
GGATGGCTTCCTCGATGTTGGATAAGAATATCTTGCCGTCTCCGATCCGGCCGGTTTGGGCGGCGCGCCGGATCGCTTCGATCGCCTTGTCCACCATGTCGTCGCCGAGCACGATCTCGATTTTCACCTTGGGGAGAAAATCGACCACGTATTCGGCGCCGCGATAAAGTTCGGTGTGCCCTTTCTGCCGGCCGAAGCCCTTGGCCTCGGTGACAGTGATACCTTGGAGTCCGACCTCCTGGAGTGCCTCCTTCACCTCGTCAAGTTTGAAGGGCTTGATGATGGCTTCGATTTTTTTCATTGCTTTTCCTTCCCCCCAGCCCACCGCAAACATTACGGAGCGCCGCGCTACCGGTTAGCAGAACCCGTGCCAAGCCGGCGAGAGCGTGATAACCGTGTCCCCGCAACAATTTAGGCCGCAGATTACCGGGATATGGTCAGGTTGGCTGCGGCCCGCTGCCCAGCAATTAAGCACTCTGCAAAAACTTTTGCCAGCGGCCCGAGCTATACTGCACCGTAGCCGATTAGGCCTATTTGTCGGCCTACCGGCTGGCCGTTAGTGTCGAACGCGATGATCGAACTCCTCACCAATGCCGAAATGGCGGAAGCCGACCGGCTGACCATCGCCGGCGGCATGGCCGGCATCGAGCTGATGGAGAATGCCGGCCGCGCCGTGGCCGATGCGGCCGGCGCTCTGCTGCAAGGCCGACGTGTGGTGGTTGTGGCGGGACCCGGCAACAATGGCGGCGACGGTTTTGTCGCGGCGCGCCACTTGGCCGCGCGCGGCTATGCGGTCCGCGTCAGTTTCGTCGGCGATGCGAAGCGGCTGAAGGGCGATGCCGCGCTCGCCGCCGACCGTTGGAGCGGGCCGGTCGAGCAGGCCTCGCCGGGCTCGATCGCCGATTGCGACATCGTCATCGATGCGTTGTTCGGCGCTGGCCTCGATCGCGAGGTCGAAGGTCTGCCGCGCGCCATGATCCGGGCGATGAATGCCAGCACCGCGCCGGTGCTCGCCGTCGATCTGCCGAGCGGGGTAAACGGCACCACCGGCGCGGTGATGGGGATTGCAGTCAATGCGACCCATACCGTGACCTTCTTCAGCCGCAAGACCGGCCACATGCTGCTGCCGGGCCGGCTGCATTGCGGCGCGATCCAGATGGCCGATATCGGCATCCCCGACCAGGTGCTGGAGGCCATCAAGCCCATGGCCTTCGCCAACCGGCCGGCGCTATGGGGCAGCTCGTTCCCGCAGCTGCGCACCGACGGCCACAAATATTCGCGCGGCCATGTGGTGGTGGTGTCGGGCGGGCTTTCGACCACGGGCGCGGCGCGGCTGGCGGCGCGCGGCGCCTTGCGGGCGGGGGTGGGGTTGGCGACCATCGCCAGCCCGCGCGAGGCGCTCAGCGTCAATGCCGCGGCTAGTCTGGCGGTCATGGTGAGGCCGGTGGATGGCGCGGCCGAGTTGGCGACCTTCCTCGCCGACAAGCGGCGAAATGCGTTGGTGTTGGGGCCGGGCGGCGGGGTCGGGCCGGCCATGCGGGAGCAGGTGGCCGCGGCGCTGGCGAGCGGAGCGGCGGCGGTCCTGGACGCCGATGCGCTGACCAGTGTTGCAGATGACCTTGCCGCGCTGGTCGCAATGATTGCCAAGGTCCCTAAGCGGGGCGTCGTGCTGACGCCACACGAAGGTGAATTCGCTAGATTATTTAAAGTGATACATGAGAATGCTAATGTTCATGCAAAACTTGAGAAAGCCCGCCTAGCGGCCCGATCAAGCGGGGCGACGGTGCTTTTCAAGGGCGCCGATACCGTGGTGGCCGCCCCCGACGGCCGCGCCTCGATTGCCGACAATGCGCCGGCCACGCTTGCCACCGCCGGCTCCGGCGACGTTCTGGCGGGCATGATCGCCGCCCTGCTGGCGCAGGGTATGCCGGCCTTCGAGGCGGCCAGCGCCGCCACTTGGCTGCATGGCGAGGCGGCCAATGCCTTCGGCCCCGGCCTGATTGCGGAGGATTTGCCCGAGGCGCTGCCGGCGGTCTACCGGGCCCTGTTCGCCGAGCTGGGACACAAGCCTGCCGAGGGCCCTTGAGCGCGCCCAAGCGCGGCCTATTTTAATGATGCCGCGCGGTTTTACCGTGATATAAGCCGCCGCCCGAAACGCCGGTCTTAACGGCTTGCCCTGGCGGGCGGCGGTGCGTTAAGCCGTTCCGCGCTAAGCCTTGCCGGATTGCGGCGCCAGGATCGTCCTTAAGACTGCCCTTTGCGGGCGTGGCGGAATTGGTAGACGCGCGGGATTTAGGTTCCCGTGACGAAAGTCGTGGGGGTTCGAGTCCCTCCGCCCGCACCACGCCGAGGGCTAAAGGAACTTGCTGCCCATCATTCGACAAGTCCGGCGCAATGCGCAGGTAAACAAAAGAAGTGTGTGATCGATGCAAGTTACCGAAACGCTATCCGAAGGTCTCAAGCGCGAATTCAAGGTGGTCGTTCCGGCCGCCGAACTCGACGCCAAGGTCAATGTGCGCCTGGACGAGTTGAAAAATCGCGTCCGTATCAACGGCTTCCGTCCCGGCAAGGTGCCGGTCGCTCACCTCAAGCGCATGTATGGCCGCTCGACCATGGCGGAGGTGATCGATGCGACGGTGCGCGATACCAATAACCAGATCGTCAGCGAGCGCGGCTACAAGCTCGCCGCCGATCCGAAGGTGACGCTGCCGACCGAGCAGGACGCGGTCGAGAAATTGATCTCCGGCCAGAGCGACCTCGACTACACCATGGCGGTCGAGATCGTGCCGCCGATCGAACTCACCGATTTCAAGACCATCAAGCTCACCAAGCTCACCAGCGAGGTGACCGACGCCGAGGTGGCCGAGGCCATCGCGCGCATCAGCGAGCAGAACAAGCCCTTTAGCGCCAAGCCGGAAGGCGAGAAGGCGGCCAGGGACGACCGCGTTGTCATCTCGTTTGCCGGCACCATCGATGGCAAGCCGTTTGAGGGAGGCTCGGGCGACGATTCCGTCGTGATGATCGGATCGAATACGTTCATTCCCGGCTTCGAGGACCAGTTGATCGGCATCGCGGCCGGTGAAACGCGCACGCTGAAAGTGACGTTCCCGGCGCACTATCCGAAAGCCGAACTCGCCGGCAAGAACGCCGAATTCGTGGTCACCGCCAAGTCGATCGAGAGCCCCGGCACGGTGACGGTCGACGACGATTTCGCCAAGTCGCTCGGGCTGGAATCGCTCGCCAAGCTGCGCGAGGCGGTCAAGGATCGCATCGGGCGCGAGCATGTCGCCATGTCGCGGCAGAAGCTCAAGCGCGCGCTGCTCGACGAGCTCGATGTCCGGCACAAATTCGAGCCGCCGCCGTCCCTGGTCGAGGAGGAATTCGACCGGGTTTGGAAGTCGGTGCTCGCCGAGATGGAAAACGAGAAAAAGAGCTTCGCCGACGAGGATACCACCGAGGAAAAGGCCAAGGCCGAATACCGCGCCATCGCCGAGCGACGAGTGCGGCTGGGCCTGGTGCTGGCCGAGATCGGCGAGAAGAACACCATCACCGTGACCGAGGACGAAATGAGCCGTGCCGTCATGGAGCGCACGCGCCAGTTCGCCGGCCAAGAGCAGCGGGTGTGGGATTACTACCGGCAGAACCCGCAGGCGGTCGCCGCATTGCGCGCGCCGATCTATGAGGAAAAGGTGGTCGATTTCCTGCTCGAACTCGCCAGCGTGACCGAGAAAAAGGTCGCGCGCGAGGAGCTCTATAAGGAAGACGATTCGACCGTGGGCTGAGCGGGGGCCGCGCCTTGCGGCGGGCGCATTTCGAAAATAGATCATCCGGACGCGACGGTAAGGCTAATCTAACCGACGTGATTCGCGTGAAGGAGCCGAAATGAGAGATCCCGTCGAGCACTATATGCAGCATTTGGTGCCCATGGTGGTCGAGCAGACCAACCGGGGCGAGCGGGCCTACGACATCTACTCGCGGCTGCTCAAGGAACGGATCATCTTCATCACCGGCCCGATCGAGGATGGGGTGGCTACCCTGGTGGTGGCACAACTCCTGTTCCTGGAGGCGGAGAACCCGAAAAAGGAAGTCTCGATGTACATCAACTCGCCCGGCGGGGTGGTGACATCAGGCATGGCGATCTATGACACCATGCAATTCGTGCGCCCGCCGGTATCCACGCTCTGCGTCGGGCAGGCGGCCTCCATGGGATCGCTGCTGCTCGCCGCCGGCGCCAAGGACATGCGCTTCGCGCTGCCGAACGCCCGCATCATGGTGCACCAGCCGTCCGGCGGGTTCCAGGGCCAGGCCACCGACATCATGGTGCATGCCCAGGAGATCCTGAACCTGAAGAAGCGGCTCAACGAGATCTACGTCAAGCATACCGGCCAGTCGCTGAAGAGGATCGAAGACGCGCTCGAGCGTGACTATTTTCTCACCGCCGAGGCGGCCAAGGAGTTCGGTCTGGTCGACAAGGTGATCGAGCGGCGGCCGGAGGAAATGCTTCCCAAACCCGCCTGATCTTTCCCGAAAAGGCGCCCAGCCGGCCTGTCACAATCGCCGGGAGTTAGCTCGGAAGTTCCGCTTTCGCGGTGGGCCTTGAATGGGCATTATCGTTAATAGATTCTTGATTATCACGCCGTTAGCATGCTTCGCTTAGGGTGTGGGAGAGTAGCAGGGGACGCGGGCCTCCCGGGACCAAGGTCCGCCGAGCCGGAATTCCGGCGCGAAACTTGCTTCGTTCGGTGTGTGGCGTATAGGCGGGTGATCAAGGACTGCGCCGGCCACGGAATGTACTGACGAGTGTGACGGAGAATGGAATGAGCAAAGTCGGCGGCAGCGATTCCAAGAACACCCTGTATTGCTCGTTCTGCGGCAAGAGCCAGCACGAAGTCCGCAAGCTCATCGCCGGCCCGACCGTGTTCATCTGCGATGAATGCGTCGAACTGTGCATGGACATCATCCGCGAGGAGAACAAGTCCTCGCTGGTCAAGTCGCGCGACGGCATCCCGACGCCGAAGGAAATTCGCAAGGTCCTCGATGACTATGTGATCGGCCAGGATCACGCCAAGAAGGTGCTCTCGGTCGCCGTCCACAATCACTACAAGCGGCTCAATCACCAGACCAAGCACAACGACGTCGAGCTGGCGAAGTCGAACATCCTGCTGATCGGGCCGACCGGCTCGGGCAAGACGCTGCTGGCGCAGACGCTGGCGCGCATCCTCGACGTGCCGTTCACCATGGCGGATGCCACCACGCTCACCGAAGC
>PKXB01000151.1:13850-21529 GCA_003133345.1 Hyphomicrobiales bacterium | reverse complement strand
GCGAGGGCGTGCAACAGGCGCTCTTGAAGATCATGGAAGGCACCGTCGCCTCGGTGCCTCCGCAGGGCGGCCGCAAACATCCGCAGCAGGAATTCCTGCAAGTGGATACCACCAACATCCTGTTCGTCTGCGGCGGAGCTTTCTCCGGCCTTGAGAAGATCATCTCGGCGCGCGGACGGTCGACCTCGATCGGCTTCTCGGCCAAGGTGCTCGCTCCGGAAGATCGCAAGCAGGGCGAAATCTTCCGCCAAGTCGAGCCCGAGGATCTGCTGAAGTACGGACTTATTCCTGAGTTCGTCGGCCGCTTGCCGGTGGTGGCCACGCTTGAGGACCTGGATGAGCCCTCGCTCAAGCTTATCCTCACCCAGCCGAAGAACGCCCTGGTCAAACAGTACCAGCGGCTGTTCGAGATGGAATCGATCGATCTGACGCTGGCCGAGGAGGCGCTCGGCGCCATCGCCCGCAAGGCGATCGAGCGCAAGACCGGCGCGCGCGGCCTGCGCTCCATCATGGAGGGCATCCTGCTCGACACCATGTTCGATCTCCCCAGCCTGGAGGGGGTAGAGGAGGTGGTGATCTCCAAGGAGGTCGTCGAGGGCACCGCCCGGCCGCTCTACATCTATGCCGACCGCAGCGACCGGACGGCCGAGGCAGGCAGCGCCAGCGCCTGATCCCGCCCGTCCCGCAGGTGGCAGAGAACCGCTTGTAGAATCGCGTCGATAGTGGCGTGCTGAGTGTATTCGGGCCCGCTTTTACTGAAAAAATCGGCCTTACTTGCAGACCCTATCGGCGCGTCCTACGTATAGCGTTCAAAGCGAACTTGCGTACGAAAGATCGTAGTTTCCCGAGTGGGTGAGGGCTTCGTACCCTTCCTGATGGCGCGCCGGGCCTTCGTTCTCCCGACGCCTCCTTGCCCATCCTTCCCGGCACTGTTCGGCGATGCCGCCTGCGCGGGTCAACGGACAGGGGCACAACAAAAAGGACTAGGCCAATGACCAACAAGCCACGACCTCAGCTGCAACCCGGCGAAACCAGGGCCTATCCCGTATTGCCGCTACGCGACATCGTGGTGTTCCCGCACATGATCGTCCCGCTCTTCGTCGGCCGTGAAAAGTCGATCAAGGCGCTGGAAGAAGTGATGCGCTCCGACACCTTCATCCTGCTGGCGACGCAGAAGAATGCTTCCGACGACGATCCGGCGACCGACTCGATCTTCGAGGTCGGCACGCTGGCGAGCGTCCTGCAACTGCTCAAGCTGCCCGACGGCACCGTCAAGGTGCTGGTCGAGGGCGCCGCGCGCGCCAAGGTGCTCAAATACACCGACCGCAGCGACTACTACGAGGCCGATGCCACCGTGCTAACCGACGATATGGGCGAGCGCGTGGAGGCGGAAGCCATGGCGCGCTCAGTGATCACCGAATTCGAAAATTATGTGAAGCTCAACAAGAAGGTGTCGCCCGAGGTGGTCGGCGTGATCCAGCAGATCGAGGATTACGCCAAGCTCGCGGACACCGTGGCCTCGCATCTCGCCGTCAAGATTCCCGACAAGCAGGATATCCTGGAGACGCCGGTCGTCACCCAGCGCCTGGAGAAAGTGCTCGGCCTGATGGAGAGCGAGATCTCGGTCCTGCAGGTGGAAAAGCGCATCCGCACCCGCGTCAAGCGGCAGATGGAGAAGACCCAGCGCGAGTACTACCTCAACGAGCAGATGAAGGCGATCCAGAAGGAGCTCGGCGACGAGGAAGGCAAGGACGAACTCACCGAACTCGAAGAGAAGATTAAGAAGACCAAACTCTCCAAGGAAGCCCGCGAGAAGGCCACGCACGAACTCAAGAAGCTGCGCCAAATGTCGCCGATGTCGGCAGAAGCCACCGTCGTGCGCAACTATCTCGACTGGCTGCTTTCGATCCCGTGGAACAAGAAGAGCAAGGTCAAGAAAGATCTGGTCGCGGCCGAGAAGATTCTCAATGACGACCACTATGGCCTGGAGAAGGTCAAGGAACGCATCGTCGAGTATCTCGCCGTGCAGCAGCGCGCCAACAAGCTGACCGGGCCGATCCTGTGCCTGGTCGGTCCTCCCGGCGTGGGCAAGACCTCGCTCGGCAAGTCGATCGCCCGCGCCACCGGCCGCGAATTCGTGCGCGTGTCGCTCGGCGGCGTGCGTGACGAGGCCGAGATCCGCGGTCACCGGCGCACCTATATCGGCTCGATGCCCGGCAAGGTCATCCAGTCGATGCGCAAGGCCAAGACCTCGAACCCGCTGTTCCTGCTCGACGAGGTGGACAAGATGGGCGCCGATTTCCGCGGCGATCCGTCATCGGCTTTGCTCGAGGTGCTCGACCCCGAACAGAACCACACCTTCAACGACCACTACCTGGAGGTCGACTACGATCTGTCCAGCGTGATGTTCATCACCACGGCGAACACGCTCAATATTCCGCCGCCGCTGATGGACCGCATGGAGATCATCCGCATCGCCGGCTACACCGAAGACGAGAAGGTCAAGATTGCGCGCGAGCACCTGATCAAGCACGCCATTGAGAAGCACGGCCTCAGCGAGAAGGAATGGTCGATCGACGATGAAGCGCTGCTGCTCATGATNNTCGAAGAAGAAGTCGATCGCCGTCACCGCGGCGACCGTCGGCGATTATCTCGGCGTGCCGAAATACCGCTACGGCGAGATCGAGGCCGAGGACCTGGTCGGCATGGTCACCGGGCTGGCCTGGACCGATGTGGGCGGCGAGTTGCTCACNNGGCATCGAGCCGCCGCTGTTCGACAAGCGCGACATCCACGTGCACGTGCCGGAAGGCGCGACGCCCAAGGATGGACCCTCGGCCGGCGTCGCCATGGTCACCGCGATCGTGTCGGTGATGACCGGCATTCCGGTGCGCCGCGATCTCGCCATGACCGGCGAGATCACGCTGCGCGGCCGCGTGCTGCCGATCGGCGGCTTGAAGGAGAAGCTGCTGGCCGCCTCGCGCGGCGGCATGAAGACGGTGCTGATCCCGGAGGAGAACGCCAAGGACCTAGTGGAAATCTCCGAGACCATCAAGAAGGGCCTGGAGATCATTCCGGTTACGCGCATGGACGAAGTGCTGGTGCGCGCGCTGGTGCGGCCGCTGGTGCCGATCACCTGGGACGAGGAGAGCGCCAAGCTCGCGGCGGCAGCGGCGGCCGTTACCGAGCCCGTGGTGGAAGACGATGGTTCCGGTCTGACCGCGCACTGAGGCAGGCAGCCGATTGACGAATAGAAAGCGGCGCCGCGAGGCGCCGTTTTCGTTTGAACGCGATGTGGTGGGCGGTGACGGACTCGAACCGCCGACATCCTGCGTGTAAAGCAGGCGCTCTACCAACTGAGCTAACCGCCCGTTCGCCGCTCAATATCGTCGGATTGCAGGGCGACGCAAGGGTGCGGGCGCTCAAACGCAAAGCGGCAGGCCAGGAGCTTAGCCAGCTCCCAGCCTGCCGTTATTTTTCCCGGAAGGTCCGGCCTGAAATCGGTCAGACCGACTCTTTCAATTCCTTGGAGGCGCGGAAGGCGACCTTCTTGCTCGCCTTGATCTGGATCGCCTCGCCGGTGGCCGGGTTGCGGCCCATGCGCGCGGCGCGCTTGCGCACCTGAAGGATGCCGAGGCCGCCGATGCGAATGCGCTCGCCTTTCTTCAGATGCTTGACGATGTTGCCGACGAAATCGCCGAGTATGGCTTCCGCCTGCTTCTTCGACATCTCGTGCGTTTCCGCGAGCGCGGCTGAGAGATGCTTCAACGTGACGGTCGGTGGTGTCGGAGCTTTTGGTGTCGTTGACGGAGCTTTTCCAGGAACGAATGCCATCGGTGGGACCCTCCTCATTGAATCCGCAGGTTTGGCGAAGCGCCAAACACCATGCCCGCATAGACGATTCGGGGGCGGTCTGACCATCGATTCTTCGCGGTAAATAAGGCTTTTTCGCAATTTCCCGGGGGAAGCGGCGTTTACCTTGACTTGGCTTGGGGGCGCCTATAACTCGAATCCACGCCCGCGGGGGCGTAGCTCAGTTGGTTAGAGCGCTGCCCTGTCACGGCAGAGGTCGCGGGTTCGAGTCCCGTCGCTCCCGCCATTTTATCAATGACTTAGCCATGGTTGCGGGCTCGTGAAACCGGCGCATTTCAGCATGGAATTCGCGCCGTGAGCGCTCGCCAAACCCCGGTCAAAGCCCTGTTTTTCGACGTGTTCGGAACCCTGGTGGACTGGCGCTCATCGGTCGCCCGGGAGGCCGAAAAAATTTTTGGGGCTCTGGGCCACAAGGTCGATTGGACGGCCTTCGCGGACGCCTGGCGCGGCGAATACCAGCCCGGAATGGAGGAGGTGCGCTCCGGCCGGCAGCCGTTTGCCAAGCTCGATGTGCTGCACCGGCGCAATCTCGAACGCATCCTGCCGCAGTTTCATCTGCAGGGTCTGTCGGACGAGACACTGCGCGATTTGAACCTCGCATGGCATCGCCTTAATGCCTGGCCGGATGTGCCGGCGGGTCTGTCGCGGCTCAGCCAAAAATTTTGGCTGGCGCCGGTGTCGAACGGAAATATTTCCTTGATGGTCGATCTCGCCCGCCGCAACAATTTTCCGTGGGACGCGATCCTCGGCGCCGAGGTCGCGCGCGACTTCAAGCCGAAGCCGGGCGTTTATCTCGCGGCCTGTGCGGCATTCGATTGCAAGCCTGAGCAATGCATGATGGTGGCCGCGCACAGCAACGATCTCGCGGCGGCGGCGAAATTAGGTTTGCGCACCGGTCACACGGCGCGGCCGGACGAGTATGGGCCCGGTACCGGCGAAGGCGCGCCGACAGTTCCCGTCGATTTCGCGGCCAAGGATTTAAGCGATCTCGCCGATAAGTTGGGGGCGTGAGGCGCGGCTCAGACGCGATACACGGGCGCCGGCTGCGCGAAGAAGCTCGCCAGAATGTGATAGACCAGCATGTAGTTCTTCTGCTGGAAGCTGGCATGCGAAATGCCGGCCATGACCGAGAACTGCTTGTCGGGATTGGGCAGCTTGGCGAAGAATTTCAATAAATCCTCGATCGATGCGATGCCGTCCCATTGCCCGCGCATAATCAGCGTCGGCACGGTGATTTTTTCCGGGTCCACCACCGGCAGCCGCGAACACATGTCCACGTAAGTGCCGGTCGGCACCGAATCGTCGAGCGCGGTGACCGCGTCGGCGAAGGCCTCGATCACTTTCACCTCGGCGGTGCCGGGATGATCGCGCTCGAAGATCGAATGAATGAACGCCTTGTCGATCGGGCGGCGGTTCTTGGCCATGAACTCGGGCAGCCTCTTGCGCCGCTGTTCCAGCGTGGGCGAGCCTTCGCCGGTCCACACCATGGCGTCGAGGGCCAGCCGCGCCACCATCTCGGGATGCCGTTCGGCAAAAAGTCCTGCGCGCAGCGCGCCGGAGGAAATGCCGTAAACGAGCAGAGGCCGTTTTCCGCGCAGCTTCTGAATATAAAGCGCGGCGACAGTGCAGTCGTCGGCGCCCTGCGAAATCGGCGCGTTGTTGTCGCGGTCTTTGATCGAGCGGCCATAGCCTTCCATGTCGAGCGACCAGCAGTCGTAGCCCCGGCGGGCGAAGTGATCCATGGCCGAGGAGTCGGGGCGTCCCGGCACCTGCAGATCGAAGGTCGGCTGCGAGGCCATGGACGAGCCGTGCACGAATAAGATAGTGCCGATGCTCTTGGCCGGATCGCCGGCGCATTTCTCGAACAGGAACAGCTTCACGCCGCCGTCCTTGACGGTCCAATGCTCCTCGCCCTTGATCGCGGCTGGCTTGCTCATTTCATTCATCGGTCACTCGCTTTTTTCTTGCACATGATCTTGTCCGAAAACCGGTTCACACTTTTCGGGATCATGCGCCTAGTTGATCGCCGGAATGTGGTTGGCCTTGATGATATTCGCCCATTTCGCGACTTCGGACTCCATGAACGATTTGAATTCCGCTTGCGTCATGACAACCGGCGTGGCGCCGGTCTTCTCCCAGGCTTCTTTGATATCCGGGCGCGCCAGAATTTTGCTGATCTCGCGGTTGAGCAGTTCCACGATCGGCTGCGGCGTGCCGGCCGGCGCCATGAAACCGACCCACAAGGTAGCCTGGAACCCGGGGACGCCGGCTTCCGCGATCGTCGGCACGTCCGGCAGGTTCGGCGAGCGCGTCTTGCCGCTGGTGCCGAGCGCGCGCACGTTTCCGGCCTTGATCATCTGCGCCATGGTCGGGATGCTGTCGAACAGGATCTGGATCTGCCCGCTCAGGATATCGGTGCGCATGCCTGTCGAGCCCTTGTAGGGCACATGCACGATGTCGATGCCGGTGAGATTTTTCAGAAGCTCGCCGGCCATGTGATAGTTCGAGCCCGGACCGGATGAGCCGAAATTGAGCGTGCCCGGCTTCGCCCGCGCCAGCGCGAGCAACTCGGCCAGGTTGCTCGCCGGCACGGAAGGGTGCACCACCAGCACCAGGTCGCTGTCGATCAGCGGCGCGATCGGAACCAGGTCGCGCATGAGCTGATACGGCTTCTTGGTGTAGAGCGTTTCGTTGACGGTCTGCGTGCCCGACACCATCAGCAGCGTGTAGCCGTCGGGCGCAGCCTTGGCGACGTAATCGGTGCCGATGGTAGTGCCGGCACCCGGGCGGTTCTCAATGATAAAAGTCTCGTGCAGAGATTTACGCAGTTCCTCGGCGATGGAGCGGGCGTAGACGTCGGTCGGCCCGCCGGCGCCGAACGGAACAATGATTCGAACGACTCGCGTGGGGTAGTCGTCGGCTTTCGCTGGTAGTGTCCCGATAGTGACAGCGGCCGCCAGCGCGAGAAGGGCTGCGAAATGTCGCATAGCTATCATACGTGTTTTCCCGGTCTTTGCGCTTCATGTCGCCCATGGCAACTATCGAGGGCGGCTTGCGGCTCTGTCAATCGCGTCGACACGCAATGTGCGACCACGCAAGTGTGCGCGCCCGTGGATGCCTTCGAATGTCGTCTTGCCACCCATTGTGCGCTGCGCTAAGCCTCAACCGCTCCCGTCCTTGAGGCTGTTCCACACACGGTAAGGGCTTTTTTGTGCGGGGCTACGGCGCCGTTTCGAGCCGCCGGGCAGTCCGGGGTGGGTGTATTCCGGGTAGGGCGCGGGGCTGTACGCAGAGGTCGCCATGAGCGCATTGCTGCTGGATTATCTTCCGCTGGTCGTTTTCGTCGCGGTCGCGCTCGTGATCGGGCTNNTCCGCCTACGAGTGCGGGTTCAACGCCTTCGACGACGCCCGCATGAAGTTCGACGTGCGCTTCTACCTGGTCGCCATCCTGTTCATTATTTTCGATCTCGAGGTGACCTTCCTGTTCCCGTGGGCGGTGGCATTCCGCCAGATCGGTCTCTACGGCTTTTGGACAATGATGATTTTCCTCGGCGTGCTCACCATCGGCTTCATCTATGAATGGAAGAAGGGCGCGCTCGAATGGGATTGAGGGCCCGATGACGCTCGTCGCAACAGCGCCGCAAGGAATTCTCGATCCGCGCACCGGCCAGCCGGTCGGCGCCGACGATGAGTTTTTCGTGGGCGTCAATAACGAACTTGCCGACAAGGGTTTCGTCATCACCGCCGTCGACGACCTGATCACCTGGGCGCGCACCGGCTCGCTGATGTGGATGACGTTCGGGCTCGC
>PKXB01000151.1:2466-13763 GCA_003133345.1 Hyphomicrobiales bacterium | reverse complement strand
CCCGGCTGTCCGCCGACCGCCGAGGCGCTGCTGTACGGCGTCATGCTGTTGCAGAAGAAGATCCGTCGCACCGGCACGATCGAAAGATAGCTGCGAATAGTGAGTAGCGAATAGCGAGTAGTGAGTAGCGAATAGGGAAGCGAAAAAATGAGGAATAACTCTTACTACTCGCTACTCGCTACTCGCTATTCGCCAACTGCTCGCTACTCGCCAAAAGGCTGAGGCATGGATCAAGCGCTCGAAACTCTCGGAGCCTCAATCAAGAGTGCGTTGGGCGCGTCGGTTACCGGCTATGAGGTCGCGCACGGCGAGCTCGCCGTAACGGCAAAGGCCGCCGACATCGTCAAGGTCGCGACTTTTCTGCGCGACGATGCGGCCTGTCAGTTCATCTGCATCATCGACGTCACCGCGGTAGACTGGCCGAGCCGCGAGCAACGCTTCGACGTGGTCTATCATCTGCTCTCGCCGCGGCTAAACCAGCGCATCCGCGTAAAGGCCGCCACCGACGAGGTGACGCCGGTGCCTTCGCTGATCGATGTGTTCCACGGCGTTGATTGGTACGAGCGCGAGACCTTCGATCTTTACGGCGTGCTGTTTACCGGTCACCCGGACATGCGGCGCATCCTCACCGACTACGGCTTCGAGGGCCATCCGCTGCGCAAGGATTTTCCGCTCACCGGATTTGTCGAGGTGCGCTACGACGACGAGCAGAAGCGCGTCGTCTACGACAAGGTCCGGCTGGCGCAGGAATTCCGGACGTTCGATTTCCTGTCGCCGTGGGAAGGCACCGATTACGTGCTGCCGGGCGACGAGAAGGCGAAGTGAAATGGCGGAAACCGCGCTACGCAACTTCACCATCAATTTCGGGCCGCAACATCCGGCCGCGCATGGCGTGCTGCGCATGGTGCTGGAACTCGACGGCGAGGTGGTCGAACGCGTCGATCCGCATATCGGGCTGCTGCACCGTGGCACCGAGAAGCTGATCGAGCACAAGACCTATATGCAGGCGGT
Organism: Hyphomicrobiales bacterium; assembly: GCA_003133345.1. Classification (GTDB taxonomy): domain Bacteria; phylum Pseudomonadota; class Alphaproteobacteria; order Rhizobiales; family Xanthobacteraceae; genus Pseudolabrys. The sequence goes on along the minus strand of PKXB01000151.1, from coordinate 12,752 downwards.
GCCCTATTTCGACCGGCTCGATTATGTCGCGCCGATGAATCAGGAGCACGCCTTCTGCCTGGCGGCGGAAAAACTCTTGGGCATCCAACTTCCCAAGCGCGGCCAGCTTATTCGCGTGTTGTTTTGTGAAATCGGGCGGCTGCTGTCGCACATCCTCAACATCACCACGCAGGCGTTGGACGTGGGCGCGCTCACCCCGCCGCTGTGGGGCTTCGAGCAGCGCGAGTTTCTGATGAGTTTCTACGAGCGCGCCTCCGGCAGCCGCATGCACGCGGCCTATTTCCGTGTCGGCGGCGTGCATCAAGACATTCCGAACAAGCTGGTCGACGACATCTATGCCTTCTGCGATCCGTTCCTGAAGGTGTGCGACGACATCGAGGGCCTGCTCACCGACAACCGCATTTTCAAGCAGCGCACGGTCGACGTCGGCGTGGTCAATCTCGCCGACGCCTGGAACCGCGGCTTCTCCGGGGTGATGGTGCGCGGCTCGGGTGCGGCCTGGGATTTGCGCAAGGCGCAGCCCTATGAGTGCTATTCCGAGATGGAATTCGACATACCGATCGGCAAGAACGGCGACAGCTACGACCGCTACTGCATCCGCATGGAGGAGATGCGTCAATCGGTAAAAATCATGAAGCAGTGCCTGGAAAAGCTGCGCAGCCCCGAGGGCCAAGGCCGGGTCTCGGTCGACGACGGCAAGATCGTGCCGCCCAAGCGCGGCGAGATGAAGCGCTCCATGGAAGCGCTGATCCAGCACTTCAAGCTTTACACCGAGGGCTTCCATGTGCCGGCCGGCGAAGTGTATGCCGCGGTCGAGGCGCCCAAGGGCGAGTTCGGCGTCTTCCTGGTCGCCGACGGCACCAACAAACCGTACAAATGCAAGATCCGCGCGCCCGGCTTCGCGCATTTGAGCGCGATGGATTTCATGTGCCGCGGTCACATACTGGCCGACGTGTCCTGCATCATGGGCACGCTCGACATCGTGTTCGGGGAGATCGACCGATGAGCGTGCGCCGTCTCGCCCCGCCGGAAGTGCAGCCGAAGGAGTTTTCCTTCAGCAAGGAGAACTTGGCCTGGGCCAAGCAGCAGATCGCCAAATATCCGGAAGGGCGCCAGCAATCGGCGATCATTCCGTTGCTGTGGCGCGCGCAGGCGCAGGCCGGCGGCTGGCTGCCGGAAGTGGCGATCCGTTACGTCGCCGACTTCCTCGGCACGGCGCATATCCGCGGGCTGGAAGTCGCGACCTTCTACACGATGTTCAATCTGGCGCCGGTCGGTAAGGTCCACGTGCAGCTGTGCGGCACCACGCCGTGCCGGCTGCGCGGCGCCGACGATATCGAGAAGGTCTGCCGCAAGCGCATCGGCGACCAAGGCCACGTCACCGCCGACGGCAAGTTCTCCTGGGTCGAAGTCGAGTGCCTGGGCGCCTGCGTCAATGCGCCGATGGTACAGATCGGCTCCGACTATTACGAGGACCTGACAGCGGAAAGCTTCGGCAAGGTTCTCGACCAATTCGCCGCCGGCAAGACGCCCAAGCCCGGTCCGCAGGTGGACCGTCAATTGTCGGCGCCGGCCGGCGGACCGATCACGCTCACCGACAAATCGATTTACGCGGCACGNNGGCCTGCACGACTGGGGCCTCAAAGGCGCGCGCGCGCGCGGCGCCTGGGACGGCACCAAGGCGATCTTGGAAAAAGGCCGCGATGCGATCGTCAACGACGTCAAGGCGTCGGGTCTGCGCGGCCGCGGCGGCGCCGGCTTCCCGACCGGATTGAAATGGTCGTTCATGCCGAAGAAGTCGGACGGCCGCCCGCATTATCTGGTGGTCAACGCCGACGAATCCGAGCCCGGCACCTGCAAGGACCGCGAGATCATGCGGCACGACCCGCATCTCTTGATCGAGGGCTGCCTGATCGCCGGTTGCGCCATGGGCGCTAACGCCGGCTACATCTATATCCGCGGCGAATTCATCCGCGAGCGTGAACGCCTGCAGGCGGCGATCGACGAGGCCTACGCGGCCAAGCTGATCGGCAAGAACAATGTGCACGGCTGGGATTTCGATCTCTACCTACACCACGGCGCCGGCGCCTATATCTGCGGCGAGGAAACCGCGCTGCTGGAAAGCCTGGAAGGCAAGAAAGGCCAACCGCGCTTGAAGCCGCCGTTCCCGGCCAATGTCGGCCTCTATGGCTGCCCGACCACAGTGCAGAACGTCGAGTCGATCGCGGCGGTGCCCGACATCATGCGCCGCGGCGCGGCGTGGTTCGCCGCCATCGGCCGGCCGAACAATACCGGCACCAAGCTGTTCTGCATTTCGGGCCACGTGGAAAAACCGTGCAACGTGGAAGAGGCCATGGGCATTCCGCTGCGCGAGCTGCTTGAGACGCATGCCGGCGGCGTGCGCGGCGGCTGGGACAATCTGCTTGCGGTCATTCCCGGCGGCTCGTCGATGCCGCTGGTNNGGCATGGGCTGGATGTGGCGCGTGCTCACCCGCATGGCGGAAGGCCGCGCGCAGAAACGCGAGATCGACATGCTGATGGAGGTCACGACCCAGATCGAGGGTCACACCATCTGCGCCTTCGGCGACGGCGCTGCTTGGCCGGTGCAGGGCCTGCTGCGGCATTTTCGTCCCGAGATCGAGCGGCGCATCGACGAATATACGCGCAATGCCGACGCCCACGGCGCGGTGCGCGAAGCGGCGGAATAGGGATGGGGCAACGCGTGGAGCCAAACCATGACCTTCGAAAACAAGAACTTGCGGTGCAACCATTGCAGGTTCTGGTGGCCGACGGCGGAAGGGACTGGAAATGAGCCGAGCCGCGAACGCTCGATCCTCGGGCAGTGCCGGCGTCGCGCGCCGTCACCGCTCGTCACCGATCTGCCCGACCACGGGCGGCATTATCCGGCTTGGTCGACCACCAAGCGCGACGACTGGTGCGGCGAGCATGAGCATACCCAGCAGTGATGACGCCGGATTGCATAGAGTGAAGACTTGAGACCATGACCAAGCTCATCGTTGACGGCAAAGAGATCGACGTTCCGCCGGAGTACACGCTGCTCCAGGCGTGCGAAGCCGCGGGTGCGGAAATTCCGCGCTTCTGCTTCCACGAACGGCTGTCGATCGCCGGCAATTGCCGCATGTGCCTGATCGAAGTGCAGGGCATTCCGAAACCGCAGGCTTCCTGCGCCATGGGCGTGAAGGATCTCGCCCCCAACAAGGACGGCACGCCGAAGGTGCTGAGCACCCGCACGCCGATGGTGAAAAAGGCGCGCGAAGGCGTGATGGAATTTCTGCTGATCAATCATCCGCTCGACTGCCCGATCTGCGATCAGGGCGGCGAATGCGATTTGCAGGACCAGGCCATGGCCTATGGCGTGGATGCCAGCCGCTATCAGGAAAACAAGCGCGCGGTGGAGGAGAAATATATCGGCCCGCTGGTGAAGACGATTATGACGCGTTGCATCCAATGCACGCGCTGTATTCGTTTCGCGGCCGAAGTTGCCGGCGTGCCGGAGCTCGGCGCCATCGGTCGCGGCGAGGACATGGAGATCACGACCTATCTCGAGCAGGCGATGACCTCGGAGCTGCAAAGCAACGTGGTCGATCTCTGCCCGGTCGGCGCGCTGACGTCGAAGCCTTATGCTTTCGCGGCGCGGCCGTGGGAACTCAACAAGACGGAATCGATCGACGTGATGGATGCGCTCGGCTCCGCGATCCGCATCGACACGCGCGGACGCGAGGTGATGCGCATCCTGCCGCGTACCAACGATGCGGTGAACGAGGAGTGGATTTCCGACAAGACCCGCCACGTGGTGGACGGGTTGCGCACGCAGCGGCTCGATCAACCCTATCTGCGCGTGAACGGCCGCTTGCAGCAGGCCACCTGGAAGGAAGCCTTCGCAGCCATCGCCGGCAAGGTGAAGACGGCGGGGGGAAAGCGCATCGGCGCCATCGTCGGCGATTTGGCGGGCGTCGAAGAGATGTATGCGCTCAAGGATCTGATCGGCCGTCTCGGCAGCGCCAATATCGACGCGCGGCAGGACGGCGCGGCACTCGATCCGGCCTGGGGCCGCGCCAGCTATCTGTTCAACGCCACCATTGCCGGCATCGAGAGCGCCGATGCGCTGCTGATCGTCGGCTCCAATCCGCGGCGCGAGGCGGCGGTGCTCAATGCCCGCATCCGCAAGCGCTGGCGCGCCGGCAATTTCCCGATCGGGCTGATCGGCGAAAAAGCCGACCTGACCTACAAGTATGACTATCTCGGCGCCGGTACCGAAAGCGTGGCCAATCTCGGCAAGAGCAAATTCGCCGAAGCGCTGAAGGCGGCGACACATCCGCTCATTATGATCGGCGCTGGCGCGCTGGCACGTGCGGACGGCGCTGGCGTTGCCGCGCTGGCGGCCAAGGCGGCGATCGAGTTCGGCGCGCTCAAGGACGGCTGGAACGGATATTCTGTGTTGCATAGTGTCGCTTCACGGGTGGGCGCGCTCGATCTCGGGCTCACTCCCGGGGCGGGCGGCCTCGACGTGGCGCACATGGCGGAGGGCGGCGTCGACGTGCTGTTCCTGCTCGGCGCCGACGAGATCGAGGTCGCGCCGGGCGCCTTCGTCATCTATATCGGCACCCACGGCGACCGCGGCGCCCATCGCGCCGACGTGATCCTGCCCGGCGCCGCCTATCCGGAAAAATCGGCGCTTTACGTCAACACCGAAGGCCGCGTGCAGATGGCGAACCGCGCCGCGTTCCCACCCGGGGACGCGCGCGAGGATTGGGCGATCCTGCGGGCGCTGTCGGGGGTGCTCGGCCACACGCTGCCGTACGATTCCTTAGCCCAACTGCGGCAGGCGCTGTTTGCCGCGCACCCGCATTTCATGCGCATCGACCAGATCGCGGCCGGCGATGCCGCCGATATCCAAAAGCTCGCCAAGCTCGCGGGCAGCACGGACAAGGCGCCGCTGCGCTCGTCGGTTCCTGAATTCTATCTCACCAACCCGATCGCGCGCGCCTCCGCTACCATGGCCGAGTGTTCGGCCCTGGCCAACGCGGCCACTAAGACGGCGGCGGAGTAGCGGCCATGGACATGACCGAATTTTTCTTCGCCTATGTCTGGCCCTTTATCATTATCCTGGCGGAATGCCTGCTGCTGCTCGTGTTCCTGCTGGTCGCCGTCGCCTATGTCATTTATGCCGACCGCAAGATCTGGGCGGCGGTGCAGATGCGGCGCGGCCCCAACGTGGTCGGGCCCTGGGGCCTGTTCCAATCCTTCGCCGATATGCTGAAATTCGCGCTCAAGGAGCCGGTGATTCCGGCCGGCGCCAACAAGGGCGTGTTCCTGCTGGCGCCGCTGGTCTCCACCGTGCTGGCGCTTGCCGCCTGGGCGGTGATCCCGGTCAATGCCGGCTGGGCGATCGCCGACATCAATGTCGGCGTCTTGTACATTTTCGCCATCTCCTCGCTCATGGTCTACGGCATCATCATGGCGGGCTGGGCGTCGAATTCGAAATATCCGTTCCTGGCGGCGCTGCGCGCGGCGGCGCAGATGGTGTCCTACGAAGTCTCCATCGGCTTCGTCATCATCACCGTGCTGCTGTGCGCGGGCTCGCTCAATCTCACGGCCATCGTCAAGGCGCAGGACGGGCCTTACGGGCTGTTCAACTGGTACTGGCTGCCGCTGTTTCCGATGTTCATCGTGTTCTTCGTCTCGGCGCTGGCGGAAACCAACCGGCCGCCGTTCGATCTTGTGGAAGCGGAGTCGGAAATCGTCGCCGGCTTCATGGTGGAATACGGCTCCACGCCCTACGTGTTGTTCATGCTCGGCGAATACGTGGCGATCTGCACCATGTGCGCCATGGGCACCATCTTTTTCTTAGGCGGTTGGCTGTCGCCGATACCCTATCCGCCGTTCACCTGGGTGCCGGGCGTGATCTGGTTTGTGCTCAAGGCCTCGATGTTTTTTTTCATGTTCGCCATGGTTAAGTCGATCGTGCCGCGCTACCGCTACGACCAGCTGATGCGGCTCGGCTGGAAGGTGTTCCTGCCGATGTCGCTGGCCATGGTGGTGATCGTCGCCGCCGTGCTGCAATACACGGGATGGGGTCAATGACGATCATTGTCTGCATCTTTGGCGGTGTTATTGGACTGATCGCGGCTCTTGGGGCCCGCCGGTGGGGGTTGCCGTTCGCGCTCCGCTCACAGGAGGCGCATATCCGTGACGGCAAGATTGAGTCATTTGGAATCCCTGCACCGGCGTTTCTGCGCAACCCGCAACTCGCGCGGCAGCTGACGATTTTCGTCTACCGCTATTGTTTTCCGTTGATCTTCGTCGTCGTCTTCGCCGCTGCGGCGTATCAAATCTACAATGGAGGCTCGCGATGAGGCTCGATCGCGCAGCCAAGGGCCTGTTCCTCTGGGAGTTCGTGACCGCCACGATTCTGGGCTTGCGCTACTTCTTTGGGCCGAAGGCGACGCTCAACTATCCGGCCGAAAAGGGCCCGCTGTCGCCGCGCTTCCGCGGCGAGCANNTGCAAGCTGTGCGAGGCGATCTGTCCGGCACAGGCGATCACCATCGAAGCCGGGCCCCGCCGCAACGACGGCACGCGGCGCACCACGCGCTACGACATCGACATGGTCAAATGCATCTATTGCGGGCTGTGCCAAGAAGCCTGCCCGGTCGACGCCATCGTCGAGGGACCGAATTTCGAATATGCCACCGAGACGCGCGAGGAGCTTTACTACGACAAGGAGCGGCTGCTCGCGAATGGCGACCGCTGGGAGCGCGAGATCGCCAAGAATCTGGCGCTCGACGCGCCNNTGTTCTTCTATCTCTTTGCCGGCATTTGCGTGGCGAGCGCCTTCATGGTGATCGCCGCGAAGAACCCGGTGCATTCCGTGCTCTATCTCATCCTCGCCTTCGTCAACGCGGCCGGGCTGTTCGTGATGCTGGGCGCCGAATTCCTGGCCATGATCCTGATCGTGGTCTATGTCGGCGCCGTCGCCGTGCTGTTCCTGTTCGTGGTGATGATGCTCGACGTCGATTTCGCCGAGCTCAAGCAGGGCGCGCTGCAATATTTGCCGATCGGCATGCTGATCGGCGGCATTTTTCTCGCCGAGCTGCTGTTTGTGGTCGGCGCCTGGGTGATCGGGCCCGGCGTTCCGCACGCGATCACCGCGCCGATTGCGGCCAAGATGCCGAATATCGAGGTGATCGGCCTCGTGCTCTATACCCGCTATGCCTATTTTTTCGAGGCCGCGGGCATGATCCTGCTGATCGCCATGGTGGGCGCCATCGTGCTCACGCTGCGCCATAAGGAGCGCGTGCGCCGGCAGAACATCCCCGAGCAGAACGCGCGCACGCCGGCAACGGCGATGGAAATCGTCAAGGTGCGCACCGGGCAGGGCCTAGGGAGCAATACATGACCATCGGGCTCGGACATTATCTCTCGGTTGCCGCGATCCTGTTCACGCTCGGGATTTTCGGAATCTTCCTCAACCGCAAGAACGTGATCATCATCCTGATGTCGATCGAGCTGATCCTGCTCGCGGTCAACATCAATCTGGTCGCCTTTTCCAGCCATCTCGGCGACATCGTCGGGCAGATCTACGCGCTCTTGGTGCTTACGGTGGCGGCGGCGGAAGCCGCGATCGGGCTCGCCATCCTCGTGGTCTATTACCGCAACCGCGGCTCGATCGCGGTCGAAGACATCAATCTGATGAAGGGTTGAGCGCATGATCCCGAAAAGTGGGAACCGGTTTTCGGACAAGATCATGCGCAAACGTAATAGGGCTTAAATGTATCAAGCGATCGTCTTCTTACCTCTACTCGGCGCAATTCTGGCCGGGCTGATCGCGATCGCGGGCGCGCGGGCGCGCTGCCCCGGCGAGGGCCCGCCGCCGGGCCTGGACGAGGGGGCTGCCGCTTCCGATCACGGCACGCATGCGGCGCCCGCGCACGCCGCGCAAAGTCACGATGCCCACGATACCCATGGGCACGAGCCGGCCGCCGCCGGATCGCGCACGGCGGAACTGATCACCACCACGCTGCTGATGATCTCCATGATCCTGTCATGGATCGCATTCGTGCAGGTCGGCTTCGGTCATTACGATGAGCGCGTGCCGGTGTTCACCTGGTTCCTGTCTGGCGACCTGAAGGTGGAGTGGTCGCTGCGCATCGACACGCTCACCGCGGTGATGCTGGTGGTGGTGAATACGATTTCGGGCTTCGTGCACCTCTATTCCATCGGCTACATGGAAGAGGACCCGTACCGGCCGCGCTTCTTCGCCTATCTGTCGATCTTCACCTTCTTCATGCTGATGCTGGTGACCGCCGACAATCTGGTGCAGATGTATTTCGGCTGGGAGGGCGTGGGTCTCGCGAGCTATCTGCTGATCGGCTTCTGGTATCACAAGCCGGAAGCCAACGCGGCGGCGATCAAGGCCTTCGTGGTCAACCGGGTCGGTGATTTCGGATTCGCGCTCGGTATCTTCGCCTTGTTCGCGCTGGTCGGGGCGATCGATTTCGACACCGTCTTTGCGCAGGCGCCGTCGCTGACCGGCAAGACCATCTGGTTCTTTGGCTGGCACCCGGACGTACTCACGCTCATCTGCTTGCTGCTGTTCATGGGCGCCATGGGAAAATCGGCGCAGTTCCTGCTGCACACCTGGCTGCCCGACGCCATGGAAGGCCCGACTCCGGTCTCCGCGCTGATCCACGCCGCCACAATGGTGACCGCGGGCGTGTTCATGGTGGCGCGGCTGTCGCCGCTGTTTGAGCTGGCGCCCAACGCGCAGAGTTTCGTCATCTTCATCGGCGCCACCACGGCGATCTTCGCCGCCACCGTCGGCCTGGTGCAGAACGACATCAAGCGCATCATCGCCTATTCGACCTGCTCGCAGCTCGGCTACATGTTTGTCGCCATGGGCTGCGGCGCCTATTCGGTCGGCATGTTCCACTTGTTCACGCACGCGTTCTTCAAGGCGCTGTTGTTCCTCGGCTCGGGCGCGGTGATACTGGCCATGCACCACGAGCAAGACATCCGCCACATGGGGGGCTTAAAGGACCGCATCCCGTACACTTATATCGTGATGATCATCGGCACGCTGGCGCTCACCGGCTTCCCGCTCACCGCCGGCTATTTCTCCAAGGATGCGATCATCGAAGCGGCCTTTGTGGCGAAGAGCCCCATGGCGTTTTATGGCTTCATTTGCACAGTCGGCGCCGCGCTGCTCACCTCGTTCTATTCATGGCGGCTGATCTTCAAGACCTTCCACGGCGAGCCGCACGACCGCAAGCATTGGAAGGACGCCCATGAGAGCCCGATGGTGATGCTGATCCCGCTCGGTGTCCTGGCCTTCGGCTCGATCATGGCCGGGCTGCCGTTCAAGGAGATTTTCGCCGGCCACGGCGTCGAGGGCTTCTTCCGCGAGTCGCTCACCTTCGCCAAGGACAATTCCGTGCTCGAGGACATGCATCACGTGCCGCTGCAGATCGGCATCCTGCCGACCGTGATGATGGCGATCGGCTTCGTCATCGCCTGGCACTTCTATATCCGCCGGCCGGATATCCCGGTCGAACTCGCGCGCCAGCACGAAGTGCTCTACAAATTCCTGCTCAACAAGTGGTACTTCGACGAGATTTACGAAGTGATCTTCGTTCGGCCGACCAAGTGGATCGGACGCGGCTTGTGGAAGGGCGGCGACGGCTGGCTGATCGACGGCTTCGGTCCCGACGGCGTCTCGGCCCGCGTGCTCGATGTCACCCGCAACGTGATGCGGCTGCAGACCGGCTATCTCTATCACTACGCCTTCGCCATGCTGATCGGCGCGGCCGCCTTCATCACCTACTTCATGTTCGCGGTGCACTAGCATGATCCCGAAAAGTGGAAACCGGTTTTCGGTAAAGATCATGCGCAGAGAAAAACGATGAATATCAATTGGCCCATTCTCTCCGTTGTCACGTTTCTGCCGCTGCTCGGCGCGGCGTTCATCATGCTGGTGCGCGGCAACGAGGCGCTCGCCAAGGGTACCGCGCGCTGGGTGGCGATGTGGACGACGCTGGTTACGTTTGCCATCTCGCTGGTGATGGTGTGGCGCTTCGATGCGACTTCGCCGGAATTCCAGTTCGTCGAGAAGCACCCGTGGCTCGGCATCGCCTCCTATCACATGGGGGTGGACGGCATTTCCCTACCGTTCGTGATCCTCACCACCGCGCTGATGCCGATCTGCATCCTGGCGAGCTGGACCTCGATCCAGAAGCGCGTGAAGGAATACATGATCGCGTTTCTGGTG
>PKXB01000151.1:276-2435 GCA_003133345.1 Hyphomicrobiales bacterium | reverse complement strand
TGATGCTGCTCGCCATCATGGCGATGTATTGGGATGCCGGCACCACCGACATTCCGGCGTTGCTGCGGCACGGATTCCCGATGGCTTTACAGAAATGGGCGTGGCTCGCCTTCTTCGCTTCGTTCGCCGTCAAGCTGCCGATGTGGCCGGTGCACACCTGGCTGCCGGACGCGCATGTGGAAGCGCCGACCGCCGGCTCGGTCATCCTCGCCGCCATCCTGCTGAAGATGGGCGGTTACGGCTTCCTGCGTTTCTCGCTGCCGATGTTCCCGTCCGCCAGCCATGATTTCGCGCCGCTGATCTTCACGCTGTCGGTGGTCGCCATCATCTACACCTCGCTGGTGGCGTTGATGCAGGAGGACGTGAAGAAGCTGATCGCCTATTCCTCGGTCGCGCATATGGGCTTCGTGACCATGGGGATTTTCGCGCTGACCGCGCAAGGCTTGGCCGGCGGCATCTTCCAGATGATCTCGCACGGCATCGTCTCCGCCGCGCTGTTCCTTTGCGTCGGCGTGGTCTACGACCGCATGCATACCCGCGAAATCGCCTTCTATGGCGGGCTGGTCCACCGCATGCCGCTGTTCGCGGCGGTGTTCATGGTGTTCACGCTCGCCAATGTCGGGCTGCCGGGCACCTCCGGCTTCATCGGCGAATTCCTCTCGCTGATCGGCACCTTCAAGATCAATACCGCGGTGGCCACGATCGCCACCTTCGGCGTCATTTTGTCGGCGGCCTATGCCTTGTGGCTTTACCGCAAGATGATCTTCGGCAACTTGAAGCCGGCGCTGGTCGGCATCAAGGACATCGGCTGGCGCGAGGTGCTGATCTTCACGCCGTTGGTGGCGCTCACCATTTTGTTCGGGGTGGCGCCGAAGCCGGTGCTCGACATGTCGGCGGCCTCGGTCACCCAGCTGCTCGATAATTATAAGCACGCCATGGCGGCGATCGATGCGCCGGCAAAAGATGTAACGACGGGCGCCGCCGCCATCAAAATGGAACGGGCCGAAATGATCCCCATGAGCGCCGCCCAATGAATCAATCGATGCAATGGCAAGCGCTGCTGCCGATCCTGCCGGAAGCCGTGCTGGCGGGCGGCGCCATGCTGATGCTGATGGTCGGCGTCGGCGCCCACCAGAGCGAACGTAGCGCAAGGATCGTGAACGGCTTCTGCGTCGCCGTGCTGGCGCTAGCGGCACTGGTCGTGGTGATGTTGCCCCCCGGCCGCAGCGAATTATTCGGCGGCAGTTTTGTCGTCGACGATTATGCCAGGTTCCTCAAGCTGTTAGCGCTCGCCGGCTCGGGCGGCGCGCTGCTGCTGTCGCTCGACTGGCTNNCTCTATCTCGGGCTCGAGATGATGAGCCTGCCGCTTTACGTGATGGCGGCGTCGAACCGCGACAATGTGCGCTCGACCGAAGCCGGTTTGAAGTATTTCGTGCTGGGCGCGCTGTCGTCCGGCATGCTGCTGTACGGCGCGTCGCTGATTTACGGCTTCACCGGCACCGTTAATTTTGTCGGCATCGCCAAGGCAACCGGGCAGGGCGCCAATCTCGGGCTGATTTTCGGCCTGGTATTCATGTTCGTCGGCTTCTGCTTCAAGATTTCGGCGGTGCCGTTCCACATGTGGACGCCCGACGTCTATGAAGGCGCGCCGACGCCGGTGACCGCGTTTTTCGCCGCCGCGCCCAAGGTCGCCGGCATCGCCATCTTCGTGCGCGCCACCGTGGTGGCGTTCCCCGGCATTACCCATGAGTGGCAGCAGATCGTGGTGTTCGTCTCGATCGCCTCGATGGTGTTAGGGGCCTTCGCCGCCATCGGCCAGCGCAACATCAAGCGGCTGATGGCCTATTCCTCGATCGGCCACATGGGCTTCGCGCTGGTCGGCCTGGCCGCCGCAACGCCGGAAGGCGTGCAGGGCGTGCTGGTCTATATGTCGATCTATGTGGCGATGACGCTCGGCACCTTCGCGGTGATCCTGAGCATGCGGCGCGACGGCATGTATGTGGAAAATATCAGCGATCTCGCCGGGCTCGCGCGCACCCATCCGACCATGGCGTTCTTCCTGGCCATGCTGCTGTTCTCGCTCGCCGGCATTCCGCCGCTCGCCGGCTTCTTCGCCAAGTTCTATGTGTTCCTCGCCGCCATCAAGGCCGGGCTCTAT
>PKXB01000151.1:0-233 GCA_003133345.1 Hyphomicrobiales bacterium | reverse complement strand
GCGGCGACGGTGGCGGCGAAATCGCTATTCTGACGCGCGATCCCGAAAAGTGGGAACCGGTTTTCGGTCAAGATCTCGCGCAAGCAAGATGCACCGCGAAGCCACGGACCTGGCGGGGGTCCGGCACATAGCTTACGAAACGCTCGGCTCCACCAATGCCGAGGCACTTACGCTTGCGCGCGCCGGCGAGCGCGGGCCGCTATGGATCACCGCGTCTAGCCAGAGCGCGGGGC
>PKXB01000096.1:2100-17321 GCA_003133345.1 Hyphomicrobiales bacterium | reverse complement strand
TTGAATTCGGTGGCGATGGCGGCGAAGCGGATCGGCAGATCGTCGATGCGGCTGTCGGTGAGCGTGGCTTCCAGCTTGGCGGCGAGGTGGCCGCCGCGGATGAGCCCGGACCCGGACAGGCTGATGTCGAGATAGCTCAAGATGCCGCGTACCGTCAGCTCGCGTGCCCATTCTTCCAGGCTGTCGAGCTGGCGGGCGGCATAACAGCCGCCGACCACGGCGCCGATCGAGGTGCCGACAATGACGTCCGGCACGATGCCGTGCGCGGCCAGCGTGCGCATCACGCCGATATGGGCGAAGCCACGCGCGGCACCGCCGCCGAGCGCGAGCCCGATGCTCGGGCGCGTGACGGCCGGCTGCAACGGCGCGGTGATGGCTTCCGCCGAGCGGTCGCTGTTGCGCACGCGCGCGAATAGACCCTCAAACACCAAATTTTTCTCCCCGTCCCCGATTTTCGGATCGGGCCAGCCACCGGACCAGCGGTTCACCCCGATAGGATGAAAACAGCTGGCGGAGTCTTGTGTCCGAAACGTGACAGGGAGCGTGCGCTCACGTGATTACATTATGGTTAAATGCCGCGGCGGGTGTTTAGTTTACCGGCCGACGCATGGAAAACAGGCTTTCGACCACGGCATATTCGTCGTAGCCGCAACGGGCGATCGGCTTCATGGCCGCAGTATCGAGCCGGCCGTCGACAATGAAGCGGTCGTCGATATGCACGCCGATGACCTGGCCGAACACCACGTGACAGTCGACCGGCTTGCCGTCGACATCCTCGATCGTCACGATCTTGATGCGCTTGCATTCGAGCGCGCAAGGCGATGCCTTCACTCGTGGCGGCTTGACCAGCCGCGACGGCGCCGGTTCGAGGCCGGCGCGTTCCATCTCGTTGACGCCGCGCGGCAGCGGCGCCGAGGTGGCGTTCATCGCCTCGCGCAAATCCCAGGTGGCGAGATTGCAGACGAATTCGCCAGTCTCCTCGATGAAGCTCACCGAATCCTTGTGCCCTTCGCTGGCGAACATCACCAGATTGGCGCGGCTGTTGACGCCGTTGAAATAGGAATAGGGCGCGAGATTCACTTGCCCTTTCAAATTCATCGAGGTGATCCAGCCGATCGGGCGCGGCGCCACGATGGCCTTGAACGGATCGTGTGGCAGCAGCTTGGAATCGCGTTTGTCAGGCTCGTAGAACATCGATGTTTTTTCCTTGGCGCATGACCTTATCCGAAAACCGGTTCCCACTTTTCGGGATCATGCGCTAGCCCCCGAAGTAGCTGACGATGGCCGCGAGCGGCGGGCGCTCGCGATCCTCGGGCGGTTTGGCGGCGCGGCCGATATGGACGAAGCCGGCGAGGCGCTCATTGGGCGCGACGCCTAGTCTATCCAGCACACGCCGATCATAGGCGTACCACTCGGTGATCCAACTCGCCGCGAAGCCCATGGCGTGGGCGGCGATGACCAGGCTCATGGCGGAAGCGCCGGCGGACAATTGCTGCTCCCATTCCGGAATCTTGACATGCGGGCCGGCGCGGCTGACCACCGCGATCACCAGCGGCGCGCGCGCCAGCCGGTTGCGTTCGAACTCGATCTGCTCGGGCGTGGCGTCAGCGCGGTCGGCGGCAAACGCGGCGGCGATCGCCGCGCCGGCGGCGACGCGGGCGTCGCCTTCGAACACGATGAAGCGCCAGGGCGCCAGCTTGCCATGGTCGGGCACCCGCGAGGCGACGGCGAGCAGGGTGTTGATTTCCGGCTTGCTCGGGCCGGGGCCGGTCAATTCCATCGGCTTGACCGAGCGGCGGGTCTTGAGCAGCTGCAAGGCGTCGGGCATTTTGTCCGCCTAGCATAGGGTTTCCGGGGTGACAAACCGGCCTAGTGGCTTGAAATCGCCGCGATTTGGGCCGAAAACGGCCGCGCCATGAGCAATGCACCCGCATTCGCCGCCCGCGGCCGGCTGTGGCCGGCGCTCGCGATCATCCTGCCTTTGCTCGTTCCGCAGGCCGCATCGGCGCAGGCGGCCGGGCAGAATTCATTGTTTTCGGCGACGCCCACGACCGGTCTGATCGCGCCGGCGCCGGCCACGCGCGGCGAGCCGTTCGGCTCGGGCGGCGTGCTGGCGCCGCAGTCGGAATGGCCGCTGACCACGCCGCACGCGACCTCGCCGAGTGCGGTGCCGATGGTACCGGCCGGCCAGGTGGCGCTCGCACTCTCAGCGCGCTTCGGCAAGGGCGCCCTCATCGACGGCGGCCTGACCTGGCGCGTCTATTCCGCCAAGCGCGACACCACCGGGACCTTCCACCTGGTCAAGGAAGACAAGTCGCCGGCGCCGACGCTGGTGCTGCCGCCCGGCGCCTATATCGTGCATGTCGGCTTCGGGCTCGCCACCGCGGTCAAGCCGGTGACCTTGAACGGGCCGACCGTGCACGCGGACTTCGATCTTCCGGCCGGCGCCATGCGCCTGGAAGGACGCGTCGGCGACGTGCGCATTCCGGCCGGACAGGTGTCGTTCGACGTTTACAAGGGCAGCCAGTTCGAGCCCGGCGACCGCCGGCCGATCGCCGAACGCGTGATGACCGGCAACGTGGTGGTGGTGCCCGAGGGCACCTATTATATCGTGTCGAACTATGGCGACGCCAATTCGGTGGTGCGCTCCGACATCCGCGTGGCGGCCGGCAAGCTCACCGACATCACCGTCACCCACCGCGCCGCCGCGATCACGCTCAAGCTGGTGAGCGAGAAAGGCGGCGAGGCGCTCGCCAGTACCGCCTGGTCGGTGCTCACGCCCGGCGGCGACGTGATCAAGGAATCGATCGGCGCCTTTCCGCGCGTGATCCTGGCTGAGGGCGAATATCGCGCCATCGCGCGCAACGAGGGCAAAGTTTTCGAGCGCGAATTCAAGGTCGTCACCGGCGTGGACGGCGACGTCGAGGTGCTGGCGCAGTGACGGCGGGAACTAACCCGCAAATCCGATCGTTGGAATAGATTATGGTGACTCTGCCCATTGCGAACGACGCGGCCACGGATATTTTCGCCGAGCTCGATGCCAAATCGATCGCGCTGCTGCTCGATGTGGACGGCACGCTGATCGATATCGCGCCGTCGCCAAATGAAGTGCATGTCGCCGACGATTTGCGCGACTCGCTCGCGCGCCTGTCGCGGCTGACCGGCGGCGCGCTCGCCTTGGTGAGCGGGCGTCCGATCGTCGATCTCGATGTGCTGTTCGCGCCGTTCAAGCTGCCGGCCGTCGGCGGCCATGGCGCCGAGCTGCGCGTGCGCGAGGTGATCAGTTCGGCAGCGCCGCTGCCGCAGGATCTGCGGCGGCACCTCGCCGAGGCGGCCACGCCGGGCTCCGGCATCNNTTGCGCCAACACATCGCGGCCGGCCGCGCGGCATTTCCCGGCGAGGCGACCGAAGTGCTGCCGGGCAAGGCGGTGCTCGAAGTGAAGCGGCCGAACGTCAACAAGGGCGACGGCGTGCGCGAATTGATGCGCCATCCGCCGTTCGCCGGACGCATGCCGGTGTTCATCGGCGACGATGTCACCGATGAATCGGTTTTCGCGGTATTGCCGGGCCTCGGCGGCAAGGGCTTCTCCGTCGGCCGGCATTTCGCCGGGCTGGCCGGGATTTTCGATTCGCCGATGGATGTGCGCCGGGCCTTGCAGCGGCTGGCGTCGAGCGGACAGGCTCAGCCGTCATGACCGAATCCAGCCTCGACTTGGCGGTCATCGGCAACGGCCGCACCGCGGCGCTGGTCGAGCCGTCCGGGCGCATCGTGTGGTGGTGCCTGCCGCGCTATGACGGCGATCCGGTGTTCTGCCGGCTACTGGCTGGGACTGAGGAAAAAGGCTTCACCGACGTGGTGCTCGACGGGCAGGTCGAGAGCCGCTCGGACTACATGCGCAACACCGCCATCGTGGTGACCGAGCTCGCCGACGGCAACGGCGGCACCGTGCGTATCACCGATTTTGCGCCGCGCTTCCAGAATTACGGCCGCATCTTCCGCCCGCCGCAGCTCGTGCGCATTATCGAGCCGATCGCCGGCATGCCGCGCATCACCATCCGCTTCCGCACCGCGCACCGCTATGGCGTGCCGGTGACGACGCGCTCGTCCGGCAGCAACCATATCCGCTTCTGGCGCGACGACGTGCCGGTGCGGCTGACCACCGATGCGCCGCTATCCCATGTGGAGAACGAGGCTTCGTTCGTGCTCACGCGCCCGGTGCACATGGTGTTCGGCACCGACGAGCCGTTCGAAGGCACGCTCGAAAGCACTTGCCGGGAATTCTGCGACCGCACCCGCGACTATTGGATGGAATGGGTGCGGCGGCTCGCGTTCTCGATCGACTGGCAGGACGAGATCATTCGCGCCGGGATTACGCTCAAGCTGTGCAATTTCGAGGAAACCGGCGCGATCGTCGCGGCGCTCACCACCTCGATCCCGGAAGGGCCGGGATCGGGGCGCAACTGGGACTATCGCTACTGCTGGATGCGCGATGCCTTTTTCGTCGTGCACGCGCTCAATCGCATCGGCGCCACGCGCACGATGGAGGAGTTCATCTCCTATATCCTGAGCATTGCCGCCGGCCGCGCTGACCAGATTCGGCCGCTCTATGGTGTGGTGCACACCGATACGCTCGAGGAGCGCAGCGCGGAAGCGCTCGCCGGCTTTAACGGCGACGGGCCGGTGCGCATCGGCAATGCCGCGGTCCATCAGGATCAGCACGACGTCTATGGCAGCATCATCATGGCGGCGACGCCGATGTTCTTCGACCGCCGGCTGCCGAAACCGGGCGATGCTGCGCTGTTTCGCGTGCTCGAGCCGCTCGGCGAGCAGGCGGCGCGGCTGGCGCTCGAGCCGGACGCCGGCATTTGGGAATACCGCGGCCGCAAGCGCGTGCACACTTATTCGGCGGCGATGTGTTGGGCCGGCTGCCAGCGGCTGGAGGCGATCGCTGCCCATCTCGGTCTGCCGGAGCGGGCGGCCTACTGGGGCGAGATAGCCAAAGGTATCGGCGAGCAGGTGCTGCAGCGCGCCTGGAATCCCAAACGCAAGGCGTTTTCCGCGGCTTTCGGCAGCAACGATCTCGACGCCAGCTGCCTGCTGCTGGCCGAAATTGGGCTGATCGCGCCCGACGATCCGCGCTTTGTTTCCACCGTGGAGGAGATCAACCGTGAACTTCGGCGCGACTTCCACGTTATGCGGTATGTCGCCGCGGATGATTTCGGCGCGCCGGAGACGGCTTTTTTGATTTGCCGGTTCTGGCTGATCGATGCAATGTGGGAGATCGGCCGGCGTGACGAGGCCCGCGAAATGTTCGTCGACGCTCTTAAATTGCGAAACTGCTACGGGCTCCTGTCGGAAGACGTGCACCCGGTGACCGGAAAACTGTGGGGCAATTTTCCACAGACTTATTCGATGTCAGGATTGATATTGACCGCGATCAAGCTGTCGCGGAGCTGGGGAGACCGGTATTGGCGCGGCTCGTCATAGTATCGAACAGAGTTGGCGTTCCCGATCGCAACGCGCGCGCCGGCGGGCTCGAAGTTGCAATCCGGCCGACACTTCGGCGGCGCGGCGGGCTTTGGTTCGGCTGGAGCGGGCGTATCGCGGAAAACGATCCGGGTCCCGTCAAAATCGCCGAACACGACAACACCACTTACGCCACCATCGATCTGCGCAAGGACGACTACCAGGAATTCTACAACGGCTTCGCCAACCGCGTGCTATGGCCGATTCTGCATTACCGGCTCGACCTTGCCGAATTTACGCGCCGCGATCTTGGCGGCTATTTCCGCGTCAACGAATTCTTCGCCAAAAATCTCGAGAAGCTGCTGCGTCCCGACGACATGATCTGGGTGCACGACTATCACTTGATTCCGCTGGCCAAGGCGCTGCGCGAACGCGGCCACAAGAACAAGATCGGCTTCTTCCTTCACATTCCTTGCCCGCCGCCGGAAATCCTCACCGCGCTGCCCAACCACGAGCAGCTCATCCCGGCGCTCGGCCAATACGATCTGGTCGGCTTCCAGACCGAGGTCGATGCCACTAATTTTGCCCGCTATCTGGCCACCGAGCGCGGGCTCAATCGCGTCGATGACGAAGGTTTCGCCTTCGGCGATCGCATCGTTCGCATCGGCGTGTTTCCGGTCGGGGTCGAGGCCGAATCCTTCGCGCGGCTGGCGCGGCGCGCAATCGAATCGGAATTCGTGGGCGACGTGCTTGGCAGCCTGTCCGGGCGCGCCATGATCATCGGCGTGGACCGGCTCGACTATTCCAAGGGCCTGCCCGAGCGCATGAACGCGTTCGAGCGTTTCCTGGTCAATTTCCCCGACTGGCGCGGCAAGGTCACCTATCTGCAGATCACCCCGCGCAGCCGGACCGGCATTCAGGAATACGCCGATATCGGGCGGCAGGTGGGCGAGGCGGTCGGGCGCATCAACGGCACCTACGGCGAGGCGTCGTGGACGCCGGTGCGCTACATCAACAAGGCGCACAGCCGCACCGCGCTGGCCGGGCTATACCGCGCGGCGCGCGCGGCGCTGGTGACGCCGTTGCGCGACGGCATGAACCTGGTGGCCAAGGAATTTGTCGCCGCGCAGAACCCGGACGATCCCGGCGTGCTGATCCTGTCGCGCTTTGCCGGGGCCGCGCGCGAATGCAGCGCCGCGCTGCTGGTCAACCCTTACGATTCGGAAGGCGTCGCCATCGCCATCAACCGCGCGCTGTCGATGCCGCTGGAAGAGCGGCGCCAGCGCCAGGCGGACATTTTCAAGGTGCTGGTGGCGAACGATCTCACCCATTGGGCGGAGCGTTTCATGGCAACGCTCGAACCTCCGCACGGCGCCGCCGGCGGGCGCGCCCAAGTCCGCGCCGCGGCCGGCCGCTGACTTTCGCCCTTGATCTAGGTCACATCGCCGATACCCTGCGCCGCTAACATGCAATCCCATCAACGAGGTCGCCGCTCATGAGTCGCAAAATCCCCGGTCTGTTATTGCTCATCGCCGTCACGGCACTGCCGCAGGCGGCGCTCGCGGCCGACGCGGCCAATGGCGAAAAGCTCGCCAAGCGCTGGTGCGCGGCCTGTCATGTGGTCGCGTCCGACCAGAAAAGCGGCAACACGCAGGTGGCGCCATTCTCCGCCATCGCCAAGGTGCCGGGTTTCGATGCCGCCAAGCTCGCGCTCTACCTGCTGACGCCGCATCCGAAGATGCCGGACATGAACCTCACGCGCAGCGAGGCCGCCGACCTCGCGGCCTATATCGTGAGCCAGGGCCGTTAGGTCTGCATCGCCGATTATCGAGAGGGATCGACAGACATGTTTCGCTTTCTTGAATCGACGGCCACTCGATATATGACGTCCGCCGTCAAAAGCGTGACGCGCCAATGCAGCATGGGCGAGCTGGAAACATTGTTTGCGCAATACGATTTCGATGCGCTTCCGGTCGTGGAAGGCGGCAAGTTGCTGGGCATCGTCACCAAATTCGATTTCCTGCGGGCTTTCCGCTTCACCACCGGGCAACTGGTTCCGAGCTACGATGAGCTGATGAAGCGGACGGTCGGAGACGTGATGACCGAGGGCATCGTGCACGTCGAGCCGACAACGCCAATGACGCGCGTGCTGCAGTTGATGGTGAACCTCAAGCTTCGCAGCTTTCCGGTTCTAGGCCCCGATCGCCAATTGTTGGGCATGATCTCGCGCGGTGATGTGATGCGCGCCCTCAAGCAGGCCACGCAGGATGCCCGCTGACCGGCGATTGCAGTCGTCACGGGCTTAAGTCCGCTCAAGACCGCGATATGATTTGGATCATAGCGACGCGCTGCGGCCGCCGATATTGTTGAAACCATGCGGTCGATGATCGATCACGCGCCCAGACAATTAGCACCAGTCACCATGGCCATCGTGGCGGTATGGCTGGTTTCGATGGGAGGCACGTTGCCGGCCCCGGCGCAAACGCAGCATGCGCCGGCCGCCGACGCGCCATCGGCGGAAGTCCCCTTCGGCTTCAAAGCCTATGGCGTATTCAGTCGGATGATAACCGAGCGAAACTACCTGGCCGTCGTTGCGCTGAAGGATGCCGCCGATGGTCGCGCCACCGACGCCGTGGGAGCGGTGTCCGGTCTGCGCGGAGAGGTTTCAATGATCGAGGGGCGCCTGATCGTCAGCTACGGCGTCGACTGCGGCGCTGCGTGTCCAGCGGCGACAAGCGAAACCGCGACCTTGCTGGCAACCGCGTCGGCGCAAAACTGGCGCTCCGTTGCGATCGACAAGGATCTCGACGCCAAGGCGACCGAGACCTTCATCCGCGCGCAAGCCAAGGCCAACGGCTTGATTGAGACTAAACCGTTCCCGTTTCGCATCAATGGCGCCATCACCGACTTCGTCATGCACGTGAACGCCGCGCCCAATCCGCGCTTCAAGGGCCACGGCTCGTTCGATGAGATGGCGGTCACCGGATTGGCCAAGGGGCCGCGCCTGGCCGGCTCCGTGGTCGGGTTTTATGCGCCGCCCGCTTTGCAGGGCGTCATCACGCATATGGGCGATTTCTTCCACGCGCATTACGTCGACGCGCAACGCACCACGACGGCGCACCTCGACATCTTCGGCATCGCGGCGGGTTCGACGCTGTTGCTGCCCAGGCAAGAATAAGACACGAGATCGGCCGCGATTGTTCAAGCTGCCTTGGCGCGGCGCACGTCCGGCGGCACCGCTTCGTCGGCGAGCGCGGCAAGCGCCTCGTCGAGCGGCATCACTTCTTGCTTTTCCTGGCCGAGGCGGCGGATCGAGACCAGGCGCTCGGCTGCTTCCTTTTTGCCGACCACCAGCAGCGCGGGGACCTTGGCGAGCGAATGCTCGCGCACCTTGTAATTGATCTTCTCGTTGCGCAGGTCGCCCTCGACCCGCAGGCCGAGTTGGCGCGCGGCCGCGATCACCTCGCGGGCGTAATCGTCGGCGTCCAAGGTGATGGTGGCGACCACCGCCTGTAACGGCGACAGCCAGAGCGGCAGGTGACCGGCATAGTGCTCGATCAATATTCCGGTGAAGCGTTCCATGGAGCCGAACATGGCGCGGTGCAGCATCACCGGCGTCACTTTGTTGGAATTCTCGTCGATGTAGAAGGCGCCCAGCCGTCCCGGCAGATTGAGATCGACCTGCACGGTGCCGCATTGCCATTCGCGGCCGATGGCGTCGCGCAGCACGTATTCGAGCTTGGGCCCATAGAAGGCGCCTTCGCCCTTGTTGAGCGTCCACGGCCGGCCGGAGGCTTGCAATGCCGCCATCAGCGCGGCCTCCGCCTTGTCCCACACCGCGTCGTCGCCGATGCGCTTGTCGGGCCGGTCGGAGAACTTGATGCGCACGTCGGTGAAGCCGAAGTCGGAATAGATCGACAGGATCTGGTTGTTGACCTTGAGCGTCTCTTCGGCGATCTGACTCTCGGTGATGAAGATATGCGCGTCGTCCTGCGTGAAGGCGCGCACCCGCAGCAGCCCGTGCAGCGCGCCCGACGGCTCGAAGCGGTGCACCTTGCCAAATTCGGCGATCTTGAGCGGCAGATCGCGATACGACTTCAAGCCGTTCTTGAAAATCTGCACGTGGCCCGGGCAGTTCATCGGCTTGATGGCATAGACGCGCTCGTCCCCCTCACGCTTGGCGGTGAGGAACATCATGTCGGAATAAGTCGGGATGTGGCCGGTGGTGACCCACATTTCGCGGTCCATCATCTGCGGCGAATTCACCTCGACAAAGCCGGCGTCCTGCTGGCGGCGGCGGATGTAATTCTCCAGCGCCTGGAACAGCGTCCAGCCTTTGGCGTGCCAGAACACCGAGCCGGGTGCTTCCTCCTGGAAATGAAACAGGTCCATTTCGCGGCCGAGGCGGCGGTGGTCGCGCTTCTCGGCTTCCTCGATCTGCTTCAGGTANNTCGCCGCGCCAATAGGCGCCGGCCACCTTCATCAGCTTGAAGGCGTTGCCGACCTTGCCCACCGAAGTCATGTGCGGGCCGCGGCAGAGATCGAACCAGTCGCCCTGCTTGTAAATCTTCAGCGATTGGTCGGCCGGGATCGCATCGATCAATTCGATTTTGAAATTCTCACCCTTATCAGCGAACGTCTTCTTGGCCTGCTCGCGCGACCATATTTCTTTAGAGAACGGTCTATCGCGCGCAATGATCTCCTTCATCTTCTTTTCGATGACCGCTAAGTCTTCCAGCGTGAACGGCTGGTTGCGCGCGAAGTCATAATAGAATCCGTTCTCGATCACCGGGCCGATGGTGACCTGCGTGCCCGGCCATAGGCTCTGCACCGCTTCGGCCATAATGTGTGCGGCATCGTGCCGGATCAGCTCGAGCGCGCGCGGGTCCTCGCGATTAAGGAATTCGATCTTGGCGTCGCGCTCGATCGGGTCGGCCAGATCGGCGAGCGCGCCGTCAAGCGCCATGGCCACGGTGCGCTTGGCCAGCGAGGGCGAAATGCCCTTGGCGATATCAAGCCCAGTGGTGCCTGGGGGGTAGTCCCGACGCGCGCCGTCGGGAAAGGTCAGCGCGACCATCAGCGTCTCCTGTGGCTCACTCCCGCGAACGAGCGCGGGTAAGCGTGATAAAACAATGAGATAACGTAGAAAATCGGAGGGTGCAAGCTTATCCACGCCGAGGTAGAACGATGGCTGCGGGCTCCATAGCGTACTGGAAAATCACACGCTGTTGGCGTATATAGATTACATGAGTGATAAAATTGCCTTTGCTGGAACAGTTGTCCGCACCGAGGCGGATGGATTCGCCATTATTGAATTTGATATTCCGGTCGGTCCTAGTGCCAACAATTTCGGGCTTATTTCTAGTTCGACCGGGACTGCGACGGTGCCATTTTTTGATCTGAAGCCCGGGGTTCACGTTTCCGGTACCGCCGAGGCCGGGGAAAGCGATCTTGCAGCGATAAAGACAGTGCGCGTCGATATCGGATCTTAGCAGCGGATCAAGGACGAGTTTCCTGTGGTGCAACGCATTATCGATCCCGGTAATGCAACGGCTGCGGTCGACCAAATTTCAATCAGCGTGCTTCCAACTAAAACTCGCGAATTTGGCTTTGTGCCTGATTTGGCCAAATGCATGCCAGGCGATCTGGTATTATTTCGCGATGCGGCTCCATCACGCGCCAGCCAACTCATTGCGCGCGCGCAGAGCGGCGCAGGATTTGCCTCGGAACATAGTGCTTGGACCCACGCCGCGATTTTCCTCTATGAAGATTTTGTCGTCGAAGCGGTTCCGCGACACGGCGTTCGCACGCGCACGCTTTATTCCGACATTCCGCAGCGAATTCTACGGGGGCGGCGAAAGTCTGGGCTGGCCGATACGGACCGATATCAAATAGCGCTCCGTGCCTTGCGAATGCTTGGCACCCGATATGCGACGATCTCGGCCTTCAAAATGGGACTACGAATGGCCAAGGGCCTGTGGGATGCCAATGGTTCGTTCGAATCTCAATCAAGCATCATTTGCAGCAAAGTATATTTCGATGCGTACGCGGACATAACACGTGCGTTTCTCAGAAACTGTCCGGTTGGTGATGCTGTATTGCCGGCGCATCTGAGCGCGACGCCCGATCTCGAAGATGTCGAAGTGGGATGGCTGCAACTAACTTAGCATTTTGTGACGCGGATTTGTGCTTCCTTAGGTTGGAGAAGCCATATCCTTGCTCTCATTCGTCTCGCGCTATCGTAGGGGCCTTAGCCCGCCTCCGGGCGCATCATGCCGGCCCGATAGGCGCCCGCCACCACCAGAACACCGAGCGCGATGATGAGCCCGCTCAGATTGCCGAGGAATTGGCTGGCGGCGTCGATGTTGTTGCCCATCCCGTAGCCTAAGCCCAGATAGGCCGAGGTCCAGATCAGCCGGCCCAGCAGAGCGAACCCCAGGAAATGTGAGAACTGATAACGGCTCACGCCGGCGAAGATGCTGACGACCGAACTCAGCGAAGAGGTCAGCGTGCGCGAGATGATCACCGTGACGCCGCCCCACCTTTGCAGCAGCGCTTGGATGTTGTCCCGGCGCTGCGGGCTGTAGCCGATCCAGCGGCCATGGCGTGCGAGGAAGTTATCGCTGACGGCCCGGCCAATTCCATAGGCGATCATGTCGCCGGCGAATGAAGCGGTGACGGCGATCATTCCGGCCCATTCCCAACGCAGGTTTCCCAGCGCCGCGAGCGAACCGGCCAGCACGGCTGCTACTCCGATCGGCAGCGGCAAGCCGATCGCCCCGAGCAGCAGCGTCAGCGCCAGCGCCGGATAACCGTAGATCAGCAGCGCCGACAGGATGCGGTCGGTCAGGCCACCGGTGCTTTGACCGCTCTCGGGTACCGGCGCCGATTGACCGAGCGCGCGCTGGACTTGCCGCACGAAATCGAAACGCGGCACGCCGCGTTGGTCGGCAATTGCCTTGAGGCTTTCGTCGCGGCTTGCATCCGGCGGCAGGCCGAGGCGAGGGAGCAACTCGTTCAGCGGTACGCGATAGGTCGTCGCCACATGGTCGAGCGTCATCCAGGCCCGCAGACTGCTGACTTGCGGCCGGCCCGCCTCATAGGCGGAACGCAGCAGAAGGTATGAACTGTAGCTGCGCAGTCCGAAAAATATTGAAGCCAGCGCACTCAGTGCAATCACTGCCACCAGAATATGTCCCGCGCGTCTGCTCATCGCGGCGCCTGCTCGTTTGTCCCGCGCCAGCGGCCATAGCGCCAGGGCAGCCACCAGCGCCATTTGGCCGACACCTCGGCCGGCACGAAATCGAGCCCCGAAGTCCCCCACGGCTGGCAGCGCAGGATGCGCGCGAGTGCCATCCAGCCGCCCGCCCATAGCCCGAAGCGGGCAATCGCCTCGTCGGCATAGTCGGAACAGCCTGGCAGATGCCGGCAGCGCGGGCCGATCAGCGGCGCTAGCGTATAGCGATAGAGCGCCACCAGGCCGCGCCCGACGAGCCGCGGCAGGCGCGCGAAGCCGCTTGGGCGCTCGCTCTTCACCGCCATATCACCGCCATAAAAGTTCCATAAAGAGTTCCATCGGGCGGGAGCTGTTTGGATTTAATCAAAACAGGACTCGATAGGATCATTTTACACTAGACCCGAATCCGCCCGCTCATTAAAAAAGACCTAGACCGGGGGTCTTGAAAGCCGCCACAGCCCGATACGAACGCGGACAACCGCGCCAACCATTAAGGGCTCGACGGCGAGAAGGGAAGAATGACTCGCTCTTCGGCGTTCGCTATTGCGCTTGCTTCGGCGGCGCTGGTTTCGCTGTTGCCGGCATCGGCGGCAGTCACCGATCGCACGCTGCCGATGCGCTTCGATCTGCGCCTGCAAGGCCCGGCCGACGCCTGCGGCGCCCAGTGCCGGCTGTGGATTTCGGCGAGCGGCGCCATCACCGCGGAGACGCCGCGCGACTTCGAATTGTTCGTGCAAGGCCGCGACCTCGCCGGCGCCACGGTCGTGCTTGATTCCGACGGCGGCTCGGTGCTCGGCGCCATCGCGCTCGGGCGCGACATCCGCCGCTTCGGCCTCGACACCACGGTCGGCCGCATCGTCGATGTCAATGGCTCGGATCAAGATGCATCGCGCGGAAAATTCTCGCCGCGCGCCGATTGCGAATCCATGTGCGGCTTCGTGCTGCTCGGCGGCGTGCACCGTGCAGTGCCGCCGGAAGCGCGCGTGATGGTGCATCAGATCTGGCTCGGTGACCGCCGCGACGATCCGACCGCGGCGAACTACACAGCCGAAGACCTCGTGCTGGTCCAGCGCGACATCGGGCGGCTGGCGCGATACACCATCGACATGGGCGGCTCGATCGATTTTCTCAATCTGGCGCTGCGCATCCCACCTTGGGAGCCGATGCACGCCTTGACGGCGGACGAGACGCGCCGCACGCGGCTCGCGACCGATGAGCCGGCCGCGCCGGCGGCTGCGGCGGCCACGGTCGCAGCGTCGCCGGCCTCGGCCCCGACCGCGTCACGACCGATTCCGCGCATGACCGATGGCGCCCACGCGACCGAGATCAGCGAGCGGCGCTGGGCGGTGGTCGATCGCGCCGGCGTCACAGCCCTGGCGCGCCGCCAGCCGCTAACCGTTGAAGGCGAGGACATCGGCAGCTTTGATCTCATGCTCGCCTGCGGCGCTGGCGGCGGCGACAGCTATGACGTGAGCTACGTCGAGCGGCGCCATGACGGCGGCCGCATCCAGCTGCCGGGCAAGCTCGGCGCGGTGACTATGACGGTCGGCCGCATGTCGGCCTCGCTCAAGGTGGTTTCCTCGGAGCGCCGCTCGCAGCCCGACGAACTCGTCACTTACGCCGCCGGCACGGTGCAGGCCGCGCTGATCGGCGCGTTTGCCGCCGTCGGCAACCACTCGTTGCTGATCGAGACCAAGAGCGCTGGCATGGTCACCGGCATCCGCTTCGGCAATACCGGCGCGCAGCAGAACCTGCCACGGCTGACCGCGGCTTGCGTGAAGGCGATTGGCGACCGCGCCGATTTGTCGGCGCAAAAGACCGGCGGCTTGGCGTCGGCGAAATAATTTATTCCGCCGCCTGCTTCTGGCTTCGCTTGGCGTCGATCTGATCGAGCGCCGATACCACCGCATCGAAAGTGAGCATGGTCGAGGCGTGGCGCGCCTTGTAGTCGCGCACCGGCTCGAGCACCGCGATGTCGGCCCATTTGCCGCCCGGCGGCGGCCCGTTCTCTTTGAGCATCTTGCGCACGGTTTCGCGCAGCTCGCGCAGTTCCGCCGGCTTCGCGCCGATCACATGGCGGGCCATGATCGAGGACGAGGCCTGGCCGAGCGCGCAGGCTTTCACGTCATGGGCGAAATCGCCAACCACCGGGCCGTCCATTTTGAGATCGACGGTGACCGTGGAGCCGCACAGCTTGGAATGGGCGGTGGCGCTGGCATCGGGCGCGGACAGGCGTCCTAGGCGGGGGATATTGCCCGCCAAGTCGAGGATTTTTGCGTTGTAAACCTCGTTAAGCATTGAAGTTTTACCGATTTCCCCGCTGCCGCGGATTGCCTCTGGCGCGCAAACGAATATATAGGGGCTGACCCGATGGCGCGAGAAGGGGTTCTTGGCGCCGGGGCGTGGTTTACGAGCCATGCCGAATGGGAATGCGGCGTCCAGGCGCCCCGCATTGGACCAAAACGGTCAGGCGGGTTACTGACGCGGTCACCCCGGTGACACTCCCGGTGCAGCCCT
>PKXB01000096.1:0-2050 GCA_003133345.1 Hyphomicrobiales bacterium | reverse complement strand
CTGGAAACGCCCAAGCGCGTGATCGGCGCTTATGAAGAACTCTACCAGGGCTATCGCGAATGCCCCGTGGAAGTGCTCGACCGCACCTTCAGCGAAACCGGCGGCTATGACGACTTCGTGCTGGTGAAGGACATCAGTTTCAATTCCCATTGTGAGCACCACATGATGCCGTTCTACGGCAAGGCGCATGTCGCCTATATGCCGGTGGAGCGGGTGGTGGGCCTGTCGAAGCTGGCGCGACTGATCGATGTCTATGCGCGCCGCCTGCAGACGCAGGAGCATCTCACCTCGCAGGTGGCGACCGCGATCGACGAAATCCTTAAACCGCGCGGTGTCGCGGTGATGATCGAGGCCGAGCATATGTGCATGTCGCTGCGCGGGGTGGAAAAGCCCGGGGCGATAACCGTGACGACGCATTTCACCGGCGCATTCCGCGAGGATGCCAACGAGCAAGTCCGTTTCATGACCATGCTGCGTGGGGCGCAACGCTGAGCCCCGCGTAACCGACGCGAGGCGAGTTTGGCTAACAAATCCGAGATCGAGGAAGGCTTGGCCTTTGCGCCGCAATTCGGCGCTGATGGGCTGATCACCGCGGTTGCCACCGACGCCAAGTCGGGCGACGTGCTGATGGTCGCGCACATGAACGCGGAAGCCTTGCGCAGAACCATTGAAAGCGGCGAGGCCTGGTACTACAGCCGCTCGCGCAAGGCGCTGTGGAAGAAGGGCGAGAACTCCGGCCACGTCCAGCGCGTGGTCGAATTGCGCGTCGATTGCGACCAGGACGCGCTCTGGCTCAAGGTCGAGCAGGACGGCCCCGGCGCCTGCCACACCGGCCGGCGCTCATGCTTCTACCGCGCGGTCCCGCTCGGCCAGAGCGGGGCGATGACGCTGGAATTCCGTAGTGCCGACAAGACGTTCGACCCGCACGCGGTCTATGGCGGAGCGGCCGGCAAGCCACGCCGTTAAGCGACGATAGCGGTTTCACTGAGCGAAAATCGCAGATAGTGTTATGAATATATCCTCGTTTCGCGTGGTTTTGCCTTAAGGGACGGTATGGAAGCGACAGCGGCAACGGCAACTCAGGTCGGCGCACGGCGGCGGTTCTGCCTCGTGCTGGTGAAGCCGTCGCATTACGACGACGACGGCTATGTGCTCCAGTGGATGCGCTCGCCGATCCCGTCGAATTCGCTCGCCTCGCTGTTCGGCCTGGCCAAGGATTGCGCCGACCGGAAGATTCTCGGGGACGACGTCGACATCGAGATCCACGCCCTCGACGAGACCAACACCCGCATCCGCCCCGATCGCCTGGCAGCGATGATCGAGGAAGCCGGTGCCGGCATGGTCATGCTGACCGGCGTGCAGTCGAACCAGTTTCCGCGCGCGCTCGATCTGGCGCGGCCGCTGCGCGCGCGCGGCATCCAGGTCGGCCTCGGCGGCTTCCATGTCTCCGGCGTGCTGTCCATGCTCAATGGCGTCGACGCCGATCTCGATCGCGCCAAGGCGCTGGGTCTGTCGCTGTTCGCGGGCGAGGCGGAAGGCCGGCTCGACGAGGTGCTGCACGACGCGGCCGCCGGCCAGCTCAAGCCACTGTACAATTACATGGACGACCTGCCGAGCATCGAGGGCACGCCGATCCCGCTGATGGCGGTCGAGCGCGCGCAACGCACCGCCGGCGGCACCACCAGCTTCGACGCCGGCCGCGGTTGCCCCTACCAGTGCTCGTTCTGCACCATCATCAACGTGCAGGGTCGCAAGTCGCGCCGCCGCTCGC
This sequence comes from Hyphomicrobiales bacterium, assembly GCA_003133345.1. GTDB lineage: Bacteria > Pseudomonadota > Alphaproteobacteria > Rhizobiales > Xanthobacteraceae > Pseudolabrys. The sequence goes on along the minus strand of PKXB01000096.1, from coordinate 279 downwards.
CGGAGGATGTCGAGCTCATCGTGCGGACGAATTACGCGCAAGGGCTGCGCGCCTTCTTCATCACCGACGACAATTTCGCCCGCAACAAGGACTGGGAGTCGATCCTCGACCGCCTGATCTACCTGCGCGAGGTGGAAAAGTTCAATATCAGCTTCGTCATTCAGGTCGACACGCTCTGCCACAAGCTGCCGCATTTCATCGAGAAATGCGCGCGCGCCGGCGTCAAGCGCGTGTTCATCGGGCTGGAGAACATCAACCCGGACAATCTGATCGCCGCCA
>PKXB01000029.1 GCA_003133345.1 Hyphomicrobiales bacterium | reverse complement strand
CAAGCTTTCGCGGTCGCACAAAATTCGCGCCGTCGGCTCGGGTAGCGGCGGCGACAACCGCCCGCCGATCATCGGGGGCAATTAAGGAGGGCGCTATCATGGCCCGTTCTGCCGCACTGCCGGCACTCAAGGCCGAATCCGGCCTTTCACACTATTTAGACGAAATCCGCCGGTTCCCGATGCTGGAACCGCAGCAAGAATACATGCTGGCGCGCAGCTGGCGCGAACAAGGCGATCGTGAAGCCGCGCACANNGGCAATGTCGGCCTGATGCAGGCGGTCAAGCGCTTCGAGCCCGAAAAGGGCTTCCGGCTCGCCACCTATGCGATGTGGTGGATCAAGGCCGCGATCCAGGAATACATCCTGCGCTCGTGGTCGCTGGTGAAGATGGGCACCACCGCCAACCAGAAAAAGCTGTTNNTTCAACCTGCGCAAGGCCAAGAGCAAGATTTCCGCGCTCGACGAGGGCGACCTGCACCCCGATCAGGTCAAGCTGATCGCCAAGCGCCTGGGCGTCAACGAGCAGGACGTGATCGACATGAACCGCCGGCTCGGCGGCGATGCCTCGCTCAACGCGCCGATCCGCGACGACGGCGAAAGCGGCGAATGGATGGATTGGCTGGTCAGCGACGCCCCCAGCCAGGAGCGCCTGCTGGCCGAGCACGAGGAAAGCGATAACCGCCACCAGGCGCTGATCGGCGCGCTCGACGTGCTCAACGAGCGCGAGCGGCGCATCTTCGAGGCGCGCCGCCTGGCGGACGATCCGATCACGCTCGAGGATCTGGCATCCGAATTCGGCGTCTCGCGCGAGCGCGTGCGCCAGATCGAGGTGCGCGCCTTCGAGAAGGTGCAGAAGGCGGTGAAGAATAGTATCGCTACTCTGGAGCAGCCGAAGGAAACGCCGGCGGTATCGACGACGGTGCATTAAGCCGGTCGCCGCACCATCCGCAATAAAAATGGCCGGGCATAATGTCCCGGCCATTTTCGTTTTTGCTCACTTCGTCATTCCGGGACGGCGCGTAAGCGCCGGACCCGGAATCCAGAGAGGCACCACAGGCTTCTCTGGATTCCGGGTTCGCTCGCTTTGCTCGCGCCCCGGAATGAGCGGATAGGTTTTCAAACAGCTAAGCGCCATCGCCCGTATTCTTTGCGGCGCCGGGTACGCCGTAACTTCTCCCGGCTTGCGCCGGGCATTGCTTGTGTCCCTCTGCAAAACAGAGGGGATGGAGCGCCGCGAGGCGCATCCATTCAACTCACGCCTTGCGGCGTGCGCGTTCTTGGCGAAGGACGCGCGCCCCGCGGCGCTCCATCGCGGCGATTTCTGTCCCCGGGGCCGTAACTTCCGGGCGCGGACGGGNNCCCGATCCGGGCAGCTTTCGCCACCCTTCGTCCGCGCCGCGTCCAGCCATCAAAGGCAGTCCCCCATAGTAGGGACGGACGGCGACCCAGGCCTCCCGGGGACGGGGTTACGAGCCGCGCCCGCAGGCGCCTCGCCAGCCGATGTCGGGCTTGCCCGACATCGGCTCCTTTTAGTGGCTCCATCTTCGAAACGTCTCGCGAAGACGCCCTCAGCCGAGCCAGGCGCCCTGGACTATAATCGCACTTATATACCTGAGTTAGCAAATCTGTTGCCCCCTATTTCGACAGGGCAGTGCTAATCGGGTGTTTGGGTGCGTTCCGGAAAGGAACGCATGTGCGATTATTCAAATAATCAATCCGATCCGACGGCACTCCCGTTCGGTAGCCATCAAGACGCGCTCGACTTCGCCAGTCATGGAGCGGAGCACCTTAACCGGGTGTTGGCCTCGGATAATCTCATCAACCTCGTCGAGCGCTACGCTAAAGGCGAGATGGAAATTTGGGTTCCCTTGAATGGCCCCATCGGGGAAGCTGGCATAAATTATCTCGTTTTTATCGCTGTCCCACGTATTGAGAATCAGAATACCACCAGCACCGACTACAAAATTTCCGCCCAAGCCAAGCCCAACACCCCCAATACCAATGGGATAAATCATTTTATGCTTCGGGGCGTTACAAAGCTCGTTCAGAGCCCAAAGGGCGTTATTCCCTCCTTTGTAAGGTTTGAATGCAGCAAAAAGGTCACGGATTTCCGCTGGCAGATCCTTGCAGCCGCCGGCCAGGTTGTTGAGCATATCAGTTTCGGTGGGGCCGAACGGAAACTTAGCGGACTTGGGATCGGCCCCAGTGTGTTTGCGGCCGATCCCAAAAGCGATTTGGTCAAGAACGGGACGGAGATTGTTGGCACAATCGAAAACAATATGGGGCAATTCCTCGGAGAGTTGCCGAGTAAATTTGACCTTAATGAGATTTGTCAATCCATCGACATCTTTCTCAATGACTGTGGTCCATGGCTTATCGCGCACAAATGCGTTAATGTCGGTCTCCAATTTGGAGAGATGGCGCTTCGCCTGACTGAGCATGCTTCTCGGGCTTTTGAAGATATTAGCCATGACAAAAACCGATCCAACGAAAGACCCTGAATTTAAGCGCGTCCTCGGCAATCTATTGAGCGCGCCTCCCAAGCCTCATTCGGAAATGAAGCTTGGGAAGGCTAACGCGAAACGCGCTAAGAGTCCCCGCGAGAAGCGCGGCGAGCGCGCCAAGCCAAAAAGCGCCTAGCAGCGTGCTTTTTTGATCTGATTTTAGTTAGGTATCCGGTACGTGAGACGCTTGCCCTCAATACCTTTTAAGGCAAGTGCCGCACGTTCCCCATCGCCAATGCCAACGCCCGAACGGTTGGAGTAACGGAAGGCAAATTCGTTCAAATAGCGTTGCAGGTGTTGCTCGCCGCAGAAGTGATAGACGCCAACCATTCCCTTTTTGAAAATGCCAAAAAAGTTTTCGACGTTGTTTGTAGTGTAGTGTATCCATCTTTGTTCACATACTCGTTGCCGTAGTGCAGAACCGTTTCGTGTTTCTGATAGCCCGATGATTTGTAGAGCTTGGACTCGTCGGTAACGAGCGTTGTGCCTCCGTGAACATTAGTCCAAAGGATTTTGTTGACTACTTCCGAAGTCGAGGTTTTGACTGCAAACGCACGGGCCTCGCCAGTCGCGGGGTTTACCAGCGCGACGACGCCAGACTTATTTGAATGACCCTTCTTGTAATGCTTCGCCCGCTTCGACGTGTTGCCGTAGCAGGTTTCGTCGGCCTGCACCTGATGACCAGCGCCGCCCATGCCAGTCTTAGGCTTGGGGTTGGACATGGCTTCACGGACGCGGTGGGCAAGAAACCAAGCTGATTTGTAAGTGATGCCGAGCATACGGTGTAGTTGATGGGCCGACATACCCTTCTTGGATGCCGTAAGCAGGTGGATAGCCAGCAGCCATTTATGAACCGGGATATGCGAGCGCTCCATGACGGTGCCAGTGCGGCAGGTGAACTTGTCGCGGCAGTCGTTGCACTGGAACATTCCGGCCTGTGTTTCGCCGCCCATGCGGGTAACGGTCACCGAACCGCAATGTGGGCAATTGACGCCATCGGGCCAACGGGAGGCCTCTAAATGGGCAATGGCGGCGGCTTCGTTGGTGAACTGGGGTGCGTTTAAGGCGGTCATGGCTAGCTCCTATGACCATGATCATACCCCCACTAATTCGCTAAGTCAAGTATATAAATGCGACTATAATCCTAATGGGAATAAAGTCAAGAGGCGATAGGGAGCGTTGCCAAACGATGCGCACAGACCAAGACGCGCACATACCAAGCCGGTTCCTGGGATTGCGCGCCCTATGCGTCCTATGATCCGATGCAAGAATAGGTCCCGATGCGGGAATCACCGCAATCAATGTGGCGTCAGCGCCAAGCTGCCGCCAGTCAGGATCAAGGAGGACGAACGATGAAGAGGCCGACGATGAAGAGGGCTGTGTGGTTGCTGGCGGCGACGCTGGTTGCCGGCATGGCATCGCAAGTTGCGCCGGCCGCGGCGCAGGACGGCAAGTGGCGGATGGCAAAGCCGATGCTGGCGCCGCAAGGCGAGGTCGTCAGCGTGGCGATCGGCAAGAAGTGGTACGTCTTTGGCGGCTATGACGGCGCCAATGTGCAGGCACGCGGCATCGTCAATGTGTACGATGCGGCGAGCGACACTTGGACCGAAAAGAAGAATATGCAGATTCCGGCGCACCACGCGTCGGCGGTGGAGCTGAACGGCAAGATCTACGTGTTTGGCGGCTTCGTCGGGCGGCCAGGCACAAAAGTCTGGCAACCGATTTCGAGCGCCATGATGTACGATCCAGAAGCCGACAGCTGGAAAGAGCTGGCGCCGATGCCGACCCCACGCGGTTCGGCGCAAGCGGTGGTCGTCGGCGGCAAGATCTATGTGATCGGCGGCGCGCACGCGAATATTCCCGGCAAACCCATGACCGAGCCGCTGTGGGCCGGTGTGCCGCAAATCGTCGTCGGCACGGTGGAGGAATACGATCCCGCCACCAATACCTGGCGGGCGCGCGCGCCGATGCCGACCGGCCGCAACCACTTCTACGCCGGAGTCGTCGACGGCAAAATCTATGCGGTGAACGGGCGGCTCGGCGCGCCGTTCGTGACCATGAGCGACGTGACCGATCTGGTCGAAGAGTATGATCCGGCGACCGACATCTGGATTTTCAAGGGCCGGTCGCCAACGCGGCGCGGCGACGTCGCCGGCGCCGTCTACAACGGCAAACTCTATGTCACCGGCGGCGAATACGAGGAACCGAGGGGCAAGGTGACCTTCTGGGCCTTCGAAGCCTACGACCCGAAGACGAATTCCTGGCAGGTCCTTCCGCACATGCAGATCGCCCGGCACGGGTTCGTGGCGGGATTCATCGATAACGAGTTCCACGTGGCCGGCGGCTCGTTCCAGTCCGACGGCATGCCTGGAATCTTCTCGCAAATGGCGACGCACGAAGTATTTCCTGTCGGGAAATAGCACGGTAGCCAAACCATGCTGCTCAAGGTCCATCCGGATCAAACGCCAACGGGGGCTCTGCATAAGCCTCCGTTGGCGGCCGGCGGGCGCCTCGAAAGCTGGCTCATGCTTCTGGGAAGGTGGGACAAGCCCGGATGGCTGCGCGCCGTATTGATGGCGGCCGCCTTCTTCGGCGTTGCCGCTTTCGTTCTGGGCGCGGGCAACCGGCTCACGCAAGGCCCGTGGTTTGTCTACGCGCCCGAGGTGTCGCTGATACCGCCGATCGGCCGTGCCGCCTGGGAGCAGGCCTTTGTTGCCCATCAGCAGAGTCCGCTCTACGCGCTATGCGGAGGCTATGAAGCAGGCGGAATGGAATCCCAAACTATCTACCGGTTTCTTTACGCCTGGGAGTGGCTGCGTATCGCCAGCGTCGCCTTGTTCGTCGAGGCGTTGTTTCTCGCCTTGCTGTTTTATCTAGGCCGCGCGGCGAAATCGGCGCGCCATCCTGCTCTACTGCCGTGGCTCGGACTGCTCGCGGCCGGCGGCGGCTATTTCGTGTTGCGCTATTTTGCCGATCATGCCGGGCTGTTTGCCAGCATCAATCTCGGTCAACATCGTCACGCCCTCGACATCACGTTTGCGAGCGTCGGACTCGCTTTGCTGATCGTTGGCGCGCTTGCGCCGCGGCGATCGCAAGCCGTATCGGCGATCCCGCGCCTTGCTTGGGGATCGGCGATCGCGCTCAACATTGCTTTTGGCGCGTTGTTCGAAGCGCTGGATGCAAGGCCGCTATGGACGAGCTTTCCGGGCTACACGGACAGTCTGCTGCCATCCGCCGACCGGCTGTTCGCCTTCCATCCAGTCTGGCGCAACCTCACCGAGAACGGCTACCTCATCCAGACCTGCCACCGTGTGCTCTCCATCGGGCTGTGGGCCGCAGCGGCGCTCGCGCTCGTGACGGCGGTGCTGGGAGACCGCCGCTGGACGCGCGCGGCCGTGCTGTTCGGCCTGCTCACGCTGGAAGGCGCATTGGGAGTGGCCACCTTACAGGCCGACCAGCAACCGCTCGTCCTGTCGATTGTCCACCAAGCTTGCGCCATCGCTGTGCTGGCGGCGGCACTGGCGCCGCGCGACTTGTGGGCGCAGCCGCTCGCCCAAACAGGCGCGGTCCTTGGGCAGCATCGCCGGCATCGCTAATAAGAGCAGCCCGATTCCGGCTCGCTCGCGCGTGCTACTGCCCCCACGCCCGGGACGCTTCCGCGAAACCGCCTGGGCGGTGTTTGGCCGAGGGC
>PKXB01000188.1 GCA_003133345.1 Hyphomicrobiales bacterium | reverse complement strand
CCGGCGAAGGCGGCCAGTTGCCTGGCCACAAGGTCGACAAGACCATCGCCAAGGTTCGCCACTCGACCCCCGGCGTCGCCCTGATTTCGCCGGCGCCGCACCATGATATCTATTCGATCGAGGACCTGGCGCAGCTCATCTTCGACCTGAAGAACGCCAATCCGACCGGCGATGTCTCGGTGAAGCTGGTGTCCGAAGTCGGCGTCGGCACGGTCGCCGCCGGCGTTTCCAAGGCGCGCGCCGATCACGTCACCATCGCCGGCTTTGAGGGCGGCACCGGCGCAAGCCCGCTGACCTCGATCAAGCACGCCGGTAGCCCATGGGAGATCGGCCTGGCCGAGACCCACCAGACGCTGGTGATCAACCGGCTGCGCGGGCGCATCGCCGTGCAGGTCGACGGCGGCATCCGCACCGGGCGCGACGTGGTGGTGGGCGCGCTGCTCGGCGCCGACGAGTTCGGCTTCGCGACCGCGCCGCTGATCGCGGCCGGCTGCATCATGATGCGCAAGTGCCATCTCAACACCTGCCCGGTCGGCGTCGCCACCCAGGACCCGGTGCTGCGCAAGCGCTTCAAGGGCCAGCCCGAGCACGTGATCAATTATTTCTTTTTCGTCGCCGAGGAGGTGCGCGAGCTGATGGCCGCCCTCGGTTATCGCACCTTCAACGAGATGATCGGCCAGATGCAGATGCTCGACCAGCGCCGGCTGGTGGAGCACTGGAAAGCCAAGGGCCTCGATTTCTCCAAGCTGTTCAACAAGCCGCCGGCCGCACCGGGCACCAACATCTACAAGTGCGAGGCGCAGGATCACAAGATCAACGACATCCTCGACCGCAAGTTGATCGCCGAATCGCAGTCAGCCCTCGACCGCGGCGCGCCGGTGCGGCTGCAAACCGTCATCCGCAACATCGACCGCACCGTCGGCGGCATGCTGTCCGGCGAGGTAGCCAAGCGCTACGGCCATGCCGGCCTGCCCGACGGCACCATTCACGTGCGCTTTGCCGGCACCGCCGGCCAAAGCTTTGGCGCATGGCTCGCGCGCGGCATCAGCTTCGAGCTCGACGGCGACGCCAACGACTATGTCGGCAAGGGCCTGTCGGGCGGGCGCATCATCATCCGGCCACCGGCGGATTCCGGCATCGTGCCGGAGGAATCGATCATTGTCGGCAACACCGTGCTGTACGGCGCGATCGAAGGCGAATGCTATTTCCGCGGCGTGGCGGGCGAGCGTTTCGCCGTGCGCAATTCCGGCGCCATCGCCGTGATCGAGGGCGCCGGCGACCATTGCTGCGAATACATGACCGGCGGCGTCGTGGTGGTGCTTGGCGTGACCGGGCGCAATTTCGCCGCCGGCATGTCGGGCGGCATCGCCTATGTGATCGACGAGGACGGCACCTTCAAATCCCGCTGCAACATGGCGATGGTCGAGCTCGAGCCGGTGCCCGAAGAAGAACAGATCGCCGAGAAGGAATACAACCTCTACAACGATCTCGAGAGCCACGGCCGCGTCGACGTGATGTCCGACCTGACAACCAAGGATGCCGAGCGACTGCATATGCTGATCGCCAATCATGCGCGCTATACCAATTCNNGCAAAGGAGAAGGCCGCCACGATGCAGGCTGCGGAATAGTATGGGTAAGGTCACGGGGTTTCTTGAATTCGAGCGTGAGGACCGCGATTACCAGCCGGTTGCGGAGCGCATAAAGCATTGGCACGAATTCGTGCTGCCGTTGCCGGATAAGGAAATCCGCGACCAGGCCGCGCGCTGCATGGATTGCGGCGTGCCCTATTGCCACGGCACCAGCCGCCTCACCGGCGCGCCCACCGGCTGCCCGGTCAACAACCAGATTCCGGACTGGAACGACCTCGTCTACCGCGGCCATTGGGACGAAGCCGCGCGCAATCTGCACTCGACCAATAATTTTCCGGACTTCACCGGCCGCGTCTGTCCGGCGCCGTGCGAGGCGTCCTGCACGCTCAACATCAACGACAATCCGGTCACCATCAAAACCATCGAGTGCGAGATCGCCGACCGCGCGATCGCGAAAGGCTTGAAGCCGGAGGTGCCGTCGCACAAGACCGGCAAGAAGGTAGCGATTGTCGGTTCGGGACCGGCCGGCCTCGCCTGCGCGCAACAGCTCGCGCGCGCCGGGCATGAGGTGCATGTCTATGAGCGCTGGGCCAAGGCCGGCGGCCTGCTGCGCTACGGCATTCCCGACTTCAAGATGGAAAAGATTCACGTCGAGCGCCGCGTCGAGCAGATGCTGGCGGAGGGCGTGGCGTTCCATTACGGCGCCGATGTCGGCGTCAATTTGGCCGTAGAGAAATTGCTCAAGGAGCACGACGCCGTGGTGCTCAGCGGCGGCGCCGAGAAACCGCGCGACCTGCCGGTTCCCGGCCGCGAACTCAAGGGCGTCCATTTCGCCATGGAGTTCCTGCCGCAGCAGAACCGGCGCGTGAGCAACGAGCCGCAGGGCAATGTCGAGCCGATCCTCGCCACGGACAAGAAGGTCGTCGTGATCGGCGGCGGCGATACCGGCTCCGACTGCATCGGCACCTCGATCCGCCAGGGCGCGGTATCGGTGACCAATTTCGAGATCATGCCGCAGCCGCCCGAGCACGAGAACAAAATGATCGTCTGGCCGGATTGGCCGCTCAAGCTGCGCGTCTCGTCAAGCCATGAGGAAGGCGTCGAGCGTGAATTCGCCGTGCTGACGCAGAAATTCAGCGGCGAGAACGGCCACGTCAAGAAACTGCACTGCGTACACGCGGACGCGAAGTTCAAGCCAGTGCCCGGCAGCGAGTTCGAGATCGAGGCCGATCTGGTGCTGCTCGCCATGGGCTTCGTGCATCCGCTGCACGAAGGCATGCTCAAGGCGCTCGGCGTGGCGCTCGACAGCCGAGGCAATGTCAACGCCGATACTGTGCAATATGTGACGTCGGTGCCTAAGGTGTTCGCCGCCGGCGACATGCGCCGCGGCCAGTCGCTGGTGGTATGGGCGATCCGCGAAGGGCGGCAAGCCGCGCACGCGGTCGACAAATTCCTGATGGGGTCGACGACGCTGCCGCGCTAGCGCTACCGCGTTCAGGCTTGAATTATCGCTGCCAGCCGAATGGGCCGCCGGACTGCGGAACCGACCCCGGCGGGCGCGGCACGTCGCTTTGCGGCGGCCGCCGCTTGATTTCCACCGGGCGCTCGAGCCGAGGCTTGGCGCCCGTGGTCTGCGAGGTCTTTGCGGCGGGCCCGCGTTTGGTCGCTTCCGATGGCTTTGCAGCGGCGGCGGGCGGCTCGGTCCGGGCGACCGCGTCGGCCGCCGGCGCTGTAGCCGACGCGGGTGCCGCGGGCGCGCTAGCCACTGGCGGAACATTCTTGCCGTCGCTGCCTAGAGGCCAGACAAAATCGTCGGCGCGCCCGGGCGGGGCCGGCACCGGCTCGCCCTTGACCAACACGCGGTTGGCGGTGGCGTCGCTATGCATCGGCTGACTGCCGGCGCCGCCCAGCAGTTCCTCGGAATTTCCCGGCGTCACGGTGAGCGGCACCACCGGTCCGACCACCGGCCGCACTGTCGATTTTGCGTCGGCCGGCAAGGGCCCGACCGGCCCAGAGGGGAGCGCCACCGGCCCACGATTGCTCATATAGCGGCGCACTTCGCGTTCGATATAGTGCGCGAGCTTGCGGGCGCCGGACTTGGTGAAATAGACGCCGTCGCCCGAACGCAGCCGCCGCATCTGGCCTTCATAGTCCGGGCCGAAGTTCGAGTACTTGCCGGCCTCGTCCACGAATCCGTCCCACACGTCGATATAGTTCACGCCGGCGCGCTCGGCGCGCGCGCGATAGAGGTCGTTGAGATAGACCACGTCGGCGGTGGATTTGGTGCCGCGGATCGACGGCAGGCCGACCCAGAACACCGGCACGCCCTTGCTCTTGAGAGCCGCAATCGTTTCGTCGATACGTTTCGAGTAAACCTCCGCCCATTTGTCGCTGCGAAATTCGATAATGCCGTTGACACTTTTGCCGCGCTGCGGCTCGGGCGCAATGACCGCCGGCTGATCCTGGTCGTCGGACTGATCCTTGTTCGGCGGGCTTTGGCTGGCATTTTTTTTGTCCTGCTCGTCCTTGGCGTTCTTGTCGGCCTCTTTGACCAGATCGCGCTCACGGATGTTCTGGCGGTCGCTGACGCCGAGCATCATGATCACGTAATTGGGCTTCTCCTTCGTGAGGATATCCCGCGCGACGTGCCACCAGTCGAGATCGCCTTTCGCCTCGTAACGCAACAGCCCGGAATGAATTTTGTTCTTACGGACGATGCCGATTTCTGGGGAGTCCGAAAACGCGTCCTCCAGTCCATAAGCGAGCCAGTCGGCCATGCTGTCGCCCATCACCACGATCGACGTCGTGGGCGCGGGTGCATTCGCATCCGGCTTGTGCGGGCTCGGTGCATGCGAGAAATCAGACTGATATTGAATTTGCGGTTGCTGCGGCGGGTTCTCGCCCGGATTGGACCGCGAGTTGAAGCCTCCTCCTCCGCCGAAGAACCCCCCGAAGAAGCCTCCTTGTTGACGCTGGCGGCTCAGAAAGGGATAGCGGTCCTCGGCGCGCTGGGCCTCGGCGGGCAGCGTGAGCGCAAATTCTACCGCGGCCACGCTGGCGCACTCGGCCACGGCCAGAATGACCACCCCGATTAGCCACCGCGAAAGCCGGATTTTGCCAAACATACCGATCGCCCAAGACCTTAATCTACAAGGGAAAAGGCCAGCCGCGAAGAGGGCCTTCGCCCGGAATGGGTCAATAGCGCGCAAAAAATGTCAACTCGAAGGTAGCCGGGTGGTTATCCGGCAGGCTCAACGGCCGCGCAGCTGGTCGAGGACGCCCGCCGAGGCAAAGCCGTCGGGAACTAGCCCGATTCTGGTCTGGAAATCGCGGATCGCGGCCCTGGTCCTGGCGCCGAGGTGCCCGTCCGGCTCGCCGACGTCGTAGCCGTGCCGTTCCAGCAATTGCTGCAACTCCAGCCGCTCGCCGCGCGACAGTACCCGCTCGTAGCGCGGCCAGTTTTGCACGAATGACGGAGCCCCGCGCAGGCGGTCGGTCAGGTGGCCGATCGCCAGCGCATAGGCTTCGGCCGGATTGTATCTCATGATGACGCGGAAATTTGCCAGCATCATGAAACCGGGGCCCTGCACGCCGGCTGGGATCAGCAGGAATGCGTGGTCGTCCGGACGCGGGAACGGCTTATTGCCGGGGCGCGTAATCCCGTAGCGCTCCCAGTCACGGATCGGTATCGACCGCGCATGGTCGGCGAGCAGAAAATTGAAGTTCGCCGGCACCACGACTTCGTAACCCCAGGTCTGCCCGGTGACCCAGCCGTCCTTCTTCAGATTGTTGGCGGTCGAAGCGATGATGTCAGGCACCGAGTCGACCACGTCGCGGCGGCCGTCGTGGTCGAAATCCACCGCGAAGCGCTTGAACGCGGTCGGCATGAACTGGGTTGGGCCGAAGGCGCCGGCCCATGAGCCGACCAGCCGGTCGGGCTTGACGTCGCCGCGCTGGAGGATTTCCAGCGCCGATAGGAATTCCTCGCGGAAATAGTTCTGCCGGCGGCCGATGCAGGCGAGCGTGGCAGTGGAGCGGACCACCGGACGGTCGCCGCCGAGCGTGCCGTAATTGGTCTCCACGCCCCAGATCGCGGCGATGACGTAGCGGTCGACGCCGTAGGCGCGCTCCACCGCGTCGAAGGTCGCGCGGTAGCGCTGCAGTAGCGTGCGGCCCTGCTCGATGCGCACATCGTTCACCAAGAGATCGAGATAGTCCCAGAACGACTTGGTGAATTCCGGCTGCCCGTCGAGCAGATCCATGATGCGCAGGTCCGGCGTCAGCACCGCGGTGTAGGCCGCATAGACGTTGTGCGAAATGCCGCGCCGGGCCGCCAGCGGCCACAGGCGCTCGATGCAGCCATGGAAATTCACCGCCGCCGCGCGGATCGCCGCGGCGGTCATGCGGGGATCGCCGGATGAGCCCGATTCACCGCTCCAGTCTGGCCCGCCTGCCGGCGAAGCGACGGCAGCTGGCGGGATCGTCCCGGTCACGCCGGAATAGCGGTCGTCGCGCGTCTGCGCCATGGCGGCGGCGCCGGCGGCCACCATCAGGACCGCGGCCAGAAGATAGCGGTGGATCAATCGCATTTTGCCGATACCGCTTCTCTTTTTATCGCCCCTCGGTGCCCCTTATGGGTGCCCCGATATCGTTTCGACGGTGTTAATGGTCTAGCATCCGGAACCCATCTGGACCCACGCCCGCCGCCATGCTTTCTGCTCGCCTGAACGAATCATCGCCCCGGCAACCAAGATTAAGTCCCGCATGACCCGCATCCGCAAAGCCATATTCCCGGTCGCAGGCCTGGGAACCCGCTTCCTGCCGGCGACTAAGGCCATGCCGAAGGAAATGCTCCCCGTGGTGGACCGGCCGTTGATCCAGCACGTCGTGGACGAAGCGCGCCAGGCCGGCATCGAGCATTTCATCTTCGTCACCGGCCGGCACAAGGCGGTGATCGAGGACCATTTCGATCGCCAGTTCGAGCTTGAGCTTACCCTGGTCGAGCGCGGCAAAAAGGCGGACCTCGCGCTATTATCGCAGGACTTGCCGGAGCCCGGTACTTTCAGCTTCACCCGCCAGCAATCGCCGCTCGGCCTCGGCCATGCGATCTGGTGCGCGCGCGAACTGGTCGGCAACGAGCCGTTCGCGCTGCTGTTGCCCGACGTGCTGGTGCAGCATCCGCGCGGCTGCCTGGCCCAGATGATCGATGCCGCCAAGGATCTCGACGACAACGCCAATATTCTCGCGGTGGAGGAAGTGCCGGCCGACCGCATCCATATGTATGGCGTGGTCGGCGTCGGCGCCGCCAAGGGCAAGGCCTTCAAGATCACCAAAATGGTCGAAAAGCCGAAGGCGGCCGAGGCGCCGTCCAACCTTTCCATCACCGGGCGCTACATCCTGCAGCCGCAGATCTTCGATCTTTTGGAAAAGCAGGTGGCCGGCACCGGCGGCGAAATCCAGCTCACCGACGCCATGGTGGCGCTGGCGCGCACACAGCCGTTTTACGGTCTGAAATTCGAGGGCCGCAGCTTCGACTGCGGCTCCAAGATCGGATTTCTCTCCGCCAATGTCGCCTATGCGCTCGAGCGCCCGGATATCGCCCCGGCGTTTCGCAGCGAGCTGCGCCGATTGCTCGGCGAGAAATAGCGCATGATCCCGAAAAGTGGGAACCGGTTTTCGGAAAAGATCATGCGTCAAAAAATGCCCACGTTCAGCGCTGGAACCGGATCCCGAGCAGGAAGACGCTCGAGGTATAGTCGGTGCCGGCCACATTCGAATGCAGCCAGTTCTGCTGGAACTCGCCCTTGATCTGGACCGAGCGGTTGAGCTTGTAGGTTAAGCCCACGCCCGCAGAATAGCGTTTGTCCTCGCGGTCCATACCGACATAGTCGTCGAGCCCGAAGCCGATCTTGATCGTGCCGATCAGCCAGCGGCGAAACGAATGATCAACCTGCAACCCAATGTCGCGAGAGAGCTGACCGGAGACGCCGGGGACGGTCGATTCGCCGACCGATGACGCGGCGGAAAGCTTGGCGGTGGTCAGCGCGCTGGCGGTCCAGATCAACGACCCATTGACGATCAGTCCTTTGATCTGTTCGAGGCGCGGGTCCTCGTAGTTGCGCCGCGTATAGCCGACGCCGACGTCGCCGGTGAGCTGGCGCGTTAATTCGAAGGTGGTGCCGATGGTGCCGGTGAGACCCTTGGAATCGCGCTGATACTTCGAGATATCGGCGTTGAGATCGTGCACGCGGGTATCGGCGCGGACCTCCACGTACGGCTTCACGCCGGGCGTCATTTCGTAGCCGCCGCGCAGCGTGCCGGTATATTGATTGTATTGGCGATCGGCGTTGCTGGCGGTGCTGCCGTCGGTCCGCGTCGAGTTCTGGTACACGGTGCGCTCGACATCGCCCTTGATGCCCAATTCGAAGCGGTTGAACTGATGCGTGACACCGCCGCTACCGCCGAAGGTGGTGAAGACCGGAAGCTTGGCGAGGCCGGGTTGCAGGTTCGGGCTGCCGGGATTGTCGGTCGCGACCAGCAAGCGGGTGGCGAGATCGATGCGAGTGTCGCGGGTGACGTCGACGCGGCCGTCCACCTTACCATTGAAGTTTGGCCGGCTCAGCGTCGGCGTGGCCTCGGGGCTGTAGCCGGTGTAGCTGCCGCGCAGGTCGGCCTTGAGCTCGTGGCGCGACCAGTTCGACCGCATCTGCAGTTCCGGCGCGACGCTGTAGAGCGAGGCGCCTCCGCCACCGGGCGCATGCGCGGGATTGGTGTCGTAGCCGCCGATCAACTCGATCGCCGGGAACAGCGTGAAGGCGCCGGTTTGCACGCCGAGCGGCGCATAAGGATCCTCGGGCTCGCTATGCGCCTTGCGCTTCGGCGGCAGCTTGCGGATCGGCCCCAGCTCGACCGGCGGCGCGCCAGGCGCTTGCGCATAAGCCCCGCCGGCGGACTCAGTCGCCGGTTTCTGATAGCGTGAAACGGGCGTCGGCGTCGGCAATCCGGGCGTGATCGCCTGCGCACTCACCGGCGACTTGGCTTTCGCTTTGCCCTTGGCTTTTTTGCGGCTGTTCGTGGAATCGAACCCGGTATCGCCGGCGCCTGACGCGGGCGGCGTGAAAGTGGCGGGCGGTCCCAATTGCACTAGCCCCGGCCGCGTGAATTTCTGGAAGCGCGGCGGTTGGCGCGGATCGGTTTGCAGATTCGGCGCCAGCGGATCGGGGAAAGGCGGCGCTGCCGTTTGCGCCACCGCGTCCGCGCTCCACAGCGCCACGCAGGCGGCCATGAGCAGGCGTGCGCCGCGCGGTGTGACCGGAGTTAAGGGACGTAAACGCGGCACGGCTGTCTCTGCCCTCCTGCCCACGGCTGAACGCCGGGCGGGCGCGCCTTTTCAAAAGGAGCGCTCGCCCGCCGGTCCGCGGACTTTGGTTAACGGAAGTTAAAACCGTATGGTTAACGGGGGGTTGATAGGTCCTGGGGCAGGGCCGGAGGGCTTAAATCCAGCCCTTGAGCTCGCGCAGCACCACGTCGCGGATCACCGCCATGCCGGCACTCGAATCATTGAGGCACGGGATGGCCGCGAAATTCTCGCCCCTCGCGTGCTTGAAGATTTCGGCATTCTCCATGGCGATCTCTTCCAGCGTCTCCAGGCAATCGGCTGCAAAGCCGGGCATGATGACGGCGATCTTCTTCACGCCGCGCTCGGCCAGCGATTTCATGGTGGCGTCGGTATAGGGCTTGAGCCATTCCGCGGTGCCGAAGCGCGACTGGAAGGTCATGATCAGCCCGTCCTCGTCGAGCTTGAGGTTTTTACGCAGCAGCGCGGTGGTCGCGCTGCAATGGTGATAATAGGGATCGCCCTTGGCGACATAGTCCTCCGGCATGCCGTGGAACGAGACAACGATCAGTTCGGGTTTGAAGGGAAGGTTCGCCAGCGCCGCATTGAGCGAATTGGTGAGCGCGTCGATATAGACCGGCTCGGCGTAATAGGGCGCGGCCACGCGCAAGCTGGGCTGCAAGCGCATCCTTGCGAGCGCGCGGAAGGCTTCGTCGCAGACGGTCGCCGTGGTGGCCGCCGCGTATTGCGGATAGAGCGGCACGAGCAAGATGCGCTCGCAATCCTGCGCGGCGAGCGCCTCCAGCCGCGAGCTGATCGACGGATTGCCGTAGCGCATCGCCCAATCGACGCGGATGCGCTTGTCGATTTTGCCGAGCATCTCCTCGAGCTTGTCGGACTGCGAGCGCGTCACGGTCTTGAGCGGCGATTCATTGCGCTGCTTGTTCCAGATCTTGTCGTAATCGCGGCCCTTACGGCCGGGGCGCACCGTCAGGATGATGAGGTTGAGCACCAGCCACCACTTGATGCGGTTTTCCTCGATGACGCGGCGGTCGGAGAGAAACTCTTTCAAGTAGCGGCGCATCGACCAGTAATCAGTGGCGTCGGGCGTGCCGAGATTGACCAGCAGCACGCCGATGCGGCCGCCCGATGTTGGGACTGTGGCCGGGCTCATGACTTGCGCTCGTCGGCGATCACCTTGCCGTCGTTTGGCAGCGCGCCCGGCGCGACCAGCTTGACCGCGCCTTTGAGCTTGGTGACCGACTGCAGCGTGGCGGCGACCGTGGCCTCAAGCGCGGCATCGGGCGCGGCGCATTCCGCCATCAGCGTCATGCTGTCCTGTTCGCCCTCGCGGCCGACCACCAAACGTAACCGCACCAGCTGCGGATGCCGAGCGGCGACCTCGGCGATCTGCTTGGGATGCACGAACATACCTTTCACTTTCGCCGTCTGATCGGCGCGCCCCATCCAGCCCTTGATGCGCGCATTGCTGCGCCCGCAGGGCGAGACGCCCGGCAGCAGCGCGGACAGATCGCCGGTGCCGAGCCGGATCATCGGGTAGTCCGGATTGAACGAGGTGACCACCACCTCGCCCACGTCGCCTTCGGCGACCGGGTCGCCGGTGCCGGGCCGCACGATTTCCACGATCACCGATTCATTCACGATCATGCCTTCACGTGCCTCGCTCTCGTAGGCGATCACGCCGAGCTCCGCGGTGGCATAGCATTGCAGCACGGCAACGCCACGCTTGCCCAACTCATCGCGCAGTGACGCCGGCAGCGCCGCGCCGGACACCAGCGCGCGCTTGATCGACGCGGTGTCCTTGCCGGTTTTCTCGGCGGTGTCGAGCAGGATTTTCAGGAAATCCGGCGTGCCGACATAGCCGGACGGCCGGTAGTGCGCGATCGCCTCGAGCTGCTGCACGGTATTGCCGACGCCGCCGGGAATGACCGCGCAGCCGAGCGCGTGCAGACCCGCTTCCAGAATGAAACCGCCGGGCGTCAGGTGATAGACGAAGGAATTATGCACGATGTCGCCGGCGCGGAAACCGGCGGCGTAGCAGGCACGCGCCGAGCCCCACCAGTCTTTGCCCTCGCCTTCCGGCTCGAAGATCGGCCCCGGCGACATTAAAAGACGCCGCGCGTTGCCCGGCGCGGTCACGTTGAGGCCGCCGAACGGCGGGTTTTCCTTTTGCAAGGCCGCGACATCCGCCTTGCGCAGCACCGGCAGTTTGGCCAGCGCGGCACGCGAATTCACCGACTTCGGGTCGATGCCCTTGAGATGCTTGGCCCAGCCCGGCGCAGTCATGGCGCGCGAGACGATCCCGGGCAGCGCTGCGGCCTGCTCGTGCTCGCGCACCGCCGGGTCGCGGGTTTCCAGGGCGTCGTAATGGTCGGGCATAGCTTACGCCAGCCAGCGTTTGCGCCGGCGGTAATGCTTGCCGTCGCGGAACGATTTGCGCCGGCCTCCGGAAATGCCGAGGTAGAATTCCTTCACGTCCTCATTCTCGGCCAGCGACTTGGCGTCACCGTCCATCACCACGCGGCCGTTCTCCAGGATGTAGCCGTAGCGCGCGAAGCGCAGCGCCATGTGGGTGTTCTGCTCGGCCAGCAGGAACGAAACGCCTTCCTTCTCGTTGAGATTTTTGACGATCTCGAAAATCTCCTCGACGATCTGCGGCGCCAGCCCCATCGACGGCTCGTCGAGCAGGATCATCTTCGGGCGCGACAGCAGCGCGCGGCCGATTGCGCACATCTGCTGCTCGCCGCCGGAGGTGTAGCCGGCGATGGCGTCACGCCGCTCGGCCAGTTTCGGAAAATAGGAATAAACCAGGTCGATATCTTTCCTGATCGCCGCCTTGCCGTCGCGCCGGGTGAAGGCGCCGGTGAGCAGGTTTTCCTCGATGGTGAGATGGCCGAAGCAATGACGGCCTTCCATCACCTGGATGCAGCCGCGGCGCACCAACTCGTTGGGCGAGAGGTCCTGCACCTCGTCGCCTTCGAACACGATCGAGCCCTTGGTGACGTCGCCGCGCTCGGCGTGCAGCAGGTTGGAGATCGCCTTCAGCGTGGTGGTCTTGCCGGCGCCGTTGGCACCGAGCAGCGCCACAATCCCGCCCTTCGGCACGTCGAGCGACACGCCCTTGAGCACCAGAATGACGTGATCGTAGATCACTTCGATGTTGTTGACGGAGAGGATCGCGCCAACAGGCGCAGACAACGTCTTTTCCATTTGCGCCGCGAAAGCCATTCGAGCTCCAAAAGAACTCTCCCCGTGCCATGGCGCGGGGAGAGAAATTTCTAAATTACGACGCCTTGTCGCAAGGCTCCGTGCGCTTCGGCCAGGGCTGGTTCTTCGACACATAGTCCGCCGCCGCCGCATCGAGCAGCGGAGTCACCTTCTCCTTCATCGGCGAGATCCAGTCGGACACCTTGCTCCACTTGGCGCCGTCCCACTGCATCACGTAAGCCGCCTGATGGCCGTTGTGATCGGCGCAGGACACGGCGAGCGGCGAGCCGAACTCGGGCAGGCCAAGCTCCTTCCAGCGCGCCGCGGTGATGTTCATCGTCTCGAGTCCGCGCCGCACATCCTCGCCGGTCACGATTTTCTTGCCGGTGAGCTTCTGCGCGTTGCGGATCGATTCCGCGATCATCACGGAGTTGTAGACGCCCTTGTTGTAGTGCGACTCGCCGACCTTTTCCTTCGGCGTCTGGCTCTTGCCCTTGTCGACGACGGTCTTGACGATGTCCTGGATCGCCGGGAAGTTCGCACCCACCGCCGAGAAGTTCAAAGCCGTAAAGCCCTTGGCCTCGGCGCCGGCCGGACGCGCGTCATCCTCACCACTGCCCCACCAGATGCTGACGAACTTATCCATCGGGAAGTTGATGCGGGCGGCTTCCTTCACCGCGGTCGGGTTCATCGCGCCCCAGCCCCACATGACCATCCAGGCCGGACGGTCGCGCCGGACGTTGAGCCAGAGGCCGGACTGGTTCTGCATTTCTGCCGCCGGCACCGGATAGAGCTTCACTTCGAAGCCGTAGTCCTTGGCGTATTGTTCGAGCAGCGGGATCGGCTCGCGGCCATAGCCGCCGTCGAAGAAGATGAAGCCGATGGTCTTGCCCTTGAGCTTGTCGAGACCGCCCTCCTTGCCGCCGATATAGCGGAAGATCATGGACAGGCCGTCCCAGTAGGTCGCCGGCGGATTAAACACCCAGGGAAAATCATTGCCGACGGCCGAGGCCGACAGGCCGTAGGCCATCGACAGGATCGGGATCTTGTCGACCGAGGCTTTCGGGATCAGACCGAGCGTGATGCCGGTCGACCACGGATTGGTGAGCACGGGATGCTTGCCCTTCACCTGCTCGTAGCACTCGAGACCCTTTTTGGTGTCGTAGCCGGTCTCGCATTCTTCGATGGCAAGCTTGACGCCGCCGATGCCGCCGTCGCGTTCGTTCAGCATCGAAAGATAGTCGTGCATGCCGTTGGCGATCGGCGTGCCCGAACCGGCAAACGGACCGGTGCGATAGGTCATGAGTGGTACGTAAATCGTTTCTTGCGCTTCGGCTTTGGTCGCCATGACCGTTGCGGCAAAGCCTGCCGCAACGATGGCGCCGAGTGCGAGATGTTTCACATGCATCGCGTTTCTCTCCCTTGTGTTTTCTCCCCGCCGACAACCTCTGGAGGGCGCCGGCGCACCCCTTTCGCAGGGGCCTTCTGGTCCGCATCATCCTCGGTGCGGGATTACGTCAAGTGTGCCCAATCAGTACGGGAAAGGCCATACCCTCAGTTTCTGCTTCCCGATCTGCCACAACCGCGCCAGGCCGTGCGGCTCGACGATCAGGAAAAAGATGATTAGCGCACCCAGCACCATGAAGGTCAGGTGTTCGACGGTGGCGGCTGGGATCGATAAGCCGAACAAGCCGGGCAGCGCCCGCAGCACGATCGGCGTTCCCAAGATGAAGATCGCGCCGAAAAACGAGCCTACTAGGCTGCCCAGCCCGCCGATGACGACCATGAACAGGATGAAGAAGGACTGGTTGATGCTGAAGGTGTCGGCCTCCGATGAGCCGAACCAGAGGAACACCATCATCGCGCCGGCCACACCGCAGAAATAAGACGACACCGCAAAGGACAGCAGTTTGGTGCGATAGAGCCTAATCCCGATCAGCTCGGCCGCGAGATCCATGTCGCGCACCGCCATCCAGGTGCGTCCGATACGGCCGCGGACCAGATTCGATGCCAGCCATGTCATCAACACGACGATCGACAACGTCACGAGATAACGCGTCGTCGCCGTCGCATTGGGGCCGGTGATCGGAATGCCGAACAACGTGCGCGTCGGCACTTCGATCGCGCCCGAAATGTTATAGTTGACCAGCCATGGAATGCGCACAAAGCACCAGGACAGGAAGAACTGCGCCGCCAGGGTGGCGACCGCGAGATAGAAGCCCTTGATGCGCAGCGACGGCAAACCGAACACGACCCCGACCGCGGCCGAAACGAACCCGGAGGCCAAGATAGGAATGAGGATGTTCACGTCCGGGAACCAGGTCGCCAGCTTGTAGCCGCCGTAGGCACCGACGCCCATGAAAGCGCCGGTGCCGAGCGACAACAGACCGGTGTACCCGGTGAGCAAGTTCAGCCCAATGGCAGCGAGCGAAAATACCAGAACCGGAATGAAGAACGAACTAATCGCGAATTCCGACGCCAGAAGCGGAACACCGGCGAATGCGAGCAAGAGGATAATCGCGATCCCGATGCGATCCTGTCGGATCGGGAATACCGCTTGGTCAGCTTGATAAGTCGTTTTGAACTGGCCGGTCTCGCGATAAAACATGACGGCCTCAAATCCGTTCGATGATGCGCTCGCCGAACAGGCCCTGCGGCCGGAACAGCAGGAACAGCAGCGCGATGACGTAAGCAAGCCAGCTTTCGATGCCGGAGCCGATGAGCGGACCCCAATAGAACTCGCCGAGCTTCTCGCCGATGCCGATGATCAGGCCGCCGACGATGGCGCCCGGGATCGAAGTCAAGCCGCCGAGGATGAGAACGGGGAGTGCCTTGAGGGCGATGACTTCGAGCGCGAAGGAGACGTTCGAGCGCGCGCCCCACATGATGCCGGTGACCAGCGCAACGATGCCGGCGGCGAACCACACCACCACCCAAATCTGCTCGAGCGAGATGCCGACCGAGAGCGCCGCCTTATGGCTGTCGGCAACCGCGCGCAAGGCGCGGCCGATGCGGGTCTTCTGGAAGAACAGCGCCAGCCCCGCCACCATGATCGAGGCGATGGCGGCTGCGGCGATATCGATTTTCTGAAAACTGACGAATCCTCCCAGCATCTTCACATCGATGGCGCCGCGCGGAAGATGCAGATCGTCCGCGATCATCAACTTCGGCTCGCCACCGAACACAAGCTCGCCAAGCCCGATGAGAAAATACGTCATTCCGAACGTTGCCATGAAGAGAATGATGTCCGGCTGATTCACCAAGGGGCGCAGCACGAGCCGCTCGATCGTAAATGCAAGGCCGAACATCACGGCGACAGTCAGGGCGAGCGCGAGATAGGCGGCGGCGGTGCCGGATGACACGCCCCAGTCGCGCAGCATCGCATGTAGGCCAACCAAGGTGAGCGCCGCGAACACCACCATGATGCCCTGCGCGAAATTGAACACGCCCGAGGCCTTAAAGATCAGCACGAAGCCAAGCGCGATCAGCGCATAGAGCACGCCGGAGACCAGCCCTTCCCACAAGGTCTGCACGAGCAGATCAGGCGCGCTGGCCATCTGCACGAAGGGGTCGAGGAAGATCTTGTAAAGCATATCCATTGTCTCGCCCCTCAATGCGCCACGCCGAGATAGGCGTCGATCACCGCCTGATTGCCCTTCACCTCGTCGGGCGTGCCGTCGGCAATCTTGATGCCGTGATCGAGCACCACAACGCGGTCGGACAAATCCATTACCACGCCCATGTCATGCTCGATCAGCGCGATCGTGGTGCCGAAGTGGCTGTTGACGTCGAGGACGAAGCGCGACATGTCCTCCTTTTCTTCGAGGTTCATGCCGGCCATCGGCTCGTCCAACAACAGCAGGTCCGGCTCCATGGCGAGCGCGCGGCCAAGCTCGAGACGCTTCTGCAAGCCGTAGGGCAGCTGGGCAACCGGCGTGCGGCGGATATTCTGGATCTTGAGGAAATCGATGATCTGCTCGACGCGGTGGCGATGCTCGACCTCTTCCGCCATGGCCGGCCCGTAGCGCAGCAATTGCCAGAAGAAATTCTTTTTCATCTTCAGGGTGCGGCCGGCCATGAGGTTGTCGAGGGTGGTCATGCCGCGGAACAGCGCCACGTTTTGGAAGGTGCGCGCGATTCCGCCATCCGCCGCTTCATGCGGGCGCATCTTGGAGCGCGTCTCGCCCTTGAACATGATGCGGCCCTGCTGCGGCTGATAGAAGCCNNGACAGCGAGACGTTCTCCACCGACAAGAGCACATCGCCGACCGCAACTTCGGGTCCGCCCGGCGCTCTCATGCCGCCTTCCCCATGGCGGGCACCGGCTCGGTCTTCATGTCGCGGATTTTCACCCGCGCGCTGATCGTCCCTTTGCGGCCGTCCTCGAAGGTAACCTCGGTCGAGATGTCGGCTTCTTTGGAGCCGTCATAGAGCGCCTTGACCAGCGCCCCGTAACGATCGGCGATGAAGCCGCGGCGGACCTTCTGGGTGCGTGTGAGTTCGCCGTCGTCGGCGTCAAGCTCCTTGTGCAGGATTAGGAAGCGCTTGATCTGCGCACCCGCCATCACCGTGTCCTGAGCGAGCGAGCGGTTCACCTCGGCGACATTTTTCTCGACCATGTCGTAGACTTGGCTGTGGCCGGCGAGTTCCTGGTAGGAGCCGTAGACCACATTGTTTCGCTCAGCCCAGCTTCCCACCGCTGTGAGGTCGATATTGATCATCACGCAAACAAAATCGCGCTGGTCGCCATAGGCCACAACTTCGCGGATGTTGGGATAGAACTTGAGTTTATTCTCGATGTATTTCGGCGGGAACAGCGTGCCGTCGGTGAGCCGGCCGACGTCCTTGGCGCGATCGATGATCTTCAGGTGCCCAGTCTTCTCGTCGAAGAAGCCGGCATCGCCAGTCTTCACATAGCCGTCCAGCGTCATCGCCTCGGCGGTCTTGGCATCGTCCTTGAAATAGCCGGCGAACATACCGGGCGACTTGAACAGCACTTCACCGTTGTCGGCGATGCGGATGTCCACGTTCGGACAGGCAGGCCCGACCGTGTCGGAATAGATTTCGCCGTCCGGCTGCGCGGTGACGTAAAGGAAGGCTTCGGTCTGCCCGTAGAGCTGTTTCAGGTTGAGGCCGATCGAGCGGTAGAACGCGAACAGGTCGGGGCCGATCGCTTCGCCGGCGGTATAGGCGACGCGCACGCGCGAAAAGCCGAGCACGTTCTTGAGCGGGGCATAGACGAGGATGTTACCGATCGCATAGAGCAGCCGGCCGGTCAGAGCGACCTGCTGGCCGTTGAGGATGCGCTCGCCGTAGCGGCGCGCCACGCCGATGAAATAGTGGAACATCTTGCGCTTGAGGAAGCCGGCATCCTCCATGCGGATCATCACGCGCGTGAGCAGCATTTCCAGCGTGCGTGGCGGCGCGAAATAGAAGCTCGGCCCGATCTCGCGCAGATCCTGCATCGCGGTGTCGGCGTTTTCCGGGCAAGCCATAGAGAACCCGGCGACCAGGCCTTGCGCATAGTTCAAATAATGATCGCCGACCCAGGCGAGCGGCAGATAGGCGAGCGCCACGTCATTCTCGTTTAATTTATCGAATATGACCGTGTCGGTCGCCGCTTTGATCGAGCGCTCGCCGGTAAGCACCACGCCCTTGGAGGTGCCGGTGGTACCGGAGGTGTAGAGGATGATCGACGGATCGGAGCCCTTGCCGGCGGCAATCTCAGCATCGATCCAGGCGGCAACGGTAGGATCACCGGCAAGCGCCTTGCGCCCGTCCTCGATGACGTCGTCGATCGAACGCAGATGGCTATGGTCGTAGTCGCGCAGGCCACGTTCCTCGTCATAAACCATCTGATCGAGCTTGGGCAGACGCTCTTTCACCGACAGGATCTTGTCGATCTGCTCCTGGTCCTCGACCGCGGCGTAACGCACGTCGGCGTGCGCGAGCACAAAGGAAAGTTCCTCGGCTACCGCATCGGCGTAGACCGGCACCGGCACCGCGCCGAGCATCTGGGCCGCCATCACCGACCAATACAGCTTCGGCCGGTTGGCGCCGACGATGGCGATGGTCTCGCCGCGCTTGAGGCCGAGCCGGTGCAGACCGACCGCATAAGCGCGAACGATGTCGAGTACCTCCGCCCACGTCCAAGTTTGCCAGATGCCGAGATCCTTTTGCCGCATCGCCGGCCGCGTGCCGTACAAAAGGGCATTTCGGATCAATAACTTAGGAAACGTATCCGCCGCAGCGGAGGCGTTGGGCGCCACTGAACTATCCTCCCGTTTGGCCACGTGCGAGAAAGCGCGACATCCCACCTCTCGCCGCCTTTATGAGCGTTCTTGTTGCCACGATATGAAAACATGACCGGAGGACGGTCAAGCCTTAGGGCACAGGCAATTTGGGCTAAATTATTCCGCCGCCTTGAGAAACGGCGCGGCGCCGGCGCCAAATTGCTCGCGCAATGCGGCTTCCTCGGCCTGGGCGGCAGAGATGTGCCGCTGCTTGACGTGGCCGAATCCGCGGATTTTTTCCGGCAGAGCAGCCAGTGCAACGGCGACGTGATGGTTGTCAGGGGTCAGACGTTCGCAGAATTCGCGCAGTAGATCGCAGTACTCTGCGATCAACCGCCGTTCTGTTCTACGCTCGACGGTATAGCCGAACGGATCGAGCGGCGTGCCGCGCAGGGCTTTGAATTTCGCCAGCACGCGGAACGCGCCGAGCAGCCACGGCCCGAACGATATCTTCTTCAGCTCGCCGGTGACCTTGTCGCGCCGCGCCAGCAGTGGCGGCGCCAGATGGAATTCGAGACGCAGGCTGTCGCCGTCGAAAGTGGATTTCACCCGCTCGACGAACGCGGTGTCGGTGTAGAGCCGCGCCACCTCGTACTCATCCTTGTAGGCCATCAGCTTGAACAGATAACGCGCCACGGCTTCCGACAGCGCGCATTGACCCGGCGCCTTGTTGGCTTCGGCGGTTTTCACCTTCTCGACCCAATCGAGATAGCGGCGCGCGTAGCGCGCGCTCTGATAGGCGGTGAGGAACGCGACGCGCCGGTCCACCGTCTCGGCGAACGACTGCGACAGCTTAAGCGAATCGTTTTCGGCGTCGGCTTTCGGCTGCAACAAGGCCTGGATCGCTGCCGGATTTGCGGCGGCGCGGCGGCCCCAACGGAAAGCGGCGATATTCTCGGCTACGGATTCGCCGTTGAGCTCGATTGCCTTCTCGATGGCTTCAGCCGAGAGCGGCAATGCGCCGGTCTGATATGCATAGCCAACCATGACTAGGTTGGTTGAGATGGCACGGCCCACAATGTCGGATGCAATCCGCGTCGCATCGAAGAAATGACTGCGATCGCGCCCGGCGGCGCTGGTGATGGCACGCTTGAGTCGCTCGGTGGGGAGTGAATAGTCGGCATTGCGGGTGAAATCGCCGGGCAGGAACTCGGCGGTGTTGACGAGCACCTGCGTATTGCCGAACTTGATGGCGCCGAGCACTTTCTTGCTGCCGACCACCACGATATCGCCGCCGATGACGAGATCGGCGCCGCCGGCGGCGACGCGGATGGCGTGGATGTCGTCGGGCGTATTAGCGATACGGATATGGCTGTAGACCGCGCCGCCCTTCTGCGCCAGGCCGGCCATGTCGACGACGCCGATGCCCTTGCCTTCCAGATGCGCGGCCATGCCGAGAATGCCGCCGATGGTAACGACGCCGGTGCCGCCGACACCGGTGACGATGATGCCGTAGGGGTGGTTGATCAGCGGCACGCTTGGGCTTGGCAATGCCGGCCAGTCGCTGGGTTCGACAATGCCTTCACCCTTCTTGAGTTTCGCGCCATACACGGTGACGAAAGACGGGCAGAAGCCGTTGATGCAGGAATAGTCCTTGTTGCAGCTCGCCTGATCGATGGTGCGCTTGCGGCCCCATTCGGTCATCAGCGGCTGCACCGACACGCAATTCGATTTCACGCCGCAGTCGCCGCAGCCTTCGCAGACTAAATCGTTGATGATCACGCGCTTATCCGGATCGGGGAAGGTGCCGCGCTTGCGGCGGCGACGCTTCTCGGCGGCGCAAGTCTGGTCGTAAATGAGGACGCTGACGCCCGGCACGGTAGTGAGTTTGCGCTGCAGCGCGTCGAGCTCGTCGCGATGATGCACGGTCAAACCGCGCGGCCAGTCGGTGTCTTTGGGATACTTCCACGGCTCGTCGGTGACGACGATGACGCGGCTGGCGCCTTCGGCGGCGACCTGGCGGGCGATCTGCGGCACGTTCAGGCCGCCTTCATTGGCTTGCCCGCCGGTCATCGCCACCGCGTCGTTGAACAGGATCTTGTAGGTCATCTTCACGCCACTTGCGATCGCCGCGCGAATGGCGAGATAGCCGGAGTGGTTGTAGGTGCCGTCGCCGAGATTCTGAAACACATGGTCGCGGCTGGAAAACGGCGCCTCGCCGATCCAGTTGGCGCCCTCGCCGCCCATCTGGGTGTAGCCGAGCGTCTGGCGGTCCATCCATTGCGCCATGTAGTGGCAGCCGATGCCGGCATAGGCGCGGCTGCCTTCCGGCACGCGGGTGGATGTATTGTGCGGGCAGCCTGAGCAGAAATAAGGAATGCGCTGGGCGACATCAACGGTTTCGCTGAGCGCGCGCTGCGCCGCTTTCAGCCGCGCGACGTTGGCCGCCAGCTCGTCGTTGGCGCCGTAACGCAGCAGCCGCTCGCCGATGCAGATGGCGACGTCATTGGGATCGAGCGCGCCCTTGACCGGGAACAGCCAATTGCCGTGCTCGTCCTTCTTGCCGATGCAGACCGGCTGATTGGCGGTGCCGTAGAGTTCCTCGCGCACCTGCACTTCGATCAGCGAACGCTTCTCCTCGACCACGATGATGAGGTCGAGCCCCTGCGCGAATTCCGCGAGTTCCTGGCGGCCGATCGGCCACACGCAGGCGATCTTGAACAGGCGCAGGCCGAGGTCGTTGCATTTCACTTCGTCGATGCCGAGTTCGTCGAGCGCCTGGCGCACGTCGAGATAGG
>PKXB01000117.1 GCA_003133345.1 Hyphomicrobiales bacterium | reverse complement strand
CGCTACACCGCCAATGGCGAAATCTTCGACATGAATTCGATCTCGGCAGCGCATAAGACGCTGCCGTTGCCGTCTTATGTGCGGGTCACCAACCTCCAGAACCACAAGTCGCTGGTGGTGCGGGTCAACGATCGCGGGCCTTACGCCGCCGACCGCATCATCGACCTGTCGGTGAAAACCGCGCGGCTTCTGGGCTTCCACGGCCGCGGCTTGGCCAAGGTGAAAGTCGATTATGTCGGCCGCGCACCTTTGGCCGGCTCCGACGACCGCAAGCTGATGGCGACCCTGCGCGAAGGCACGCCGGGCGAGCCGCCGGTGATGGTCGCCTCCAACAAGCCGTTCGCTCCGGCCTATTTCGATGCCCGCCCGATGACCGAAGTCGCCACCCGGGTGCCGCCCGAGCGGCCATACCGGCTGGGCGAGGGCGCCCGCGAGGTGCCGGCAGCGCCGGCGCGTACCGTCGAGTTCGCCGCCGCCAGTCGCCCGCAGGCCGCGCCAGCCGTCGCGCGGGCGCCGCTTCCCGCCGCCGAGCCGGAGGCTTCGCCGGTTTCCGCCTATGCCCCGGCGCGCTATGATGGCCGCGCGGGATTCCTGAGCGGCCGCGGCCTTTACTGAGCCACAAATTTCCGCCACATCGCCGCTGATTATGCCGCCATGACGCGCCTCGCGCGCCGGCGAAAGAACATTGATGATGGCACTTACGTCTAGCGCAATCGGACGGCTGCTAACGGCGGCGGCTTTGCTCGTGGCCTTAAGCGCGCTCGCCTTGGCCGCGTCCAAGCATGACGTCAAGCCGGCCAAGCCCGCCGCCGCGGTCACGCAGAAAAAAGAAGCGCCCCGCAACAAGGACGAGCCGGCGATCAGCGCGCCGCATGCCATCCTGATCGACGCCGAGAACGGCGGCGTGCTGTTCGAGCGCGACCCCGACCAGCTCATCTTCCCGGCCAGCCTCGCCAAGCTGATGACCGCCGAATACGTGTTCCACGAGCTTAAAGAAGGCCGCATCAAGCTCACCGACGAATACACCGTGAGCGAGAATGCCTGGCGCAAGGGCGGCGCGCCCTCTCACGGCTCCACCATGTTCGCGGCGATCCACAGCAAGATTCCCGTCGACGATCTGCTGCACGGCATGATCGTCCAGTCCGGCAACGATGCCTGCATCGTGCTGGCCGAAGGGCTGGCCGGCAATGAAGCCGATTTCGCCGATAAGATGACTCAGCGCGCGCGCGAAATCGGCCTCGCCAAATCGGTGTTCACCAATTCCAACGGCTTGCCCGATCCCGGCACGCACGTCACCACGCGCGAACTGGGCATCCTCGCGCGCCATATCATTCTCGACTATCCGGAACTCTATAAGATTTTCGGCCAGCCCGACTTCACCTGGAACAAGATCCGCCAGCCGAACCGCAACCCGCTGCTCGGCGCCGTAACCGGCGCCGACGGCTTGAAGACCGGCTTTACCAAAGAAGCCGGCTACGGCCTGGTCGGCTCGGCGGTGCAGGACGGCTTGCGGCTGATCGTTGTGGTCAACGGCCTCAAGAACGCCAAGGAGCGCGCCGACGAAGCCAAGAAACTGCTGGAATGGGGCTTCCGCAGTTTCGAGCAGCGCAATCTGTTCGCCGCAGGGCAGATCATCGGCTCCGCCAAGGTCTATGGCGGCGCCAACGGCTCCGTGCCGTTGCAGGCGCCGGCCCTGGTGAAAATGATGGTGCCGAAAAGCGGCGGTGAAAAGCTGATCGCGCGCATCGCCTATCAGGGCCCGGTGCCGGCGCCGGTCACGCAAGGCCAGCCGATCGGTCTGCTCAAGGTCTGGCGCGACGACAAACTGGTCTTGCAGGTGCCGCTCAAGGCCGCGGAGAGCATCGGCAAGGGCAATATGCCTGGGCGAGCCATAGATGCGGTGACCGAAATGGTGATCGCGCTGTTCCGCGCCGGGGCCGAGCGGCTATAATCTTTCTTTTTCACCGCCGAGACTAGACTAGATGCGCGGACGGTTCATCACCTTCGAAGGCGGCGAGGGCAGCGGCAAGTCGACCCATGCGCGCTTGTTGGCGGACCGGCTTACTGCGCTCGGCATCGAGGTGGTGCGCACGCGCGAGCCGGGCGGCTCGCCCGGCGCCGAGATCATCCGGCACATTTTGCTGTCCGGCATCGCCAAGCCGCTCGGGGCGGAGACCGAGGCGATCCTGTTCGCGGCCGCGCGCGACGATCACGTGCGCGCGACCATCCGGCCGGCGCTGGTGGACGGCAAATGGGTGATCTGCGACCGCTTCATCGACTCCACCCGCGTCTATCAGGGCGCGCTCGGCAAGGTCGACGCCAAGCTGATCCGCAGCCTGGAGCGCGTGACGGTCGGCGCCGCCATGCCCGATCTCACCTTCATCCTCGACGTTCCGGCAACGGTCGGCCTGGCGCGCGCCAAACGCCGGCGCGGCAAGGGCACAGCCGACCGCTTCGAGGGCGAGTCGGTCGAATTTCATGAGGCGTTGCGCACGGCCTATCGCGCGCTCGCCGATAAGGAGCCGAAACGCTGCGTCGTCATCGACGGCCGCGCGCCGCGCGACGTGGTGGCGCAACGCATCTGGGCCGCCGTCGAGCAGCGCCTGCATCCCGGGCCGCGCGTGACGGAAACGGCGGCGCCGTGAGCGACAACGAGGCCGACATCGACGTCCTGCGCCCGCGCGAAACCGGCGCGCTGTTCGGGCACGCCGAGGCCGAGCGCACGCTGCTCGAGGCCTACAAAGGCGGCCGCATTCCCCATGCCTGGCTGATCGGCGGCTCGCCCGGCATCGGCAAGGCGACGCTGGCCTATCGTCTGGCGCGCTTCGTGCTCGCGCATCCCGATCCGCAGGCGCCGACCGTGCAGAAGGCGGCCTCGCTCGCGGTCGATGCCGACCATCCGGTCGCACGCCGCATCGCAGCACAGGCGCAAGGCGATCTCTTGGTGCTGGAGCGGGTGATCAACGAGGATACCGGCAAGCTCTACACCGTGATCCGCGTCGATGACGTGCGGCGCGCGGTGCCGTTCTTCGGTTCGACCGCCGGCGAGGGCGGCTGGCGCATCGCCATCGTGGACGCCGTCGATAATCTTCAGCGCGAAGGTGCCAATGCGCTGCTGAAAGTTCTCGAAGAGCCGCCGGCGCGCACGCTGCTGCTGCTGGTGAGCCACGCGCCCGGGCGCGAGCTTCCGACCATCCGCTCGCGTTGCCGGCGCCTGCTGTTGCGTCCGCTCGATGCCGCCGACGTGGCGCGCGCGGTCGCGGCCGCGACTGGCCGCAACGCCGACGATGCGGATGTGCAAGAGGCGGCCGCCGCATCGGACGGCAGCGTCGCGCGCGCGCTTGGGTTTCTCGACGGTCCGGCGCTGGCGTTGCGCCAGAAGGTGCTCGACTTGTTCGCGCAGCTGCCCGATCCCGATCCGCGGGCGCTGCATGCGCTCGGCGACGCACTCGGCGGCAGCGAGCCGCAAACGCTGGCCGCCTTCATGGATATGGTCAATGGCTGGCTGTCGGCGCGGCTTTCCGGCGACACGCGTCCGGCGCGCCAATTAGCGCGCACCGCCGAGGTATGGGACAAGGTCAATCGCGCCGCGCGCGAGGTCGAGACCTATAATCTTGAACGCAAGCCGCTGGTGTTCGCGGTGTTCGGCCTGCTGGCGGAAGCGGCGCGCGGTTGAGACCGACGCTATTTGACGACCCGACGCGCGGCAATCCTCCTGCCGCTTTCGCGAACACGATCTGAGTCAGGTCCTCGGCGTCATGCGGGCCTGCAATGCGCCCGAGCAGCCGATGCACGCGATCGTGATTCGCGTCATAAAGCGTGAGAAAGCGGTCCGCTTCGCTTGTCGTTTCGGCATTTATATTCAATCATTGCAATCAATCGAATGCGCGGCTTTGCGATTTATCAAATTGGCCGCGCAGACCCGCCGCGCTTTTCCGCCCGGGTTGTTTCACAGGTTTTTGATCGAGATCAGTTCCTGGGGGTCGGAATCAATCTATAAAACAAATGGTTCCCGATCCATCGGGGCTTTCAGGTGGTGCCGGTGGCCAGGCAAGCGCAACGCTTGCTTGGTAGGCCTCGCGCTTCGTGTATAATGTGACCAACTACTTGTGGGGCAGCCGGATGAGCATCTCAGAAGATTTCTTGAAAAAGGAAGATCTGCGTTCGCAAATGTTTGGCGAGACGTGGCGGACCTTGATCCCGGAAGTCTTTCGGGACGTGCCGACCTATTACGACAAGGGCAACGCGGTCGCCTCGCTCGGGACTTGCGCGTGCTGGAGCAGCATCTTCGCGCAGGCGGTGCAACGCCATCTGCCGCAGGGCGCCAAGGTGCTCGACGTTTGTTCCGGCACGCATGACATCCCGCTCAAGCTGCTGGCGCTCGACCCATCGCTCGAGATCCATGCCGTGGACGGCAGCCCGCACATGACCGCCGAGGGCCAGAGCCGCGCCCGCGCGCGCAATCTGACGATCCATGCCCGCGTCTGCGACGCCCATGTGCTGCCGTTTCCCGACAATTCGTTCGATGCAGTGACGCTGCAATTCGCCTCGCGCCATCTCGAGATCATCCGCGCGTTCAAGGAGATCCATCGGGTGCTCAAGCCGGGCGGCATCTTCTGCCATGACGACATGCTGCGCCCGGCCTCGCGCATCGTCGAAGTGCCGTATCTCGCCTATTTGCGGTTCTCGGTCTGGTTTACCGCAAAGCTGTTCGGCAGTTCCGCCGAAAGCATGAAATGCGTGCGCTATTTCGCGGATGCCATCCGGCACTTCTACAAGCCGCGCGAATTGGACGAGCTGCTCAAGGGCGTCGGCTTCGTCGACATCGAAAGCCGCAGCTTTCTCACCGGCGTAATGTCCTACCACATCTCGCACAAGCCGGCGCGCTAGAACGAAACATAGGGAGGCCTCCATGAATCTGAAGACTATCATTGCCGCAGTCGTGATCGCCGCCGTGCCGCTATGCGCACTGGCTCAACCGAAGGCCGCTTCGAAGGTGACCAACGCGGACGCGCAAAAGGTCGTCAAGATGATCAGCGCCGACAAGGCCAAGACGCAGACCTATTGCGACATGGCCAAGCTCGGCGAGCAGATCGAGCAGGCCGACCAGAAGAAGGACACCAAGAAGGTCGAAGCCCTGTCGAAGCAAATGGATGACATGTCGGCGAAGCTCGGCCCCGAATACGCCGCCTTGATGGACGGAATGCAGGACATGGACGCCAATTCCAAGGTCGGCAAGGACATCGGCGCNNCCGACCAGCGCGCCGCCGCCGATGATATTGCCGATCGTGACCGGGATCAGACTGAGGAAAAATGCCGGCCAGGTCAGGCCGGCATAGGCGGCGGCGTTATTTCCGATCTCCGACCACATTTCGGCCGGCCCCCAGGCCTTCATGAACAGGCCGAGCGGGATGAAATACATATTGGCGACCGAATGCTCGAAGCCGGCGGCGACGAAAGCCGATACCGGGAACAGCACGGCGAGCACCTTGTCGGTCGTGGTGCGGGCGCCGAACGACAGCCACACCGCCAAGCAGACCAGCACGTTGCACAACACGCCGAGAAACAGCGCATGGTCGAAGGGCAGGGCGGTCTTGTCGGACGCGATCTTGAGCGCGACGGCGGCGACCGCGCCGTGCCCGACGAGATACTGGCCGGACAGGAACACCAGCAGCGCGGTGCCGAACGCGCCGATGAAATTGCCAATATAGACGATCGTCCAAGCGCGCAGCATGTCGCGCAGCGGCAGCTTGCCGGCGGCCCACGCCATCACCATAAGGTTATTGCCGGTGAACAGTTCGGCGCCGCCGAGCACGACCAGGATGAGCCCGAGGCCGAACACTATGCCGGCCAAGAGCCGGCTCACGCCGAACGGAATGACACCGTCGGCGCCGGCCAGGACGGTGGTGGCGAACATCGAGCCGAGCGCGATGAAGGCGCCGGCCAGCACGGCGAGCGCCACCAGACTGAGCACGTCCAGCCGCGCTTTGTGAACGCCGATCTCTTCCGCCTTTTCGGCGATTTCCGCCGGCAGCAGCGCATCGATCCGATGTTCGGCGTGGTCGGTGTTGGGCATGCGACGTCTCCCGGAATGCGGCCCACACAGGCCACAAGTCACGGCACGCCGCGTTGACACATCTCAATCGGCCACGGGGGAGTGGTAGGGTGGTAGTATTCGGCCGGCCAAACCGTCAGTAGCCTCTGCGCCGCACCTTTTTGGCGGCTTTGCGGGCCGCGTAGCGGGCATCGCGTTCGGCTTTCTGCTCCGCCGCCAGCGCCACCGCGCGTTCAGCCGCTTCGGCTTTGGCGAGCGCCTCAGCTTGCTCGGTCTCGTGTTGCGCCTGCGCGGCGAGTTCGGCGGCGCGTGCGGCTTGCGCGGCGAGTTCCGCCTCACGCACCTTTTTGGCGGCTTCGCGTTCCGCCATGCGGCCCGCGCGTGCCTCATTCACGGCGATCCGGTTGAGGCGCTGCTGTTCGAGAGCGGGGTCTTGGCTGGCGGCGCGAAACTTCTCCAGCATCGCCTTTTTGATGCTGGCGGCGCTATTCCGACGTTCCAGAACGTCGGGGCTTCTGAAGTGAGGCATTCGTTCTCCTGGGGGGATTCGGGTCGGAGGATATATGGCGTTTCTTGGCGGCATCCACAATGTCGCGCCGCCCGGATTCACCGATTTAAGCGACGCGCTCTTCACCCTCCCCCGCTTGCGGGGGAGGGTGGCGAGCGCCGGTACCCGTGAACCGAGATATCGGCTCCCGCGCGCGGCCATTTACAGGTGCTTAACTTAAATCTTGGCATAATTTTGCGCCGCCTTACGTGTCGTGAGGCGGCGGCATGGGGATGCCGGGACCAAGTTCCGACTCTTGCAAGCGATCAGCACCAATCGCCGCGCTTTAACCGGCGCGACCGGCCATGGCGTCAATATAAGCAGTCGCGTTTGAGTAGCGTGGATTATGCCGAAGACCACCGCGACGTATTGCGACGTCCCTCATTTCGACGGTCGTGTTTTCTCTTTTGACGATTGTCGACGCCTTATTCGGCTTATTGGCGACCATGTGGTCAGGGGCCTCGGCGCCGTGGCCGCCGTCGGCATGCTGGTCACGACCGTCACCTTTGCTGCCGCGTGGATCGTCAACACCGTTGTTGCGACCAATCCTGTTATCCATGCGAGCGCGCCGGCGGGGCCGGGGACGCTTGCGCTTGTCCAAGACGCGCCAAATTTTGCCACCGCTCCGGCCGTGACCTTTGCGGACAGATGGCCTCGCACGACCGCTTCCATGCAGGCCAGCGTCATGCCGCTTATCCCACCGCATTCCCTCGAAACCGCCGATAACGTGCCTGTGCCGCCGAAGCCCGAACGGGCGACCAGCGTCCCGCTGCCGCGGCCACATCCCGCGCAGCATGACATCGCGCTTGTCCCGGTCGGTCAAATCGGCCATCAAGTCGCGCCGCAGGTCGCAACGGGCACGCCGCCGCCTACTGATAAGCGCGCTGCGCCGCAGGAGGCCCACAACAAGTCGCTGTCGCTGCCCGCTCCCGACCGCCGCACGGCGGTTTATGACATCGCGGCGCATACCGTCTATTTGCCCAACGGGGACAGGCTTGAGGCGCATTCCGGGCTGGGCGACAAGCTGGATGACCCGCGCTACGTCCACGTCAGGATGCGCGGTCCGACGCCGCCGAATGTCTATGAGCTCGCGTTGCGCGAGGAACCCTTCCACGGCGTTCGGGCCATTCGCCTCAATCCGGTCGACGACGGCAAGATGTTCGGTCGCGATGGCATGCTGGCGCATACTTACATGCTCGGTGCCAACGGCCAGTCGAATGGCTGCGTGTCCTTCAGGGATTATCGCAAATTCCTGAGTGCCTTTTTGAAGGGCGAGGTCGACCGCCTGGTCGTTGTGGCAAATCTCGGGAGCAAGCCCACGCACATCGCCCGCCCGCGGCACGGACGCGACACCCGCTACGCCTCCAACGATTGAACTGCCGCGCCTCGTTTGCCGCCACCCCACGAGCCCAGCGTCACCGACCTAGAGAAACATAAAAACGAGCGGCCCGTGAGGGCGCCCGTCATCCATTTCGCCAGCGGAATGTTCGCTTAATCAGCGTCCGGCCGGCTCAAATTAATTAACTCTGCGGCGAAGCGCCGCTTCTGCTGATCGTCGAGGCTGGCATAGAGCGGCTCGGCGGCATCGGCGATCGTCTTGCGTTCGACCGATCGCTCGCTCATGTATTTGGCCTGCCGGCGCATTTGCTCGATGATATCGACGGGGCCTTTCGGCTGCGTGCCGGTGGTCTGCATTGCCATCTGGCGATCGGCGCTGGCCTTGGCGAGGTCGTTCATGGTGCTCTCGAAACCGGGCCAATTTTTCGCCTGCTCCGGCGTGAGGCGCAGTTCGGCTTTGATGCGGGCGGTGCGCGCGGCGTATTGATCGGTGATCTGGTTTGCGCTGAGCTCGGCGCGGTCCATGCGGTCGCGCGCGACGGCCGGACCTGCCAGCGCGGAGCCGGCAACGAGCGCTGCGGTGGTGAAGAGCACGAGAGCTTTTCTCATAACGTCTTCCTTTCGAGGATGGGCAGAAAATTCGCCATAGAAAATACTCCCCGCGTGGGGTGATTTATCAACTCGGCATAGTGCGTTTGGTTCCGTATGCTCGCCGCCGACATTGCCGGGCTTGACCGTGTGGGAAGGTGAGGGCGCGCTTTCTTCTCCTTCCCCCATCCGAACTCGGGTTTACCCGAGTTCGGCACTTAATCAGTAGCCCAAGTTGGATAAATCCGACTTGGGCGTGGGGGAGGGTGGCGCTACACCGTAACCGGCCTTGCCGGCGCTTGCCGGATTTCGCGCATATCGCCATGGTGCACTCTGGCCACCTGACCATTGTCCCAAGCGATCGTGACGGCATCCCAGCTCGTTTCGGTGATACTGCCGCGGTCGGCGGCATCGCCTTGCCAATAAACCCGGCTACCCTTCGTGAGGCTTTTCGATTCGGCGTTCGTCATCGATTTTTACCTTATTTTGCCTTCGCATCGTCAGGCGAGCTGTTAATCTCTCCTATGCGGTCGGCTTTGCGTTGCGCGGATTTTTCCTCTCGCTTGCGCTTTTTTTCTTCGCTGCGGGCCTGCGCTGCGCGGTTGCGATCGTTGCGTTGCATCCCGTAATTCGGCTTGAAAGCCATGGCGTTCCCTTTCGGAATTGATTGGTTTGCAAACGAGCGAGCTGCCGGGTGGGGGCGCTTGCGCCCCGAACGGTCACGCGACTATACGCGCTAAACTGGCTTTAGAGTCCGATCTCGAAAAAGCCTGCCCCGGACTTGAATCCCGGGATGGGAACCGGTTTCCGGTAAAGCTTGTAGCCCGGATGAAGTGAAGCGTAATTCGGGATCAACCGCTAACTCACCCCGGATTTTGCTGACGTTTCATACGTGGGCTACGCGCCAGGCCACCTTAGTGTGCGGCATTTTGTGGTCGTGGTTCACGATGAGCGATTGCTCACGACCACAGTTTGCGCAGACAAAAATCTCGTTCTCCAGATCAAGTCCGCGGTCGGCACCCTCGATCAGCTTGAGCCGCAGCTCGCCACCGCATTGGTCGCAATGCGACAATGGCGGCGGTTGGGTCATGGGGCGCATGGCATTTCCTTTTGCCCGACATGCTTAGGTACGAAGGAACGGGGCGCTTCTACAACCCGGCGAGCAGCGTTTGGTTCCGAATGTTTCCGGGCAGGGCCTGCCGCTGGTATTCGCGGTGTTCGGCTTGCCTGCGGAGGCGGCGCGGGCACTTTTTCTTCTCCCTCCCCCGCTTGCGGGGGAACGCCGCGCGATTGGCGCGCCTGCCAAAGCGCGACCGTCATCCAGCCGGTCGAGGTGCCGACGAAGCCGCCGGCAATCACGTCGCTGAGGAAGTGATAATTGGCGCCGATCAGCCCGACGGCGACTGCCAGCACGACCAGCGCATAGAGCGGCCGCCACTTGGGAACCATGATCCAAAGCACCGAGATCACGGCGCAGGTCGCCGCCGTGTGCCCGGATGGGAACGAGGCATAGCCGGCGCCGCCATGAAACAGGTTGAAGCCGTAGGCGCCGTCGTGGATGAACGACGGATTGTTCGCAACCCAGGTTTCCGGCCACAGCCGCCCGCAGGCGAATTTGAGCTGGCTCTTGATGGTCTCGGCCACGATCAGGCTGATGCTGCACAGTGCGCCGACCGTCACGATTTTCGACAGCGGCCGCCCGGCCAGCGCCCACAGCCCGAAGGCCACGAACGCGGCGGCGGCGAGCGGTATGAGCAGATCGGGCAGGTAAGTGAGACGCGCGAAGGTCTCGCGCTGCGCACTATTGACATGCACGAGCAAAGCCAGTGGCCGGTCGATCCACAGATAGCAGACGACCACCGCCACAGCGGTGAGCAGCAAAGCGAGCAGCCATCGGCGGAGAGCGGTCATCGGGGCCTCAGGACGCGGCCTGTTTGTGCCAGAAGCGCGGTTCGCCGCAAGAGGGCGGTTCTTATCCCTCCCCCATCCGAACTCGGGTTTACCCGAGTTCGGCACTTAATCAGTAGCCGAAGTCGGATAAATCCGACTTGGGCGTGGGGGAGGGTGGCGAGCAAAGCGAGCCGGGTGGGGGGCGCGGTGTTTTTTTCCCCAGCGTTATTCCAACAGCTCGAGCTTGATGATCGATGCGCCGTGGTTGCTGCCGACCCAGAATGTGACCGGCGTCGTGGAATTGTCGACGAACACGCGCCGGATATTGGTCTCGCGCGGCAGCAGATAGTTGACGCTTGCGCCGGTCTTGGTGTTGAGCCGCGTAACTTGATCGCTGAGCATCGAGCCGGTCCAAGCCTCTTCGTTTTTGTCGATGACGACGTCGTAGGGCGCCGACCAGCGCGGTGACACCGGCCATTCCTTGAACTGTTCTGTTTTGGTGTCGAACATGGCGATGCGGTCGCCACGATACTCGGCGAACCAGAGCCGGTCCTGCGCATCCATCATGCCGCGGCGCGGCGCCGACGCCGGCGTCGGCACCGCGAACAGTTTGACCTCGCCGGTCTTGGCGTCGATCCGCCCAATGTGGCGTTGGCGGAAGTCGGTGAAATAGGCGTTGTTCTGCGAGTCCGGAATGACGTCGTAGATATTGTGCGGCTCGCCCGCGTCCTTGAACGGCTGCCAAGTCTCGATCCTGCTGGTGGCGATATCGAGACGGTGAACGCCGGCAAAGCCGTTGTTCTGTGCCCACACCTTGCCGTCGACATGGGAGCTTTGCGGGCTCACCATATTGATCTGCGCGGCGTCGATGTTCTGTTCGCCTTGCAGCGGCCAGAACCGGAACGTCTCGGCCTTGCGGTCGAATTTCATGATCGTGGCCTGATACATGTTGCCAAGCCACAAATTGCCCTCGCGATCGCTGCGCAGGCCGAGTCCGCCGGTCGGAAAGCCCGGCTTGTGCTCGCGAATCGGAAATTCGGTCACCTTGCCCGTCTTGGGGTCGAGACGCCCAAGATTCTGCTCGCCGAAACTGGAATACCAAACCGTGCCATTGCCATCGACGATCACGTCATGCGGCGAGATCGTCTCGCGCGGCAAATCGTATTCGGTATAGATGACGCGGGTGGCCGCGCCGCTCGGGCGCGGCAGCGTCTTGAGTTCGAAATTCCATTGCGCATGCGAACTCAGGTTTATGCTGGCCAGGAATTCGGCGTTGGCGCGGTAAACCTGGACGCGCTGATCGCCGCGCTCCTCCATCAAGCGTTCGGCTTTGCGCAACTGCGGGTGCTGCGGAATGCTTTGGTTCACATAGCCCTGCATGCGCGGCAGGATGACGTTCATGAACTCGTCGGCGCTGAATTTCGAGCGTAGCGGGCGTTCCAGCGTGTGGCAGCCGACGCAATTGAGCAGCTGACCCTTCTGCCGATCGGTGCCGGGCATGCTGGCGAGCCATTCGGCGTTCGACATCTGCGACGCCAGATCTTCGGTTTTGCGCAAGGTGAGATCGGCCGTCGCCGTCTTGTCAGCCGCGACCGCGACCGGGCTGGAATGATCGAGGTCGTAACCAACGGCCCGGATGCGCAGGGAATACTGGCCGGGCTCCAGTCTGGCGGCCGGGAAGGCGTAACGGCCGTCTTTGTCGCTCACCACCGTGATGGTGATGGTGGAACCGCTCTTCTTGGCGCTGACCAGGACGCCTTCCAGCGCGCCTTGCTCGGCGGTGACTTTGCCGGTGAGCGCCGGTGCGATGGTCTGTACCGCCGCAGCATCCGCGCCCGCCAGCAATCCGAGGAGCACAAGGAAACTGACGCTCGTAGATACCGAACGACGCGGCATGACCATCTCCCTAGTGATTTTGTTTGTTTTTGTTTCCAGACCAACGCTGGACCGATCACGCCGATGGTAGACGGCGGGTGACCCCCAAGCTAGGGGCGGGGCGCCTCGCTTGCCGAGGCGGCGATGGGTTGATACCTAACCCCCTGACTCGTCATGGCCGGGCCAATTCTCGGCCATCCACGCTTTCAACAAAGTCTAAAATGCCTTCCAAAACGCCCTTCTACATCACCACCGCGATCTCCTACCCGAACGGGCCGCCGCATATCGGCCACGCCTACGAGGCGATCGCGACCGACGCCATCGCGCGCTTCATGCGGCTCGACGGCTACGACGTCTATTTCCTCACCGGCACCGACGAGCACGGGATGAAAATCCAGCAGACCGGCGCCAAGGAAGGCCTGACGCCGCACGAGCTGCTTGAGCGCAACGTTCCCCTGTTCAAGTCCATGGTCGAGCGCATGGGCTGCTCGAACGACGATTTCATCCGCACAACGGAAGAGCGCCACCACCGCTCGTCGGAGGAAATCTGGCGGCGCATGGAGAAGAACGGCGACATTTATCTCGGCAAATATGCCGGCTGGTATTCGGTGCGCGACGAGGCCTATTACGCCGAGTCCGAGACGCACCTGAACGAGCAGAAGGTGCGCGTGTCGTCCAAGACCGGCACGCCGGTGGAATGGGTGGAGGAGGAGAGCTATTTCTTCAAGCTCTCGGCCTATCAGGACAAGTTGCTGAAACTTTTCGCGCGGCCGAATTACGTGCTGCCGAAGGAGCGGCTCAACGAAGTGGCCAGCTTCGTGCGCGGCGGCCTGCAGGACCTGTCGATCTCGCGCACCACCTTCGATTGGGGCATTCGCGTGCCCGGCAACGACAAGCACATCATGTATGTATGGGTGGACGCGTTGACCAATTACATCACCGGCGTTGGCTTCCCCGACACGAACAGCGAAAAATTCAAGCGCTACTGGCCAGCCGCGCTGCACGTGATCGGCAAGGACATCGTGCGCTTCCACGCGGTCTATTGGCCGGCCTTCCTGATGTCGGCCGGCATTGAAGTGCCGCAGCGCATCTTCTCGCACGGCTTCCTGTTCAATCGCGGGGAGAAAATGTCGAAGTCGGTCGGCAATGTGATCGACCCGTTCGCGCTGGCCGATGCCTATGGCGTCGATCCGCTGCGCTATTTCTTTTTGCGCGAGGTGCCGTTCGGGCAGGACGGCAATTACAGCCACGAGGCCATCGTCAACCGCATCAATGCCGATCTCGCCAATGATTTAGGGAATCTGGCGCAGCGCTCGCTGTCGATGGTGGCCAAGGCCTTCGGCGGCGTGCTGCCGGCGCCGGGCGAATTCAGCGCGGCCGACAAGACCATCCTGGCCGCCGCCGACGCCATGATCGCCATCGCGCGCGAACACATGAAGACGCAGCAGCTGCACCAGGTGCTCAACGCGGTCTGGGCGGTGGTGGCCGACGCCAACCGCTACTTCGCGTCCGAGGCGCCCTGGGCGCTGGCTAAGACCGACCCGAAACGGCAGGGGACGGTGCTCTACGTCACCGCCGAGGTGTTGCGATGCGTTTCCATCATGGCTCAGCCTTTCGTGCCATCCTCGGCCGCGAAACTTCTCGAGCTTCTCGCTGTTCGGCCCGAGGAACGGGGCTTCTACGAGCTTAACGGCACCAAACGCATAGCTCCCGGCAGCAAGCTGCCGGCGCCGGTGCCGGTGTTCCCGCGCTATGTCGAACCGGAGGAAAAGGCTTGAAAATGCTGGTGGATAGCCACTGCCACTTGGATTTTCCGGATTTTGCCGCCGAGTTGGACGAGGTGGTAGCGCGCGCCCGCGCCGCCGGCATTGGCCGCCTGGTCACCATCTGCACGCGCGTGCGTAAACACGCGCAGGTGCTTGCCGTCGCGGAGAAATTTCCGGAAATTTTCTGCTCGGTCGGCACGCATCCTCATAATGCCCATGAGGAATTGGATATCGATGCGAAGGCGCTGATCGCCTTGACGAAAAATCCCAAAGTCGTCGCGATCGGCGAGGTCGGGCTCGATTATCACTACGACAACAGCCCGCGCGCCGCGCAGGCGCAGGGTTTGCGCCAACACATTGCAGCGGCTCGCGAAACCGGATTGCCGCTGGTGATCCATGCGCGCGAATGCGATGCCGACATGGCGCGGATTCTGGAGGACGAAACGGGGAAGGGCGCCTTCCCGGCCGTGCTGCATTGCTTCACCGGCGGCCGCGATTTGGCTTTCAAAGCCATAGAGTTAGGCCACTACGTCTCGTTCACCGGCATTCTGACTTTCAAGAATTCACAGGCGCTTCGCGACATCGCGGCTGAGCTTCCGGCCGACCGCATTCTGGTCGAGACCGATGCGCCTTATCTGGCGCCGCTGCCGTACCGCGGCAAACGCAACGAGCCGGCCTATGTGGTGGAAACCGCGAAAATTTTGGCACAAACGCGCGGGGGGACGGCAGACGAAATCGCGCGCCAGACCACGGAGAATTTTTTCCGGCTGTTCAACAAAGTGCCGCGCGACTTGGCGAACGCAGCATGAGTCTCACTTTCACCATTCTCGGTTGCGGCTCCTCCATGGGCGTGCCGCGCGTCGCGCTCGGCTGGGGCTCGTGCGATCCGAACAATCCGAAAAACCGCCGGCGGCGCTGTGCTTTATTGGTGGAGCGCAAGAATGCCCAAGGCCACATCACGCGCGTTTTGGTCGACTGCACGCCGGATCTGCGCGAGCAATTGCTCGAGGCGCAAGTCGATTGGCTGGACGGCGTGCTGATCACCCATGAGCATGCCGACCACACCCACGGCATCGACGATTTGCGCCCGCTGTTCGTGCACAAGCGCCGCAAAGTCGACGTCTACCTCGACGGGCCGACCTCGCGTTCGATGCATGCCCGCTTCGGTTATTGCTTCATGACGCCGCCGGGCAGCGAATAT
Source organism: Hyphomicrobiales bacterium (assembly GCA_003133345.1). Lineage (GTDB taxonomy): Bacteria > Pseudomonadota > Alphaproteobacteria > Rhizobiales > Xanthobacteraceae > Pseudolabrys. Next base: position 14,926 of record PKXB01000117.1, on the reverse strand, counting down.
CCGCCGATTTTGACCGAGTACCGGCTGCTACCGGGGCAAGCGGTCAACATCGACGGGCAGGGCGGCCCGATCGAGGCGCTGTCGGTGCTGCAAAACCACGGCGATATCCCGTCCCTCGGCTTCCGCTTCGGCACTGTGGCCTATTCCGCCGATATCAAGAGCCTGCCGGAGGCCAGCCTGGCCGCCCTGGCCGGCCTCGACGTCTGGATCGTGGACGCCCTGCGCAAGGCGCCGCATCCAAGCCATTTCAACCTCGATGAGGCGCTGGATTGGATCGCGCGAGTGAAGCCCAAAAGGGCGATCCTGACCAATCTGCACAGCGATATGGATTACGCGGCGCTGCGCGCCAGCCTGCCGCCCGGTGTCGAGCCCGCTTATGATGGGATGACGATTGCTGACAATTAATCTATTCCCTCCAGTTCTGCTCTGATGCCATTGAAAATGAAACAAAAAGCTCCGCTTGCCGCCACGCCCCGCGCGATTGATCGATTTCATAAATACGGTTGTTTTTTCAGTGATCTGCTGACCATTCTTAATGTGGTCCCGCTAACCGCCTATTCGAAATATTCCATAATATGTCTTATGCGAATCAGGCATCCACGGTCGCCGCCCGAGGCGGCCTTTGCTACGGTCAGTTATTCCCGCCGCAACGAGCTCTCAGCCCGTGAAGCCTTCCCGCAATATTGCCCGGCTGATCGAAATCATGGCCGCCCTGCGCACGCCCGGCAGCGGCTGTCCCTGGGACCTCGAGCAGACCTTCCGCACTATCGCGCCCTATACGCTTGAGGAAGCCTACGAGGTGGCCGACGCCATCGCGCGCGGCGATCTCACCGACCTCAAGGACGAGCTGGGCGACCTTCTGCTGCAGGTCGCCTTCCATGCCCGCATGGCCGAGGAACAGGGCGCCTTCGATTTCGGCGACGTGGTTGAAACCATCACCGCCAAGCTGGTGCGCCGCCATCCGCACGTTTTCGCCGATGCCGAGGGCCGCACCGCCAAGGCGGTCGAGGGGCTGTGGGAGCGTATCAAGGCCGAGGAGAAGGCCGAACGCGGCGAAATGGCGCCCGTGGCCGCGTTGGCCGGGGTGCCGGTCGCCCTGCCCGCGTTAACCCGCGCCCTCAAGCTGCAGGACAAGGCCGGCCGCGTCGGCTTCGACTGGAATGACCCGCGTAGCGTTCTCGCCAAAATCCGCGAGGAAGCCGACGAAATCGAGGCCGAGCTTGATAGTACCGACAAGGCCGCGGCGGCGGCCGAGGTCGGCGATCTTTTGTTCGCGGTGGTCAACCTCGCCCGCCATCTGGGCGCCGATCCGGAAGATGTTCTGCGGCAGACTAATTTGAAATTCGAGCGCCGTTTCGGATCAATCGAACGCGCTCTGGCCGCGCGCGGAAAGACCCCCAAGGACGCTACTTTGGCCGAAATGGACGCCCTTTGGGACGAGGCGAAGACGGCGGAAAAATCATAACGCGCTAGACGGCGAACTTCGCCCTCACCCGCGCCGCTTTCTCGGCATCCGCGCGCACGGTGACCGCCAGCCGGCCGTCGGCGTCCATAGTCCTGGATAGCACTTCGGAATGGCGGTAGAGCCAGCTTAACCCCGCGCCGTCGGAAGGATCGAGCGAAAGCGCTATGGTCTGACGGCTTTCGGCCAAACGCCTTTCAATCGCCACGATGAGGCGATCGAGCCCTTCCCCGCTTAAGGCCGACACCAGCACCGGCCGGCGCGCTTCTGGCTGCCGTTCGGCCAGGTTGAATAGCCGCGCACGGGCTTGCGTATCAAGCCGGTCGATCTTGTTCCAGACCTCGACCAGCCGAGGATCGGCGGCTTCGATGCCGAGCTCGCCGAGCACTTTTTCGACGTCGTGCGACTGCGCACCGGAATCCTCGTGCGACATGTCGCGCACATGCAGGATGACATCGGCCTCGATCACCTCCTCCAGCGTGGCGCGGAAAGCCGCTACTAGCATGGTCGGCAAATCGGAGATGAAGCCGACGGTATCGGAGAGGATGATGCGGTTGCCGCGCGGGAGCGCGACCGCCCGCAACGTCGGGTCGAGCGTGGCGAACAGCATGTCGGCCGACAGCACGCTTGCCGTCGTCATGCGATTGAACAGCGTCGACTTGCCGGCGTTGGTGTAGCCGACCAGCGCCACGATCGGGTAAGGCACCCGCTTGCGACTGTCGCGATGCAGCTTGCGGGTGCGCTTGACCTTGTCGAGTTCGCCTTCGATGCGCCTGATGCGGTCTTCGATCACGCGCCGGTCGGCCTCGAGCTGCGTCTCGCCCGGTCCGCCGAGAAAGCCGAAACCGCCGCGCTGGCGCTCGAGATGGGTCCAGGAGCGGACCAGCCGGCTTTTTTGATAGTTGAGATGGGCGTGTTCGACTTGCAACGCGCCTTCCCGCGTGCGCGCGCGCCGGCCGAAGATTTCCAGGATCAAACCGGTGCGGTCGATGACCTTTGCGCCCCAGGCCTTTTCGAGATTGCGCTGCTGCACCGGCGAGACCGGGCAATCCATCACCACCACGGATGCGGAAAGACTCTTAACGAAACCGGCAAATTCATCGACCTTGCCGGTGCCGATATAAGTGGCGGGCTGGACGCGGTTGAGCGTGACCAGCCCCTCCTGCACCACATTGAGGTCGATGGCGCGCGCGAGCCCGACGGCCTCCGCTAGGCGCGCGTCCGGAGTGCGCGTCTCCGCCTGCGAGCGAGCGGCATCGCCCCTGATCTCGCGCTTGAGCCACGGCTCGATGACGATGGCGCGGCCGGTCTCTGCGCCCGTCGTCGTCGGGCTCAGCAGATCGGCGCGCTTGTCACGCTGGCGTTGTTCCAATCAGACCTTATCCCCGGCCGGCGGCTCTTCGCCGCCTTCGAACAACTGAATCGGGTGACCGGGCATGATGGTCGATATCGCGTGCTTGTAGACGAGCTGGGAATGTCCATCCCGCCGTAACAAAACGCAGAAATTATCGAACCAGGTCACCACGCCCTGCAATTTAACTCCGTTGACCAGAAAAATGGTCAGCGGGATTTTTGCTTTGCGGACGTGATTGAGAAAAGTGTCTTGCAGATTTTGCGCACGTTCGGCTGCCATGGCCGTGTTCCATTTTTTTGCCCGCGTCTGAAGCGCGAGACCTTCGTTGCCCAAGCCCTCCGCATGCGATTTCCGCTGCATGCGCCGCTTAGCCCCACGCAAAAGCGGTGCCAGGCTCAAGAGGCCGCTATTAGATGGCAGGCGGTCTCCGGGTGCAAGCACAAGTTGGAACCAACCCCACCAAATCGCTGAAATTCTTGAGTTTTTGGCGCTTTTTCGCGACCCAATCAGGCCACTTCGGCATGGCGGTGATAGTCGCGCCGCAGCGCCGCGGCAATCAGCCCGGGCGCGCCATTGCCGACCGGACGGCCGTCGATGCTCACCACCGGCAGCACGGTCTGGCTGGCCGAGGTGACGAAGGCTTCGCGCGCCGCATAGGCTTCGTCGACCGAGAAGGCCCGTTCCTCGAATGCCAGCCCCTGCGCCTTGAGCACATTGACCACGACCGAGCGCGTGACGCCGGCCAGGATATCGCGGCCGAGCGGATGCGTAATGAGCTTGCCGTCGCGGCTGACGATCCACGCATTCGACGAGGCGCCTTCGGTGACGCGGCCTTGCGCATCGACCAGCCAGGCCTCGCGCGCGCCCTGATCGCGCGCCGCCTGCTTGGCCAGCACATTCGGCAGCAAAGCCACCGATTTGATATCCACCCGCTGCCAGCGGATATCGGGCACGGTGATCACGGCGATGCCCTCGTCCGCCAATTGTTCGAGATGGGCGAGATCGTTGCTGCGCGCGGTCACCACCACGGAGGCCTTCGTATCCGCCGGTGGAAACGCAAAATCCCGCCGCGCGACGCCGCGGGTGATCTGCAAATAGACGATTCCGTCGCGCACGCGGTTGCGCCGCACGGTTTCCCACAGCACGATCGAGAGCGCGGCCGGCGACATCGGACGCGCAATGCGCAGTTCATTCAGAGAGAGATCGAGCCGCGCCATATGACGGCGCTCATCGATCAGGCACCCTCCCCGCACCTCGCACACTTCGTAGACGCCGTCGGCGAACTGATAGCCGCGGTCCTCGACCGAGACTTTTGCCTGCGCGCGCGGCAGGTAGCGTCCATTGACATAGGCGATGCGTGACATCGAATACTTATTCCTTGCGCGTGATCTTGTCCTACCTTCCTTCGCCCGCCGAAGTGGGCTTCGCACTCGGGTCCGGCCTTTGGCCGGCCCAAGCACAGGCTCCGGCGGGAAATCGGTTCCCATCCCGGATCAAGTCCGGGACAGGCTTTTTCGTGATAACGCGTTAGCCGATCCCGAGCGCTTTGAGCTTGCGGTGCAGCGCCGAGCGCTCCATGCCGACGAACTCGGCAGTGCGCGAGATGTTGCCGCCGAAACGGCTGATCTGCGCCACCAGATATTCGCGCTCGAACATTTCGCGCGCATCGCGCAACGGCAGTCCCATCAGGTGCTCACCCCCATTGCCGTTCGGCATGGTCGGCACCATCGAGCCGACGTCGGGCGGCAGCATGCTGGCGTTGAGCACGGCATCCGGGTCGCCGCCGGCCAGGATCATCAACCGCTCGATATTGTTGCGCAGCTGACGGACATTGCCCGGCCAGTTATGCGACTGCAGCACGGCCATGGCGTCTTCTCCGATGCGGCGTTTCGGCAGGCCGGTCGCTTGCGAAATCTGGTCCATGAAATAGTCGACCAGATTGGGAATGTCCTCGCGCCGCTCCGCCAAGGGCGGCACGCGGATCGGCACCACCGACAGGCGATGATAGAGATCCTCGCGGAATTTTCCGTCTGCGATCTCCGCTTCAAGATTGCGCGCGGTCGACGACATGATGCGCACATCGACCGCGACTTTGGTGCCGCCGCCGACTCGCTGGAATGTTTGATCGACGAGCACGCGCAGGATCTTGTTCTGCGTCTCACGCGGCAAATCGGCGACGTCGTCGATAAACAGCGTGCCGCCATCCGCCTCTTCCAGCGCGCCCGCCTTGCGGCCATCCGACCCATTCGACGGGTCGACGCCGAACAATTCGACCTCCATGCGATCGGGCGTTATCGCGGCGGCATTGATCACGATGAAAGGCCCATTCGCGCGGGCCGAAATTTGATGGATGGTGCGCGCAGTGAGTTCCTTGCCTGAGCCAGAGGGACCGACGATAAGGATCCGGCTGTTGGTCGGCGCCACCCGCTCAATGGTCTGGCGCAGTTGCGCAATGGCCGCAGACCGACCCATTAGTGTCGCCGGCTGCGGCGCCATCTGCTTGAGTTGTTTGACCTCGCGCTTGAGCCGCGACGTTTCGAGCGCGCGCTCGGCCACCAGCACCAGCCGGTCGGCCTTGAACGGCTTCTCGATGAAATCATAGGCGCCGTGCTTGATGGCGGCGACCGCGGTTTCGACGTTGCCATGACCGGAGATCATCACCACCGGCACCTCGGGATGATCCTGCTTGACGGCATCGAGCAATTGNNCCGGCCACCAGATCGCGGATGTCGGCCTCGTCATCGACAATGAGAATATCTGCGGACATGCCCACTACCCGTTCACGCTATTCTGTTTTTCAGGCTCGGACGCTTCCGCATGGCCGGCGGCGGCGAACCGCACGCGCACCCAGGCGCCCCTTTGACCGGGGATTTTGTCGGCGGCGTCACGCAGATCGATGCTTCCGCCATGATCCTCGACAATGCGGCCGACGATGGCGAGCCCAAGTCCGGTGCCCTTCTCGCGCGTCGTGACATAAGGCTCGAGCAGACGGCTGCGATTTTCCTTCGGCAAGCCGATCCCGTTATCGACGACATCGATGACGATGTCGCCGCCCTCGCGCGCGGCAAAGACTCGGATCGAGCCCTTGCCAAGGTGGGCTGGCGGTACCGCTGCAATCGCTTCGGTCGCGTTCTTGATGAGGTTGGTGAGCGCCTGCGACATCAGGCGCCGGTCGAACCGCGCCGGCATCGGATCCTCGGCGATATTGGCATCGATTTCGATTTCCGAATTGCCGACACGCATCAGGAACACGGCCTGTCGCACGGTATCGGCCACGTCCTCGGCGGCGATCACCGGCTTCGGCATGCGCGCGAAGCGCGAGAACTCGTCGACCATCCGCCGTATGTCGTCGACCTGGCGCACGATGGTGTCCGTGCATTGCTCGAATATGGCGCGGTCTTCGCCGATCATGTTTCCGTATTTGCGGCGCAAACGTTCGGCCGACAATTGAATGGGAGTGAGCGGATTCTTAATCTCATGCGCGATGCGGCGCGCCACATCCGCCCATGCCGCCGTGCGCTGTGCGGCGACCAATTCGGTGATGTCGTCGAGCGTCACGACATTGCCATGGCCGGATTCGCCCGATTGCTCGCTGGTGATCCGCACCGACAGGTTTCGCTCGCGGCCATTGCGGGTGATCGTCACCTGGTCCTGCGTGCGCGCGCCCGATCGGACCGCCGCCATGAAATCTGCGAGTTCCGGAAACACCTCCGTCAATGGCCGGCCAAGCGCCTCGGGCTCCGTACGGCCAATCAGTTTCTCCGCCGAGCGGTTGAGGATGCTCACGCAGCCGTCGCCGTCCACGCCGATCACGCCCGCGCTGGCGCCAGCAAGCACCGCTTCGGTGAAGCGCCGCCGGCTGTCGATGAGGTCACGCGCGCGCACGATGTCGTCGCGCTGGCTGCGCAGTTCCTGCGTCATGCGGTTGAATGTTTCGCCGAGCTGCGCGAGATCGCCTTCCGACTGGCGGACCGGCACGCGCACATGCAGGTTGCCGGTGGAAACGACATTGGCGGCGCCGATCAGGCGCCGGATCGGCGCCACCAAACGGTTGGCGAAGTTCAATCCGATCCAGACCGCGGATAGGAGAACGGTGAGCGCGATGACGGTGTACATCAGCGCGAAAGCAATTTGCACGCCAAAGCGGCGTGCCTCGATCGCGGCATATTCGGTCACGCTCGCCCGCGTTGCTTGCAACTGTGGCACCACGTTCGGATCGAGCAGCCGGGTCACGTAAAGATAATCGTCATCGTAGTTGTGCAATTTGACGACCGACGCGACATAATTGGTATCCGGCAGCAGGACTAATTGCGGATCGGTCTCGCCGATTTTTGGAAGCGCGTCGCGCGGCGGCATGGCGAAGGTCTGGTTGACCTTGAGGTCGGCGCGCGTAATGACGTTGAGGTCCTTGTCGATAACAATCGCGGCAGCCAGCCCGCGCACCGACGCCTGGAAGGTAAGGTATTGACGCAGCTTCTCATGGTCTTGTTCGAACACCGGCTTGGAGCGCGCGATATCGGTGGCCATGACCATGATATCGGATCGTACGATCTGCGCGTGATCGCGCAGATAGGCTTCCGCCACGATCAGCGAATTCTCGATTGCGGCGCGCGTGCGGGTGGAGAACAGCCGGTCGAGGCCGCGGTCGAGCGTAACGCTCGCGACGATCGCCACCAGGATCGCCGGGGCCGCGGCGATGATGGAGAATAATCCGACGATGCGCACATGCAGCCGTGCGGCCGCCCGCCCGCTGCGTCGGGCCTGCACCACCTGCCAAACTTCTCGCACGATCACGCCAAGCAGCAGCAGTACCGTCGTCGCGTTCACCAGCAGCAGCGTGACGACCACGTTGTGGGTCGGCGAAATCGGAGTGAAGTCGGCGAGTACGATAAACGTGATGAAGGCTGACAGCAGGGCGAGGCCGACCGCGATCGGTCCGAGCATCCTCGCTTCCCCCCGCTTAGCAGGCGGAGCGACAAGCGCGGTCTCGGCGCTGGTAGCCTGCTCTACGCTCATTGACCCCTGTCAGCGGATGGTGCGGAGCCTGGCGGCCCCTGAAGAACGTGCGCCAAGAGGCGCATGCCCCTCCCCGGCACTGATGCTTTTATACAACAATGTTGCCGAATTGCGACAAATCGTAGGCGAGATTGTTTTCTCAACAATTTCAAAGGGAAGCGTTTTACAAGCGACACCCGAAAAGCCATGAACAGGACCGGAACAACCCGGCAAATTGTAAAACAGATTTACTGGTTCGCTTCGCTCCTCGCCGCCTCCCCTCAGGATCATCGCTTCATTCCGCGGATGCACNNTAAGGCACCGGTCTTGAAATTCGAAGGCAGCCCTCCCTCCCCGTACCGTCTAGTCACCTATCGTCTTAGATGATCATTCAATTTCGTTTATTGCGGCGTTCGCCGTTCGTTTCAATCACAGCCCGTACTGTCGTGTTCGGTAGCAATTTCGGTAGCAATGGACCCTAATTGTTCTCGGTGAGCACCAGCCTTCTAAGCTGGGGGTCGCTGGTTCGAATCCAGCCGGGGTCGCCGCTATTCCGACAAACCGCGTTTTCATTCCGACAAAAACGGAACGAAACGCGCCCGCCACTCCCATCTGAGCGGCGCCGAACCGGCGAAGGGCGGCCCCGGCCAGGTGCCGCCCTCCTCGCCGGGGCCTAGCCGGCGCCCGCGGCGGCCGGCTTCGGCTCGATGGCGCGGATGACCAATTCGGCGTCCGGCGAGCGCGGGATGAAGTCGAGCTTCACGCCATAGCCCTTGCCGTCGCGGTGAGGCCAGGCGGCGCCGATTTCGAGCCAGGTTCCTTTCTCCAGGCCTTCCTTCTTGATGACCGCATAAACTCGATGGGTCGGGCGGTTGGTGCTGCGGATAATGCAGGCACGAAGACCTCCGGTGCCGGTATCCTGTATCGCACTCAAGCTCATAGCATCTCCCTCACTATCAGAATTATCCTGTCTCACCCGAGTTGGTAGCCATCCTTGTGCCCGCGCTGGCGACCTTTCCGCTATACCTGTCCTTTCCGAAAATCATATCCGGACGTATTGGTGATGCAGCCCGGCCAAGATGGGAATAGCGACAATGGCACCAGACCGTTGGACTGCTCGACGCAAGGGTGCATCTTTCTGAAATGCCAAGTGAGTGCGCGTCTTGTAATACGCCGCATATCAAACTGATTAACACCGGCCAAACGCCTGCTAAAATGGTTCAGGTTGTTAATACAACCCGTATTCTTGACCACCCAATTGACGCAAAATTCGACATTCGGCTGCCAGCCGATCCGGACAAAAGCATGATCACGATTGGAGCTGGCGGCGAATTGATGTTCGACGCCGAAGCGGACAAAATATTTTCGGCAAATGAAATCACTGAGATAACAAATCCAAAAAGTCGAAAACGACTCTACAGTTACGGCACCGTCAAATACCAGGATATTTTCGGGCGAAAACAATACACTGACTTTTGCCTGTTCTTCGAAACGCATAGGAACAATCCCAAGCGCGAACTCCGCACGCGCGTTAGCGCCCCCGAACACCATAATGACGCCAGCTAGTGCTGCATTGCCTTGCTGGAGTCGACGCCTTCAGTGCAATAACGGGTATGTTGATCCTGAACGCGCTTCTAAATCCCGCCCGAGCGGCACATGGTCGGACGACGACTACGACGTGTTCGACGGCGACCGGCACATCAGCCGCATCATGTTGACGCACGCGGCGCCGGCGGATCGCCGCTCCACCCCTGCCGTGAACATTCGCAGTAATTCTTGTTGTTTTGCACTGCACTGTCTGTCTCTTGACGGAACCAGCCTCGGGGCGGATCGTTGCCCATACTCGAAGTCGCGGGCTAGGCCTTCCGCGGCCGGAACCAGGGAAGCTGCTATGATCGTCAAGAACATTTTGGCTGCCAAGCAAGGCGACGTAGTCACGATTGAGCCGACAGCCAATCTTGCCGCGGCGGCAAAGCTGCTGACCGAGCGACACATCGGCGCGGTGGTCATCCTCGGCACCGATCACCGTGTCATCGGTATCCTGTCCGAGCGCGATATCGTGCGGGCGCTGGCCGAACATGGACCGCCTGTGCTCAGCGAACCGGTCAGTCAAGTTATGTCGCGCGATGTGCAGGCCTGCTCCGAAGACGATACCATCGGGGACTTGATGAGCCGCATGACGATAGGAAGATTCCGCCATTTGCCGGTGGTGCAGCAAGGAAAACTCATCGGCATCGTGTCGATTGGCGATGTGGTTAAGAGCCGCGTCGAAGAGATAGACCAAGAAGCCAAAACGTTACGCGAATATATCCAGAACGCGTGAGTCGAATGAGCGCTCGGTAATTGATGCGTCTCGCCCTATCGCGGCTATGCGCCGACGCGCAAGGAAGCGATGGCGGATTTCAAGGCGCGGTGGAATGGAGTAACTTGATATGGCCACACCTCAGGCCACCGGGAGTAGGACGATGTTCGAGCATTCCTGGCACAAAGATCACAAATCTATGTATCGCTACATAGACAAAGATCGGCCAATAACCGACCCAGGCCCGGAACATGTCTCCAGTGTCAATTGGGAGCTGCCGTTCCAGCAATTTAGCCGGATCGATGAGATACCAGAGCCGTATCGCGTCGAGGTAAGGCGCAAGGGCAGTCATATCTACCATCAACTTCCACGTGAAACTTTTGCTTGGCTTAGTAAGAGATCCCTGCGGCATAGGGCGAACGTGGTAAGCGATGGGTCGGTTGTTATTTCAGCTCTGGATACCAGCAAAGCGTCCTTGGAGGCGTTTCAGCCTATTGCAAAAATCGCGCTACAGCAGGAACAAGCCAGTCATATAAAAATCAGCAATCCGCACAAGTCCTCTATCCATTCAGGGAATTTATACGACACGATGATTATTTCTCGCGTATAAATCCCGCGCGTTCCTATTTCTTCCGGCCCCTCGGCTTCTTCAACCTGACACCGGCGCCGCCGCCAGCAAGCCGTGAGCAAGCACTGGCGGATTTAAAGGCGGCGCCGCGCTATCACTTTAATGGATTATTAAAGGCGGCGGGTAAAAGCTAATCGGCACCCTGAGTCGTTACGAAATAGGCACATTATGATCGAAAACGAAAAGACGATTGCCGTCGCCAGTTATTTTGTCACCGTCTTTGTGGCCGCGATTTTTATGGCGCTCGTCGGCCGTTACGGCTTCCACCTTTATTAGCGGCGCGTTACTGCAAACTTTTCCCGTCGCGCTCGAATCAGAAAGACCGCCTCGCGGCGGTCTCTCCGAAATCCGATTCAGGTGTTTTGAGATTAGGCTGTGACCAGACAGCAATTGGCAAGCGCGGCTCTCGCCAACGAAAAACCCCGGCTATGTGTCGGGGGCTTCGTTATGCGTGCGTTTTCGCGGGCGATCAGTATTTAGCGAGGCGCATGACCTAGTCTCGCCAGAAATCCTTGAAGCGCGTTGGCGACAGCTCGGTGTAGCGAACGGTATGTTGAATATTCTTGTGCCCGAGATAGTCCTGGATCGAGCGAGTATCATGTCCATCGCCTGCCAGCTTGTAGCCGGCGGCATGACGCAGCATGTGTGCGTGAGCTTGAAACGGGAGGCGCGCTTTCTTTCCCGCCCGTTTCACCAGCCAGTTGAAGCTGTCCGTCGTGAATGGACCGCCTCGCTCGCTCACAAAGACGAATGGTGACTTTGGAGCTTCCCGTTTTAGCTTCCGCAGCGCCCGCAATTCGTCACCCCGAATGGGGTGGGTGCTCGGTTTTCCGTTCTTGACCCGGTGAACGTGCAAGGTAGCGGCATTAAAATCGATTTGCTCCCAGCGTAGGTCGACGATCTCGGATGCTCGCAGGCCATGCCGATAGGCAACGAGGATCATCGTCGCGTCTCGGTGACCGTGTCGGTTGCCTTCCGCTGCCTTAATGAGCTTCTCAACCTCGGTCTCGGTCAGGTGTTCGCGGCTGCGAAATTCGCTGTTCGGCCGGCGTAATGGACCAACTGCTCGTTTTTGGATGGCTGGCTTAACTAACCGCAGCTTTGGTTTTGCTGACATTTTTGCCTCCTGTCCGCGCTAACTGATCGTACAATAGTCATTATACGAGCAGTATGCAATCGCAATTCTGCGCCTCGCTTGGCCTGCTTATGACGGCAAACATAGACAGCACGGTTCGTATCGAGGGAGCGAGGGTAGCCGGTCTGTTTTCATTGGTTCCCCGCCGTATTGCTTACGCGGCCAATCTGGAATCCGGAACGTCCAATTGTGCGGAGTGGTAATCGTGATGCCGCGCCTAATCCGTAAGCCGCGCCGCCGACTAATGCGGGAGACGATGCAGCCATGCCGCCAGCTAGAGCAGCCGCCGCGCCCGGATTGCCTAGACCCATCGCGGCTAATGCGCTCGCGCCCTCGCCACCGGCCAATAGACGGCTTAATCCTCTCGGCGCGAAAGACCCAAGCGTTTGGCCGGCTAGTTTTTCCATTAAATGCGGGGCACCGGCGCGCGTTAGAAAATCGACTAGCTCACCACGTCGCCCGTAATTCGTGCTGACGTTAATCGCTGCGCGTGTAGATTCCGATGATCGGCCCTAGCGGCCACAGATAATCCGCTCGCTGGACCGACGGCGCGTAGATGCTCGATAAGCTTCCGTCAAGATATAGGGCATTTGAACAATGCAATGCGTTCCGGAAGAATTGGGCAAACTTGCCGAATGTCACGGGGTCATTCGAAATCACAAACACCACCCGACGACTATCTTGGACACCAACACCGTTTCTGATTTTTCGTGAGTTGGAATTGGGCAAAAATTTTGGGTTGCTCGCTCCGTTGATTACAAGCATGGGACCAGACTGCGTGGCGATATCTGAGTGTGGGCGCTGTTGCAAAAAATGGCGCGTCTCTAAAATACTGGCACTGTCACCGCTGACATAAAAAACTCCATTCGGTTTAATATAGAAATTACCAGTCCCCACCGCGGTATTCGCTCGTATAAGCTCTCGTCCATTTTCGACATACAAACCCAATGGTGAGCGGTCAGCCTGGTACATGCCGCCATTCGTGGCGAACACTAGTTGCCCGGTAACTGAACCATCTCTCCGTGGAATATTTTTAAGAGACCCATAAGGCTCTCCGTTCGGTTGTTTCCAGAAAAGCTTTGGCGTGTAATGCCGCAGGTCGAATTGGCAAACGACATAGCTGTGCGTTCATAAGTGACTGGACGACACGGCCCTCCAATTTCGGCGCCAATAGCGCTCGCTAATAGGGCGAACAAGCTTATCCACAATAGTGCGACAAAACCCGGGCGCGAGACTCCGAATTTTCTCCAACCCACTGGTGACTTAATTCTAGATCGCGCCAACATTCGCCAAAATACCATAACCGAAGTGCTCCGTCTGGGCGCGAACGCCGTCCGCTCTGTGCCTACGAGTTGATCTAGTGAGATTTGGCCGAGGACCGCTTTTTGCACGCTCCCACTCCGCCTTAAAACGGCTGGTGCCGAAGAGCGGGGTGCTACCCCCAGACACGTTTTTTTAACCAGGGCGGTTGCACCGTATCTGCTCACTGAAACGGTAGGCAACACCCCATGCACACCATCGCAACAGCCGCTGCGGCGGTCGGCCGGAACAAGACCGCGATCCTGCGGGCGATCAAAGCCGGAAAGATTTCAGTTGCTAAGGACGAGAACGGCGAGTGGCNNGATCGACCCCGCCGAACTGCACCGCATTTATCCCCCATTGCGGAGCGCATCCATGCGGGGCAACGATATGCAGCCGCACCTGCATCAGTCGCCGTTGCTAACGCCAGTTTGAGGATCACGGCTCGCGCTCCCACGCCGCCTTGAAATCCGCCCGACTTAAGGCACTCGCCAACCGAGAACGTCTGCTTCGATTGCCGAGCCGGTATCAGCGTTAAACCAGGCTCCGTCGCTCCACCGACACGGGTACGGCAGACCATAGGTGCCGCGGTTGTCTTCGCACAGGAGTTCGAGCGGCTGCTCGGAGGGCGGCGCGCCTTGGTCAAATTCATTTAGGCGATATTGTCGCGTTGCCATTGTTTCCTATCGCACGCCGTTGGCGCGCATATTGCCGAGGGTCATGGCGGTCGCTGCTAGAAGAAACCGATCTCTGGAAAGCGACCAGCTTGGGCACGGACTATGTCGCGGCGTAATGCAGCAGCATCTGCGGTGCCGAAAAGCTCCCCGTGTGTACCGAAAACCATATCCGCATTGATTAGGCGAAGGAATCGCCCAACGTCAGCGTACCATGATCGCGCTGCTGTGTTTCGTAATGGCCTTCTTGGCCACACCATTCAAGTCGAAGTGTTTCGGACGTCGAGCAGCTTGCCGCCCGCGAAAAATGCAGCGTGCGGCAGGTCAACATGACAATCTCGCTGGCCTTCCTCTCACCCACGCTTGTGAAGGCCGCCATCGACGGTCGATTGCCTCGGGACACCTCGCATTCGGGTTCCAACCAGTTCAGAAAACGCCTACCATTCACGCCAGTTCAGGGTTAAGGGTTAATCGGGAGAATCCCTATATAACTGCCACTTGTTCGTGTTCGGATTTATTTCGACCGCCATCGAATTGTCGCGGGAATCGGGAGATCGATATTGGCGCGGCTCGTCGTCGTCTCAAATCGCGTGGGCGTGCCCGACAAAGGGGCGCGGGCCGGCGGGCTCGAAGTGGCGATCCGACCGACGCTCAAGCGGCGGGGCGGCGTCTGGTTCGGCTGGAGCGGACACGTTGCCGAAAACGATCCGGGACCGGCCAAGACGGTCGAGCACGACAACGTCTCCTACGTCACCATCGGTCTGCGCAAGGACGATTACCAGGAATTTTACAACGGCTTCGCCAATCGTGTGCTGTGGCCGATCCTGCATTACCGGCTCGACCTCGCCGAATTCACCCGCCGCGATCTCAGTGGCTATTTCCGGGTCAATGAATTCTTCGCCAGCAATCTGGAAAAACTGCTGCGGCCGGACGATGTGGTGTGGGTGCACGACTATCATCTAATCCCGTTCGCCAAGGCGCTGCGCGAGCGCGGCCACAAGAACAAGATCGGCTTTTTCCTTCACATTCCGTGTCCACCGCCGGAAATTCTCACTGCGCTGCCCAATCACGAGCGGC
>PKXB01000094.1 GCA_003133345.1 Hyphomicrobiales bacterium | reverse complement strand
CCTTAGCAGGGCTTGCGAGGCCCCACTGCGCGCCGTGCGAAGGCGCGCGCCCCTCTGGTAAAAGGGGCGGCGCCTCCCGGCGCTCCACCGCTCGACGAAAGTCCGCCCTAGAAGCAAACTTGCATCGAGCAAAAGCAATTTGGAATATAATCCTATGTCGGTGCCGCTGTCAAGCCGGACGATCCGACAAAAAAAGCCCGGCATCGCTGCCGGGCTTTTCGTTATTCGTTGGTACCGCGATTGCGGGGGCCGTCAGGCCGCCTCTTCCTCGGCGGCGGGTTCCGCCTCCGCTTCCTCGGCCGGCTTCGGCCCACGCCTAGGGCCCTTGGCGAGCGCGCCTTCGATCTCCTTGATCGCTTCGGTCTCGGTGATTTTCTGCACCGCCGCGATTTCGCGCGACAGCCGGTCGAGGGCGGCTTCGTAGAGCTGCCGCTCGGAATAGGACTGCTCCGGCTGGGTCTCCGACCGGTACAGGTCGCGCACCACCTCGGCGATGGCGACGATGTCGCCCGAATTGATCTTGGCTTCGTATTCCTGCGCCCGGCGCGACCACATGGTGCGCTTGATGCGCGCGCGGCCCTTGAGCGTCTCGAGCGCGCGCTTGACCAGCGGGGCTTCCGCCAGCTTGCGCATGCCGACCGACACGATCTTGGCGGTCGGAACCCGCAGCGTCATCTTGTCCTTGATGAAGTTGATGACGAACAACTCGAGCTTGGCGCCGGCGATCTCTTGCTCCTCGATGGCCAAGATCTGGCCGACCCCATGGGCCGGATAGACGATGAACTCGTTGGTCTTGAAGCCTTGTCGTTGAGTAGTCTTCTTGTTGTTTGGCATTCCGGGCAAAACTCCTTCACCGGCGCCTTTGCGGCTGCCGGCCATTTTGGCTGCGAGAGCCCCATTGCGGACGGCGCCGCGCGGGGCATGAGTGGTCCGCCGCGCGTCGGCAGATTTTTTCGTTCCCCGGCTCATGCCGATGGAACCTTTCTTAGCTTTTTGACGCGTTTTTCCTGCCACTGCTCACGCGTGGAATTCACGCCCTCTTACAAGACCCTTGGGTGTAGCCGCGAAAAATAAGGCTCCCGCGAGGGGGAGCACATCCGTTAGCGGCGTTTTTCATCTTCATCGGATTTTGGCTTATATAGCACATTTTTGGCCAAAATCAAAGCCTTATCGCGTCGCAAAAGCGCAATTCCGAGGGTAACCAGCCTGCAATTTTGGCATATCGTTAACGCCGGCACCGGACCGGCCGTTCCCGGCTACCCCGAAAGGTGGCCAAATACGGTGAAGCGCGGCTTAATCGCCGGTTCCGCCCTTGGGCGAGAAGAACTTCTTGAATTTGTCCGGCACGCCGTCCCATTCCTTGGCGTCGGCCGGCGGGTCCCTTTTGACCGTGATATTCGGCCAGACCTTGGCGTATTCGGCGTTCAATTCCAGCCATTTTTCGAGGCCGGGTTCGGTATCCGGCTTGATGGCGTCGATCGGGCATTCCGGCTCGCAGACCCCGCAATCGATGCATTCATCCGGGTGGATGACCAGCATGTTTTCGCCTTCGTAGAAGCAGTCCACCGGACACACCTCCACGCAGTCCATGTATTTGCACTTAATGCAGCTTTCGTTGACGACGTAGGTCATTCCGGCTCCGGACTTGAATTCAGCAGCGCTGCCTATCGTAACGTTAGTTAGGCCGCAAGCCATGCCCTTGCCACGTCAGGGCCCGGTTTAGCGGCCATTTCCGGGCGACACCTTAGGTGGGAAGGCCGGCAAAAATGCAGGCCTTAATTTGGGAAGCCTTGGCCCCGGAACTCGTTGTCAAATCACGGTAAAGCGCGCGGGCGGCGGGCGCGGCTCCGCGCTTTTCGCAAAAGCCCTCGACCTGGATCACCTTGACCGCGCGGTCGAGCGCCAGCGTCACCACGTCGCCGATGCGCACCAAGTGGCTCGGCGCGGTCACCCGCTTGCCGTTGAGCCGCACGAAGCCTGCCTCCGTCAGCGCGGCGGCGTCGCCGCGCGTGCGCACCATGCGCGCGTGCCAGAGCCATTTATCGATGCGTTGGCGGTCCAAGGCTTTTAAAACTTGCGCATGATCTTGTCCGAANNTCGAGCTGCTGCTTGAGGGCGGCGAGCTTGGCGAAAGGCGAATTGGGATCCGGCTGCTTGTCGCGGCGCTCAGAATGGCTGCCGTGCGGCTTGGCGTAATACTGCTCGCGCTCGGCCCGCTCGACGCGGTCGCCCTTGTCGCGGCGGGGCGGACGGTCGCGCCGTGGCGGCCCGCTGCCTTGCCGCTCGGCGCGTTGGCCCTGGCGCTCCATGCGCTGCTGGCGCTCGTGGCGGTCCTGGCGCTGCTGGCGGTCCTTGCGCTCGGCGAACGGAACGCTTGATTTTTCAGTGGTCTCGGCAGGCGTGGCAGCCGGCGAAGCTTCCGCCGGCGCGGCGGCTACGGCTTCGCCCGTTGCGGCGGGCGCAGCGGCTTGCACGGGCGCTTTTGGCGCGCGTGGCGGACGGCGCGGACGATTTACCCGCTTCTCGAAGCGGCCAGCCGGGCGCCAGACTTCGATGAAGGCCGGCTCCGCGGCAACGGCAGAACTTGTCGGAGCTTCGCTGTTCTTCTGCTCGACATGTTGCGGAGCATCTCCGGTTCCCTGCGGAGCAAGCTGTTCTTCTGATTTCTCTTCCGTTTTTAGTTCTGGCTCGGGCGCCGCCACTTCGGTCGGCGGGGATTCGACCTGCGGCGGCTCGGCCGGCGCGGTCACCAGCTCCGGCTCCGGCAGCGACGCGGCCGAACTGGGCGCGGTAACTTCGGCCACCGGCAGTTCGGCGGCGGGCGCCTCTGCGGACGGCGCGGCCTCGCTTGCCGGCGCAGCCGCGGGCGGCGCCGCCACCGGCTCGACCGGCTTGACCTCAGCCGGCTCCGCCGGTTTGGGTCGCCGGTCCAGGCGATAGCCGAGCGAGCGCAGGATGGAGGCGAAGTCTTCGCCCGACGCGCCGGTGAGCGAGGTCATCGCGCCGGTGACCAAAAAACCGCGGCCGTCGAACACGCCGTCCGGCTTGGGGCCGGGCGAGGTTTCGCGCCAGGACAACGCCGGGCGGATGAGATCGGCGAGCCGCTCCAGAATATCGACGCGCACCGCGCGCTCGCCCGCCACGCGATAGCCGGCGGTGCGGTAGAGCGGTTTCGGTGTCTCCTTGTCCACCGGGATCGAGGTTCGCCCGCTGGCGGCGAGATGCAGCAATTCGCCGACGCCTTTGGCGTCCGGGCTCTCGTGTTTAAGCGCCCACAGTTGCGTCGCCAGCGCGCGCGGCGCCGGCTTGAGCAGGATCGGCAGATAGATGTGATAGGCGCCGAAGCGCACGCCGTATTTGCGCAAGGTCGCGCGCGCCGGCTGGTCGAGGCCCTTGACCTCCTCGGCCACCTTCTGGCGCTCCAGCACGCCGAGCGATTCCACCAATTGGAACGCGATGCCGCGCGCCATGCCGGTCACGTCATCGGCGGCGGTGAGCGAGAACAGCGGCGCCAGCAGCTTCTCGATATGGGTCTTGAGCCAGAGATCGAGTCGCGTCTGCACCAGCTCGCGCGCCGGCCCGGTCAATTGCTCGTCGGCAACGATGCGCACGCGCGGGCGCAGCACGTCGTCGCCGGCGATCAGCTTGCCGACCACGTCGCCGGTCCAGCGCAAGGCGCCGTCGCTCGCCAGCACGATCTGATCGTTCGATGCCTGCGACAGTTTGGTGGCGCGCGTCTCGATCTCGCCGGCCAGCGCCTTCTGCGCCGCGGCGTTGAGCGCCTTGGCCTCGGAACCGGCGGCGGAGGCATCGGGTGCGAACATGAATCCTTCGAGGCGGCCGATCACATGGCCTTCGACGGTGACTTCGCCAGTCTTTCCGATTTCGGTTTCCAACATCGTGTTCTCTCGCAGCCGCCGCATCAGCACGCTGGTACGGCGGTCCACGAAGCGTTCGGCCAGGCGTTCGTGCAGCGCATCGGACAGCTTGTCTTCGATCGCGCGGGTGACGCCCTGCCAGTGCTCCGGGTCGGCCAGCCAATCCGGGCGGTTGGCAATGAAAGTCCAGGTCCTGACATGCGCGATCCGGTTGGAGAGGGTGTCGATGCCGCCGTCGGTCCGGTCGGCTTGCGCCACCTGCTGAGCGAACCAATCGATGGGGATGTTACCCTCTCGCATCAGGAATCCATAGAGGGTGACCACCAGTTCGGCATGGGTGGCGGGCGCGATCTTGCGATAATCGGGAACCTGGCAGGCATCCCACAACCGCGCGACGGCCGCCGGCTTGACCGCCAGCGCGCGCACGTGTTCATCACGCGCGGCGTGTTCCAAAACGAGAATATCTTCCGCGGTCGGCGCGCGCGTGAGCCCCGGCTCGGTCGGCGACGCCGCCAGCGAGGCCTGCAAGGCGCCGATCGAGGCGAAATCGAGATCGGGATTGCGCCATTGCAGCATGCGGATCGGCTCGAAGCTGTGGCTCTCCAGGGCCTGCACCAGTTCCGGTTCGAATGGATCGCAACGTCCGGTGGTGCCGAATGTGCCGTCGCGGGTAGCTCTACCGGCGCGGCCGGCGATCTGCGCCAGCTCGGCGGGGTTGAGCTTGCGGAATTGATAGCCGTCGAATTTGCGGTCGGCCGCGAAGGCGACGTGATCGACGTCGAGATTGAGCCCCATGCCGATGGCGTCGGTGGCCACCAGGTAATCCACATCGCCGGACTGATAAAGCGCGACTTGCGCGTTTCTGGTGCGCGGCGACAGCGCGCCCAGCACCACCGCGGCGCCGCCGCGCTGGCGGCGGATCAATTCGGCGACGGCGTAAACTTCTTCCGCCGAAAACGCGACGATGGCCGAGCGCGGCGGCAGCCGGGTGAGTTTCTTCTCGCCGGCATAAGTGAGCATCGACAGCCGCGGCCGGCTGACGATGTGCGCGCCGGGCAGCAATCTCTCCACCATCGGGCGGACGGTGGCGGCGCCCAGCACCAGCGTTTCCTCGCGCGCGCGCATGTTCAGCATGCGATCGGTGAACACGTGGCCGCGCTCGAAGTCGGCGCCGAGCTGGACCTCGTCGATCGCCAGGAACGCCACGTCGAGGTCGCGCGGCATGGCTTCGACGGTGGAGACCCAGAAGCGCGGGTTCGGCGGCTTGATCTTCTCCTCGCCGGTGATCAGCGCCACCGCGCCGGCACCGACCCGATCGACCACCTTGTTGTAGACCTCGCGCGCCAGCAGCCGCAGCGGCAGTCCGATCATGCCGGAGGAATGCGCCAGCATGCGCTCGATGGCGAGATGGGTCTTGCCGGTATTGGTGGGCCCCAGCACGGCGGTGACGCCGGCGCCGCGGGCACGCGATGCCCGGTTGGGCTGCGGGGAAAAGGAGATGGCCATTACGCGTCCAGACTGGCGGCAGGGGGTTTTTCAGCCCTAACAAAGGCTTCCTGTATCACAATGCGACGACAGGCAAGGCCGCGGTTAAGCATTAGAACGAGTCTGGAACGAACCGCGCCCGAATCGCTGACTCGGGGGTTGTACGGCTTCGTTCACGGCGACATCTGGCAAGCGGTGCGCCTGGCGGCACAAGATCGGGTAGCGCGGGGCGGATTCAAGGGCCGTTAGGCCCCTCTAAACGTTAACACGGGCAAGAGTCGGCTCCCGCGCGAGAGTCAAGCATCGATTCTGTCATTGCGTCTTCAGGCCATTGGCGGAGGCCCGGGTCGGGCTCGGAACCGAGACGAACTGGTTGGCTTCGAGCACGAACTTGCCGATCGGCGTCGGCCCTTGCATGCGGAATGGCACCAGCACGCGGGTGCCGGCGATGGGCGCCAGCCAGACTTCGATTTCGCGCAGCTTGGACACGTAGCGGATGGCCGCGCGCGACGAGATGTACCCGGCGATCGGCGAGAAATAGACCGCGCAGACCACCACCGGACCGGCATAGCCCTTGTCCGCCTTCACCTTGTCCATGCGTTTGAAGGCGAATTGCAAGTCGTAGCGCAGCCGCCCGTCGAAGATCGCCACCGTGCGCTGGCAGGCTTCCGGCGACAGTGGATTACCGGTGCCCGGCGTGCGCATCAGCGATGCGGTCATCGGGTCGAGGATGCCTTTGCGGTTCTCATCGGTGATCGGCACGCGATCCGGCTCGGTTTCGAGCGGCGGATCGAGCCTGGATTCCGTGACGATGCCGTTGGCGACCGTAAGGCTGACGTCGTCGGTCTTGTGGCTGGCGGCAATGGTGGAGGCGAAGATCGAGGACATTGGCTGGCCGGCTTGCAGCGTGCCATGCGCGGCGCTGGTGCCCTCGCCGCCGGTGAAGGCGTGCATCAGGCCGGTGGTGACGCCGTTTGCCGCCGCCATGTAATGGGTATCGGTGATATCGATCACCCAACTGCCCTTGCCGATCTGGATGCCGGCCAGCGTCGCCGAGTAGCGCGCTTCCAGCTTGCCCTGCGCGCGAACGGCGGCCGGCGTTGCGGCGGCCAGCACGACGGCAAGCATCAGCACGAGGCGGAAATGGCGGCGCAGTGCCAACACGAACTTTCATCCTCTCTCGCACCGGGGCAAACGTTTCACCCGGTGTCGGCCGATGCCGAATATATAGCCGGCGGTCGCAACCGGCTTGCAAGAGACGCGCCAGTCCGCCCGCCTATTGCCCCACAAGAAAGCGTCGAAACCGCCGGGGTTCGATGTGTCTTAAGTCGGCGTCGAATAAGTCGAATGTTTGATCGCCGGCGGTTGCCGAGCCTGGCGGGAGGCGTATAGCCGGCCCATAAAAACGGGCTTTTTGCTGGCGCATGATCTTATCCGAAAACCGGTTCCCACTTTTCGGGATCATGCGCTAAAACCGCCTGAATAGCTCGGCTTGACGCTCGTTACCCCGCTCTCTATACGTCCGGCCGACTTCCACGATCAACGACCTGACCGGCGCTGCATGCGCCGGCGCATTTTCGAGGGATGAGCCATGGCATGGCGTTGCGATCTGACCGGCAAGAAGCCGCTGGTCGGGCACAAAGTGAGCCACTCCAATATCAAGACCCTGCGGCGGTTCATGCCGAACCTGCGCAATGTCACGCTGATTTCCGATTCGCTTAAGCGCAAGGTGCGGGTGCGGATTTCGGCCAACGCGCTCAAGACCGTCGACCATCGCGGCGGGCTCGACGC
>PKXB01000204.1 GCA_003133345.1 Hyphomicrobiales bacterium | reverse complement strand
TTTATCTGGGTACAGACCCTAGAGTTTTTTACAAACCGACGTTTTCCGGCCGCAGATGGATCAATAGCTTAACGGCTCAATTGCAAACCAACAGAAGCTTTTCCGGCGAGTTTAGCGCACCCCCTGCACACCTAGCCGCGCGAAAAGCGCTGGTTGTCCAAGAGCTGCTTGAGAACGCCGCCGGCCGTCTCGACGACATGATCGACGATACGTTGTCCGAACTCCGCCGACGCCGCATGGGCATCTCCGATCACTCCCATATCGGCGAGCCGCTTATCGTCTGTCGTCCAGGGCCACGTTACCCCCTTTTGGAGGATCGTCTTGCGAATGGCCTCTCCATCGGGGGGATTTTTTAGCTGAGCGATGAGATCCCGGCGAACTAGTTGGG
Source organism: Hyphomicrobiales bacterium (assembly GCA_003133345.1). Classification (GTDB taxonomy): domain Bacteria; phylum Pseudomonadota; class Alphaproteobacteria; order Rhizobiales; family Xanthobacteraceae; genus Pseudolabrys. Next base: position 44,072 of record PKXB01000204.1, on the reverse strand, counting down.
GCGCAATTGCCAACATCATTGACGTTTCATTTTTCCCCCCATGTATCTCCGGAATCGCCACATTCGCGTTGACCTCCGCCAATGCGGCAGGATGCAGGATACAGACATTGAGGTCAAAGTCAGCGCGCAAATCTTGCGCCAGAGCTTCCAGAATTCCCTTGTTGCCGCCGTGGCCATTGATGACAACCAGATTGTGCGCCGGCAGCGCGCGAGCAATCTCGCTCCCCAGGTCGCGCATGAAGGTCGTCATTCCTTGGATCGATAGCGTCATCGTGCCGGGCGCCCATTCATGCTCGCGGGCGAGGCTTATCGACATCGTTGGAAGCTGCCAAAGATCAAGAGCTTCGCCCCAGCGGGAAATAATGCGGCGAGTAAAACCCTCAGCCAATACGACATCGGTGTTGAGTGGCAGGTGGGGGCCATGCTGCTCAATCGAGCCGATCGGCAGACAAAGTATCGATCTCTCGCTGAGAAACTTTGAAATTTCCAAGAAGGTAAGCTCGCCGATCAAGCGACCCGGGCCAGCGTCTGGCATGATCGTTACCGTTCCTTAGTCCCGTAGAGGCCCCCCCGCGGCTTTTGCCACGAAGACACTGGATTTGTCGATATCAAGGTGCCAGCGGAGCCAAATCGCGTTCGGCATCTGACGGTTCGGCTTGTGAAGTCACAAGATGATTAAGCCGGTGCCCGGCCCGAGCGGCCTTCGCAGTCAAATAACGGCGATTGTCCGCATTGATCGGCGCCTCAAGCGCCATCCGTCCCGTAATCTCGATTCCAGATTTGGCGAGACCGTCGATCTTGGCTGGATTATTCGTCAGGAGCACGACGCGATTGCACTTGAGCATCTGCAGCATGCGGGCAGCAATGCCGTAGTCGCGCTCGTCGTCATCGAACCCAAGCGTCGTGTTGGCATCAACCGTGTCGAGCCCATCGTCCTGCATTTGATAGGTCCGCATCTTGTTGGCGAGGCCAAGCCCGCGTCCCTCTTGCGGCAAATAAAGGACGATGCCGCCGCCTATTTCTTCGAGGCGCTTAAGCGCGAGATTGAGTTGATCGCCGCAGTCGCACCGCCGCGAGCCGAATACGTCGCCGGTGAGACAGGCGGAGTGCAAGCGCACCAGAACGGGTAAGGAGAAATCGGGCTTGCCGACAATGATTGCGACCGGACTGCCGCCCATCGCATCACGAAAAACGACGAAGTCGGCGCGCGCGCCGGAATTAAGCGGCACCGAGGCTTTACTGGCGATCGCAAGCGATCGGATGGTTTCGTCGCCGAAACGTGCAACTGCCTCGGCCTCGACTGTGATGATGTGGTGGTTGATCGCACCTCCCGCCACAACGTCGGCAACCAGTACCGCGGGCAGGCCTTGAGATAACTTCACGAGTTCGATTGCGGCCGAGGCCGCAGGACCGGCCGCCTTAACGTCAATGGGACGATCGATTTTGGCATCGGCCACAAGCGCGAGAATTATATCGACGTCGAGGCCCGCGGTGAAATTCAAGCCCACCGGCGTGGTTGCGTCGAGACCGAGCGCAAGCGCGCGGCGCGCCGTGATGACCAACCGCGGCACGACCGGCGCGCAGAGCGCGACAAATTCAGCAAGCCGTTGATCGTCGAGCCCTTCGACCGGCAAAGTGAGGAGCGTTTCGCCCCCACCGCTGATGAACACTGGCCTTCGGGCGTGGAATTCGGCGACCCCGCGATTGACGCCAATCTGCCCTTTGGTACCGAACAGACTAGAAACCACGCTATTTCCGACCGAACTCATATATCTTCCTACCAGAATTTCCTTTGGCCATTTGGCCATCGGCTCTCATTGGTAAACACCGCGACCCCTATGCCCATTCCGGTCGCAATACCAACTGTTTTGTGCCAGTTTACTGCGAAAAGAGATTGTTTTTATGAAGGCAAGCGCCCCGTGCCGTTGAAGAATAGCTATACCCCGGCAGCCAAGACTAGCAGAAGCGCCGGCGAAAATCATTCGCCCATCGATGGCGACGCTTCCAATTTATGGGCCGAATTCGCGCAATCTTTTCGCAATCTGGTGCAACCCTTACCCCCGCCCTGGGGCGAACTGTTCGAGCCGCTTCAAACCGGGGCGGTCGACGATTTGGTCGTCATCGCCCAGATCGGCCAATCGCTCGACGGGCGTATCGCAACCGCGTCCGGACACTCGAAATACATCAACGGACCGGCGGGTCTCGCTCATCTGCATAGGCTACGCTCGCTAGTCGATGCGGTCGTCATTGGCGTCGGCACGGCACTCGCCGACGATCCGCTGCTGACGGTACGGCGGGTCGCCGGGCCACATCCGGCCCGCGTCGTGCTCGACCCAAACGGGCGGCTTCCGGCCAGCGCCAAAGTTTTCACCGGCGATGGCGTCCGCCGCCTGCTGGTGACAGCAGAAGGAACGCGATGCGCCCTATCCCCCGAGGTGGAAGTTCTGGCCTTGCCCACCGCTGATAGGCATATCGCTCCGCCTGCGATCCTTGCCGCGCTGGCCGCACGCGGCTTGCGCCGTGTACTGATCGAAGGTGGGGCCGATACGGTGTCGCGTTTTCTCACCGCCGGCTGCCTCGACCGTCTGCACGTGATGGTCGCACCGATCATCCTCGGCAGCGGGCGTGCAAGCTTCATCTTGCCCCCAATCGAGCGAGCCAATCAGGCATTACGCATGCCGATACGCGCCCATCAACTCGACGACGAGGTGTTGTTCGACTGCGACCTGTCGGCTCAGCGCGTGCCCATCGGCCACGCAAAAACATCAACGTGACCGATGCAGATTGATGAGCTTCCGGCGGCGACGGCGTCGCGTCGGCGGGTCAGCCACCCGACCGTGTCAGCGAGCGACAAATCGCCGAGTTCGCGCACCGCGCTCGCCCAGCCCGCAAAAATTTCCATTTGAATGTCACGATCATCCGGTCCGATGACCCAGTCGGATGCACCGTGAACGACGGAATAGCCCAGCGATTCAAATCGTGCGATCGCACAGGAGGCCGCCGCCGGACCGAGTGAGGGCCCAAAACCCTTGTCCGTGCGCTGATGCGCGTTTACCGCGGCAATGATCGCCGCATCGAACGGGTCGGCGGGGCCGAGTTCGATCCGTCCGTCGTAGCTCAGTGCCGCATAGATCGGTATTTTTCGCGCCGCGATCTCGACCGCCAGCCGTTCGAGCCAAGCCGCCGAGACGAGATCGAGCAGCGCCGACGTGGTGATCAGATCGACCGGCCCATCGAGCACAGCTTCAAGATCGCGATTAAGATCGAGCGGAACCGCCGTGACCGAGACCCCCGCAGGATGCGTCGTCGCCGTCGCACGCGCCAGCAGGCCGAGATCGTTGTCGGCAAGCCGCCAATTCTGCCGGGCGGGAAGACGAGGGCTAAGCGCGCGCAGCGTCGAACCGGTGCCGCAGGCGAGATCGACGATCCGGACCGCGGTATTGCCCGCCAGTGAAGCCACTACTGCATTGAGCACCGCCGGATTACGCGCGCGGACGTCGTGCGGCTCCCGCAACGCGAGCCAGTCAGCCGAAAAGCCCGTCATGCGGCGTCCTCAAACGCGCGCGCGAATAGTTTCGCAGAGTCCTGCCAGCTCGGAAGCGCTTGCGCCGCCGCGCGCGCGGACGCTGCCATGCGGCGTCTTTCGTCCGGATTTTCGATGACCCGGCGCAACGCCATCGCGAGCGCAGCCGCATCGTCGGGTGCAACGAGCACCCCTGCTCTCGCCGGCACCGTTTCCAGGATCGCGCCCGCGGTCGTGCCAATGACCGGCAGACCGTGGGCAATGGCTTCGGAAAAAGCCATGCCGTAGCCCTCGAAACGCGAAGCAAGCGTGAACAGATCGGCCCCGGCATAGAGTTCTGCGATGCGCTCACGCGACACGGCGCCGAGCACCGCAACCCGGTGGCTGAGCTTACAGCGCACAATATCGGCATCAAGTTGCGCGGCAGCGTCGGGATCGCGGCGACGGTCACCAGCGATTGTAAGATGCCACGGCAGGTCGGCGAGGGTGGCGAGTGCGGCGATCAGCACGTCAAACCCCTTGCGCGGCACCATCGCGCCGATGGCAAGCAGCCGTACGATGCCATCGTTGCTTCCGTGCGCCGCTGGAGCGGAATCGCTTCCCGGGCATGCGACGACGATATGATCAGCCGGCACTCCGTAATCGGCAGCAAGGAGCCGCGCGGTCGTCGCACTCGTGACAATGACGCGACTTGCAGCCGCCAGCGCCGCGTGTTCGCTGGCGCGGAATTCATCAGCTTGCGCCGCAGACAGTCCCGATTCCAACGCGAGCGGATGATGCACGAGCGCAATCAACCGATGACGCGGGCAAAGCTCTAAAGCCACTTCGGGAAGAACGCCATAAGCGAGCCCGTCGATGACGATCGGGCACCCCGCCGCAATGGCTATCAGCCGTTCCTGCGCCGCTTTGCGTTGCTCTTGGCTCGGTCGCGGAAAGCCTTCGCCGAGATTGACGAGATCGATTTTCCAACCGAGACACTCAAGCTCCGTGATCATGCGCCGATCGTAGGCATAGCCGCCGGTCGGGGTCGCAAGATCGCCCGGCACCGCGAACGCGACGCGTCTTACCACAATGCCGCCTCGTACCAGGCGCGTGCGACGTGCGACTCTGAAAGCGTGACGCGGATCGCTTTGAGCTCGCGGCCGGCGCGGCCGAGCTTGCCTTCGCGCGCGGCGTCCGCGAGCCGATCGTAGATATGCTTGGTCAGGAATTCGGTCGTGGTGTTGGTGCTTTTGAAGTCCGGCAGGCTGTCGAGATTGCAATAGTTGAGCGGCGCGAGAGCCGCCTTTAGCGCTTCGTGCGCCCGCCCGATATCGATGACGATGCCATTGGCGTCGAGCGTCTCGGCCATGAATGCCGCGTCAATGACAAAGGTTGCCCCATGCAGGGCTTGCGCCGGGCCAAACACGGCCCCGCGGAACGAGTGAGCGATCATGATGTGGTCGCGGACTTCGACGGCGAACAAAGGAACCTCTCAAGGATAGCTAATGAGCTGGCATAGTACGCCGTTCTTGGCGTTAAGAATATCCGGAAGTCGCGCCGGCAGATCATGAAACGCCACCGCGGGCGCCAGCAGGGCATCCAAACGCGAATCCGCCAGCAGCGCCACAGCGTCGGCAAGACGGCGATGATGCGTCCAGCCCTCGCGGTGCGACGGTGCGACATGGCCGACTTGGCTCGAGACCAACCGCAACCGGCGGCTATGGAACGCAGCCCCGAGTGGAACCGGCACCAGGGCGTCGCCATACCAGCTCAACTCGAGCACGGTCGCCTCGAAACCAGCAAGCGACAGCGCGGTCGCAAGGCCAGCCGCCGTTCCGCTGGCATGGACGACGAGGTCGCAATCGGTCGGCGCCGCTTCAGGCGTAGCGAAACTTACGCCGAACTTTTGCGCCAGCTCCGCGCGCGCAGGTTTGATATCGACGAGCGTCACTTGCGCGCCGGCAAGCCGCCCGCATAAAAAGGCGACCAGCGCGCCGACAACACCCGCACCCACAATGGTAACGCGGCCAGCCGGCGCCGCATCCCAGACCGCGTTGAGCGCGGTCTCCATATTGGCGGCGAGCACCGCGCGGGCGGGCGGCACACCATCGGGCAGTGCCACGACAGCGCTCAACGGGACATTGAACAGGCTCTGGTGCGGATGGAGCACAAAGACAATCCGGCCGACCATTTCGGCCGGCCCCGCCTCGACGCAGCCGACGGTGGAGTAACCGTATTTCACCGGAAACGGGAAACTGCCGCCCATGAAGGGCGCGCGCATGCGCTCAAACTCGCTCGTTGGAACGCGGCCGGCCAGTACCAGCCTTTCGGTGCCGCGACTGATTGCACTATAAAGCGCCCGGACCCGAACCTCGCCTGGCCCGGGTTCGGCCAGCGGCTCGTTGCGGATTTCAGCGCATCCGGCGCCAACATACCACAACGCTTCGGTGGTTCGATCGGGCACTTTTCTGATCCCGCCTTGGACTTTGCGATCGCGCTACGGGTATATCCTGAACGGGACAAGAAAGCAGGAGGGACTGCCAAAGCCATGCTCGATCGTGTGACCGCCCTCTCTGCCACAGCGGAAGGCCCTTTAACGACAGTACTTGCGCGCCGCCGGGCGCTGTTTGCCGTCCTGATTGCCGCCACCATGGCCGCAGTGCTGTGGCTCGCGGCGGTAGCGGTTCCGCCTTATAGCGTCGGCGCCATCGCCTTTCTTGTGCTTTTCACCGTGACCCTGCCCTGGTCGGTGGTCGGGTTCTGGAATGCCACAATCGGGTTTTTGATCATGCGCTTTTGCCGCGATCCGGCCGCGGCCGTGAACCCTCTCGCGGTGAGCATCCGTGGCGACGAGCCGGTGATCGCGTCGACGGCGATCCTGATGTGCATCCGCAATGAGGGCCCAGAGCAGGTGACCCGCAATCTCCAACCGCTGATGGACGGCCTGGTGCAGGCGCGCGTCGCGCTCCTGTTTCATGTCTATCTTCTGAGCGACAGCAGCGATCCCGGCATCATCGCGGCCGAGACGTCATGCTTCGAGGCCTTTACCGCCAAGTGGCAAGGCACGATCCCGGTCACCTACCGTCGACGCGCGGTCAACACCGCCTTCAAGTCTGGCAACATCCGCGAATTCTGCGACCGCTGGGGCAACAATCACGAATTCGCCATCACGCTCGATGCCGACAGCTTCATGCCGGCGGACGCCGTGCTGCGTCTGTTGCGGATCGCACAGGCCAACCCGACCCTCGGCATCTTGCAGACGCTGATTGTCGGGATGCCATCGGTCAGCGTGTTCGCGCGCGTATTCCAATTCGGCATGCGGCTCGGCATGCGCTCCTACACATTGGGCGCCACCTGGTGGCAGGGCGATTGCGGACCCTATTGGGGCCATAACGCCGTCATCCGCCTTGCGCCATTCATCGCGCATTGCCGCATGCCGGTGCTGCCGGGGAACGGGCCGCTCAGCGGTCATCTTCTCAGCCATGACCAGGTCGAGGCCGTGCTGATGCGCCGGGCCGGCTACGAGGTCAGGGTGCTACCGATCGAGGGATTGAGTTGGGAAGAGAACCCGCCGACGCTGATGGAATTCAGCCGCCGCGATCTGCGTTGGTGCCAGGGCAATATGCAGTATTGGCAGCTCTTGCGCATGCCCGGCCTGAAACCGATCAGCCGATTCCAATTGTTGTTCGCNNACGCCGTCGGCGCCGTCCGTGCCGGTCAAGTTCGGCGCCGGCGCCGCGCTATTCGCCATCGTCATGTTGATGACGTTTGCGCCGAAGATCGCGAGCATCGTCGATGTGCTGCTGCGGCGTTCCGCACGCCGGTCCTATGGCGGCGTCGTTGCCTTCGTCTTGAACATCGCGAGCGAGACTTTGTTCATGGTTTTGCTGTCGCCGGTCATCGCGCTCACGCACACGATTTTTCTCATCCGCCTCTTCGTATTTCGACGCGGCGGCACCTGGAACAGCCAGACGCGCGAAAGCCATGCCGTACCCTGGAGTCTCGCCTTCGCAAAATTGTGGCCGCAGATGCTAGCCGGTTGCGTCGTACTAGCCGTCATCGCCATGAAGGCGCCGAACGATATCGGATGGGCGCTGTTGGGCACGACCGGGCTCATTTTGGCCGCGCCGTTCGCCGTTGCGACCGCCTCGCCTCTCCTCGGCTCGTTATTCGNNCCCATCATGCTTGATGCCCTCAGGACGGTACGAGGAATTGTCCGGTCGCTGCGCATCTATTATGGCGACCGGCAGCATGGCCCAGCCATGGACCGGCTGTACCGTCAATTCGTGCGGCGGGGTGATCTGGTGTTCGACATCGGCGCGCATGTAGGCGACCGCGTCGCCGCCTTCCGGCGGCTGGGGGCGCGGGTCGTGGCGGTCGAACCGCAGCCGGCGCTGGTTAAGACCTTGCGCCTGCTCTACCGCCGCGACCCGAAAGTCACGATCGAAGCCGCAGCCGTCGGAAGTCAACCGGGTTTCATCGAGTTACGCGTCAATATCGACAACCCGACCGTCTCGACTGTGTCGACGGATTTCATTGCCGCGGCCGCAAACGCGCCTGGCTGGGAAGGCCAAACCTGGCCCAAGCGTCTGCGTGTTCCGATCACGACCATCGATGCGTTGATCGCACGGCACGGTATGCCTGCCTTCATCAAGATCGACGTCGAAGGTTTTGAGGCCGAGGTATTGGCCGGTCTCGGGCAGCCGGTTCAAGCGCTGTCTTTCGAGTTTACCTTGATCCAGCGCGACATCGCGCGCGCCTGCGTCGAACGGTGCAGCGCGCTCGGCTACGCCCGTTTCAATGCGATATTGGGCGAGAGCCAAACGTTCGAGCACAGCGATTGGATCGACGCGAATGCCATCGCTCGCTGGCTTGCCGAACTGCCGCCCGCCGCCAATTCCGGAGACGTCTATGCAGCCCTCGCCTAAAGGCGCCCAGACAATCTTACCGCTATCGCGACATTCCGCGTTGCTGACTATCGCAATGGTCGCCGCCGGCTTTGGCCTGACGCTGCTGGTGTTTTATCCCGGCGTCTGGACCTACGATGCGCGCTTTGTCTATCAGGACATCGCCAAAGGCTTCCGTGGCGATTGGCAATCTCCGGTGATGGTCGTGCTGTGGTCGCTGATCGATCCGATCGCGCCCGGCTCAGCCAGCCTGTTTCTGCTGATCGTGACGCTTTATTGGTTGGCCTTTGGCCTGCTGGCTCTGACCTTGGCGCGCCGTTCGGTCTGGCTCGCGGCCTTGGTGCTGATGCTGGCACTGTCGCCACCGGCCTTTGTTTTCATCGGCACCCTTTGGCGCGACGTCCTGTTCGCGTGCCTATGGCTACTAGCGGCCGTGCTTGCTTTCGTTGTCGCCGATCGCGCGGCCAAGCTGCGCGTGCCGGTCCAAGCATTGGCGCTCGGCCTGCTCGCGCTCGGCGTTTTGCTGCGTCCGAATGCCCTCATCGCCGCGCCGGTTCTCGCAGCCGCTATCGTATGGCCCGCGCAATTTTCCTGGAAGCGCGCGGCCATCATTTTTGTGCCGGCGGGGATCGCGCTTTTTGCGCTGGTGCAGGTTGTGTATTACGGCGCGCTTGGCGCGGTGCGGCAACATCCGATGCACCCGATCATGGTCTTCGACCTCGGCGGCATCAGCCACTTTACCCAACAGAATCAATTTCCGGTTACCTGGACCGCGTCGGAAAATGCCCTGCTCACCACAGGCTGCTATCAGCCGACGGAGTGGGACATCTATTGGAGGTTCGATACCTGCCAATTCGTGATGAAGCGGCTCGAAAGCGATAAAATTTTCGGCACGCCGGCTCTTGCCGAAGTCTGGCAGCGCGCGGTGACACACCATCCCGTCGCCTATCTGCAACACCGCGCTTCGTTCATGTGGAATTTTCTGGCGGGCGGCGCAAACCTCACAATGTGGGTGCAAGACATTGACGACCCGCCCAACTTGCCATTTGCCGATCGCCCCGCCTTTGTCGCTCTCAAGGCGATTCATGACTTGCTCAAGCTGACGCCGCTGTTCCGCCCGGGTTCCTGGCTGCTCGTCTGCATCGCGGTGTGCGCGTTGGCGTGGCGGCGGCGCGACACGCCAGCGGGAACGTTTGCCATCGGGGCTTGCGGATCGGCCGCCGTTTATACGCTGACCTTCTTTGCCGTCGGCGTCGCCTCGGATTTCCGCTACGCCTACTGGGCGGTGCTCGCCGGCCTTACTGGCGCAATCGCCATTGCGCAGAGACGGGGCGAAACGCTGAGCTTTTGACGGGATGGCGGAAGCGGCGGATGGCGCTATGAACGCTGAAGTCGAAACTCGTTCGGCGCATCGGTCCTTGCGCGCTCTTATGATCGCCGCCGGGATCAGTACATCGATCCTTTACGTCGTCGTCGGACTTATCTCCGAGCTGCAGATGTTCGGTGACGGATCGATCTTTTCCTACGCGGTCGCCGCGCAGGATGCCTGGTCATTCCACTGGCACAACATTTCGGGCCGTTTGTTCACCTACGTTTTTGCCTACATCCCGGCCGAGGCCTATGTCGCCCTGACCAAGAACGCGAAAGGCGGCATCGCCGTCTACGGATTGCTGTTCTTCTCGGCCCCAATGCTGGGGCTCCTTGCGACGCTGGTGGCCGACCGTACGGCCAGCCGCGTGATTTTCGGATACGCCTGTCTTTCGACCGCATGCCTTTGCCCGCTGGTCTTCGGCGCGCCGACCGAAATGTGGATGGCGCATGCCGTGTTTTGGCCGGTTCTTGCCGTCTGCCTTTGCGCCCCGACCAATCTGCGTGGCGCGGCCACCGTGTTCGTCGGGCTGCTGGCGCTCTTATTTACGCACGAAGGTGCAATCGTTCTCTCGGCTGCGATCCTGTTCGCCCTTTTTCTGCGCGGCTGGCGCGATGTAACCTTCGTCAGAGCCCTCGGCGCATTTTTTGTCGTGATGACGATCTGGCTCATCGTCAAGATGACAATACGGCCCGACGATTATATTGCCGGCGTTCTCGCTGCGGCCGCGTACAAAATTATCGACATCAGGAATCTTGCAGAACCCGCCTTCCTATCGCTGCTCGCGGCACTGACGGGCTACGCAATCGCGGCCGTCCTGCTGCGACGGGTGAATCCGGCAAGAGCGCATGCTTACGCAGCACTTGCCTGCGCCGCCGCCCTCGCTGTGTACTGGGTCTGGTTCGATAGATCGCTCCTCACCGAGGCAAGGTACAATTTGAGGACGGTCCTGCTGATCGCGACGCCTGTGCTCGGCGTTCTGGCCGCTGTGCATGCAATGCACGAAGAGGGGCGACGAAAGTCTCCGCTTCCGCTCTTGGCGCTGTTGGCGGGAACAGTAGAGAAGAGCCTGAATCCGCGGATAATCTCCGGCGCAATCCTGCTGACGATGCTCGTATATGCAGTCGAGACGACGAAATTCGTCTGGTCGTGGATGGACTACAAGGCCGCGGTGCGCGCGCTCGCGACGGGGAAGGATTCTGATCCGGCCTTTGGCGACCCGCTTTTCGTTTCGTCGCGACGTATTGGCACCGACCTCAACCGACTCGCATGGAATTCGACGACCCCGTACCTATCGGTGCTCGTGGCGCCGGAGTTCAAACCGACCCGTCTCGTCGTCGATCCGGACGCGGGCTACTTTTGGCTTTCGTGCAAAACCGCAATGAGGAGCGAACAGACCAGCACCGCCATTCCGGCGGCAGGCCGGCGCCTCGTTCGGCTGTACGCGTGCCTGCATCGCTAGTGTCGTACTGGGCGCTACGGTTTTGCTGCCGGCGCAGGCAGCGGCGCGGTCCAAGCCTTGTAGTCGGCCTCGGAAACGCTCGGGAGCTTTTTCAGGAAGGCCACGATAGCCCAGATGTCTTCGTCCGTCGCACCGGCGGCTCCGAAGCCTGGCATCCCCGTCATGTTGATGCCGTTCTTGATCACCCAGAACAGTTGCGACGGCGTGACCTCAGGGACGACGTCCTTGAGGTCCGGTGGATCCGGATGCAGCCCTTCTGAGAACTTGGCCCATTTCACGCCGGGGGCGCCGTGGCAATTGACACAGCCGTGCTCGTCAAATTCGCGTGCCCCGGCCTGCACCTTGGCGGGATCGTCGAAACCGGGGGGTGGCTGATCATGCGCATGGCGAACGATCGAAGCGGTGCGAACCTGGTTCAGCGCCCATTTCACAATTGCCGGCTCCTCCGCCGTGCCGGCCACGCTATAGAACCCGCCACAGAAAAAGACCGCAGCGACGACGGCGAAGACAACTGCAAGTGCACCGATTGCTGCTAAAATTTTCATTCGTGTTCTCCTGTAGCGGCTGTTGCGTTTATTCCGCCCGGTCTTGGGATTCTCGACCGCGCCATGCGGCGCGTCCCGTAGTCCCAGAGTCTACTTATAAGCCAAAATCGGAAGTTGAGTTCCAATGGACGTCCAGATCGGCGCCTATTTTTGCACCTCTGGGACGCTTCTGCCCTACCCGTTATAGCCACCGTCAATGTGGACATGTCAGAGCCGCCGCTTCGGGTCATCCGGGCCTACAGCCGAAACCGGGCAAGCGAGGCGTCACTCGTAAAGACGCTTTCGAAATGCGCAAGAGTACCTTTAGATCGCTGTTGCGCATGTTTCCACGTTGGTGGGTTCCATTCCACACCAGGCAGGCACTGGGTCGCGACAAACCAATCCGCCGGATTGGCCCCGATTGCACGTCGGAAATCGCAAGGCTGCGGCGATTTACTGAGCAATCCCAGCCATAAAACCATAAAATCGAATGCAGCCTGTGTTGCTGTTCGGTTTTCCGCGACGTGACGGATGGCATTGCGCGAGATCTTTTCCCGCAACTCCGGCAGCAAAAGCAGCATTTGCAATATTGAAACGCATTCCTCGACGGACTGCGCGACAAATCCGGTATCGCAATCGCGCACGATCACCATTTCCGCCGGATTGTTCAAGACAACGGGGGTTAGCCCAAGCGACATCGCCTCGATGAGCGCATTTTCGGCCGTGCCGTAATGATCGGGCTGCAGGGGATAGAAGAAGATATCCGCATCGGCAAGCGCGACCGCCGGCTCTGCCGTCTCCCCATGAAACGTCATGCGTTCCGGACGGCGCATCGCCCGCGCGCGTACAGCAACGGGACCTGACGGATCGATGGCGCCCCAGACCGAAACACGGATATCGTCGCCGGTCAGCGCATCTATAGTGTCGAAAAATCCCGGATGCATTTTCACGAAGTCGACGGTCCCGAGATACGCGATAGCGGGATTTCTATTGCGTACGGGCACGCGTCGGTCGGCGCGCGGGAAACCGAAGCCGCTATTGATGACCGCGAGCTTACTTCGTGCCATCTCGGAAAGCAGGACCGACGAGGAAATGTCGAGCGAAGCCTTCGTCGTGAAGACGAAGCGCATCGCCTCTTCCATCAGCCCAGGTGGGATTAGCGGTTTGCTGACACCCGAAATATGCGACCAGAAGACCGTGCGCATCGCCGGAAAGGCGCAGCGGGCAAGACATTCGAACAGCCGGGGGTGATTCCAGAATTCGAACTGGACGATGTCGGCTTTGCTTGCCAGTTCGGCCACCTGCTCAAGACTTGCCGCGGTGACAACGCGCGCTCCGCCGCTTTCGATCAATTCGAGGTAGCGCCGGTCGCGAGGCTGTTCGAGCAAGACAAAGGTCTGCTCCACCTCTTCGGGCAAGACGCCACGAAGGGCCGCATGCGCCTTGCCGACACCGCCGCCCAGATGCGGCGTGACGTGCAGGATTTTCATTCGGCCGCCACCGCCGAAAATGTGCGATTGACGCCGCCCGGCGGCTCGATGTTTGGATCGAGGGGAACGAGCTTCTTGAATTTCTCCAACAGCGGCAGGCGGTGAGCATCAATGTTGTCCGGCAGGCAGTGGCTCAGTTGCCCGCAATTGCCGCACACGCCATTCTGCCGTCGTCGCCCCTCAAGATGTTGCAGACGCAGCGCATTCATGCGCTCGGAATTCCAAATCTCCTTCATCGATTGGCGGCGAACGTCGCCGATCACCAGCTTGCGGCCCCAATCCAGGAAACAGGAGCTGACAAGGCCGTCGGCGTTCACCGAATAGCCGTAGAAAATGTACGGGCAGGTATCCGTGTCCCCGATGTCCTGCTGGTAGATGCCTTTGCTAATCTTGACGCCGGTGTGTTCTTCGATGTCGAATTCCGGCCAGCATGGAGCAAAATTCTCGACGAAAATGCGGTCGCAATGATCGCCGAAGGTGTCAAAGAATAGCTGGCGCTCTGCGTCGGTAATGAGCTCGCCAGGAATCTTGACGACGATTTCGCAAGCGCCCCTGTTCTCGTAGATCCATTTGACGTTCTCGACGAATTTCCTGAAGTCGAACTTAAACCCGGTAAATCGCGCGTAGGTCTCCTCGGTCATGCCATCGACCGAAATATTGATCTTGTCGATGCCGGCTTCAAGCACAGGCCCGACCCGGTCGGGCGAGAGGAACGTGCCGTTCGTGGTGGTGTCGATATAGTGGATACGTTTCGATTTCTTGGCGTAAGCGACCATCTCGGCCAGCCGCTTGTTGAGAAACGGCTCGCCGTCCTTGTACATGCGCAGAACTTTGAGGGGCTTGTCGAACTCCGCCAGGTCGTCGACGATCTTCTTGAAGACCTCGAATTTCATCACGCCTTGGAAGCGCCCGGTCTCGGCAATCATGTCGCGATGGCCGGTGGGGCAGAAGGTGCATTTGAAGTTGCAGGAACTGGCCGGATCGGCGAACACGATGAAGGGCGTCGCCAACGGGATGACCGTTTCCAGCGGCGTCCGTCCTGCGAGATTGATTCGCGGTTCCAGCCGAGCTTTCATGGCGTATTCCTGCAATAAGAGGCATCGGCTGGCTGTTTTAAAGAAGAATGGTTAACAGGGATTAACCAAGCCGGTGCCAGCTCGGCGGCTAGTCGAATGCGCTAACGCGCGCTGCGCACGCCGATGACGGAAGGCGGATCGGCCGGGTTTTCCGGGCGGGCGCCGAAACGCAGCAGATCGCGGCGGCCATATTCGTCGGCGATCCGCTCGGCGATCTGCCGGATCGTGACGGGAATCCCGGAGCAGATATTGATCGGGCCTTGCACGGTACCGAGCGCGGCCTCCACGATCATCCGCGCGGCGTCGCGCACATCCAGATAGTCGCGGATTTGTTCGCCACTGCTCAATTCGGCCGGTTCGCCAGCCTTGAGCTTGGCGCGCAGGTGAGGCACCAGCCGCCGCTCATCCTCACCCTCCCCGTAGAGGTAAAACAACCGGCACCAGGCGAATTCGACGCCGTGTTGCGGAAGCGACTGCGAGAGCGCCTGGAAGGCGGCAACCTTGGCGGCGGCATAGGGCGTCGATGGCCGCAGCGGCGTCTCGATACTCAGCAGTCCGGCGCCGAGATCATATTCAAAGCAGGTGCCGATCCCGACAAAGCGCCGAACCTTGGCATCGATCGCGCCCTGCCCGAGCCGCAGCGTTCCCTCCAGGCATTCCCGATTGATCGGCGAATGAAGATAGCGGCCCGGTTCGGCATACCAGGCGACATGGATCACGGTGTCGACGCCGCAGCAAACATCGGACCACCAGGCAGCGCTTTCGGACCACAGATCCGGCGTCGCGATGATTTTTTCGATCGCGGCCGAGGGCGGGACTTGCTTTCCTTCCCGGACGACGAGCCGCACGCGGCAATTTCGTTGGTTAAGCTCGCGCAGCACCTGCCGGCCCACGAAGCCGGTCGCTCCCGTCAGCAGGATCAAGCCAGCAACTGCCATCGGGCATCCTTGTCTGACAATTCGGAAATGGCGCGCGGCCACCCAATGGCTAGTCTTGGGTCGTCAAATCGCAAGCCGCCCTCGGACTGCGGCGCGTAAAATGCGCTCACCATATAGAAGGCGGTCGCGCCGTCGGTGAGCGCCTGGTAGCCGTGCGCGAAACCTTTCGGCACGTACATCGCAAGTCCGTTTTGTTCCGAAAGCTCGACACCGAACCAGCGCAAATGCGTCGCCGATCCTTCGCGCATATCGACGACGACGTCGTAGATAGCTCCTTTGGTGCAACGCACGAGCTTGACCTCGGCGTGCGGATCGCGCTGAAAATGCATGCCGCGCACCGTGCCAGCGCGGGTGTTTGTACTGACATTGGCTTGCACGAACACGCTTTCGAGCCCATTGGCGGAGAAATCCTGCTCGCAAAAGGCGCGCGCGAACGTGCCGCGTTGATCCGTGCGAGGATCAAGATGGATAAGGTATCCGCCGTTAAGCGGTATCGGCTCAAATCGCATGTGATCGAGTCTGGGACACGGCGGCGAACCGCTTCAGCGCAAGCCCTTCGAACTCGGAAATGTCGGCAAAGCACAATTGCCGCGCATCCGCATCTTGCCCCTGGGCGCGGTACCACGCCATCGTCTGGTCAACCGCTTGCGCCAACGACAGGATCGGCGCGACGCCGAGCACGGCTTGCGCCTTTGACGCGTTGAGGGCGAGCCAAGCGGATTCGTAAGGGCCATCCGTGCCGTCGCCATATTGCACTTGGCCCCGCCCAAATGCACGGCGGGCCAATTCGATCACTTCGCCGACCGACACGGCCGCACTGGCGTCCGGCCCAAAATTATAGGCTTCGGCCGGCGCCGATTGCTCCCATAGCCGTTGCGCCAAGGTCAGGTAACCGAAAAGCGGCTCCAGCACGTGTTGCCATGGCCGCACGGCAAGCGGACGACGGACCTGAAGAACCTGCCCTGCCTGCCAGGCGCGAACCGCGTCGGGGATGAGACGATCCTCCGACCAGTCGCCACCGCCGATCACATTGCCGGCGCGGGCACTCACCACCGCGACGCCCTGGACCGACAGGAACGCATCCCGATAGCTGGCGATGACGATTTCGCTGGCCGCCTTGCTGGCGCTGTAAGGATCATGCCCCCCGAGCGCATCGTCTTCACGATAGGGTCGAGTCGATTCGTGATCGCGATAGACCTTGTCGGTCGTCACCATCACCGCGACACGCGCACTGTCTATCCCACGCAGCGCATCCAGCACGTGGGCGGTGCCCATCACATTGGTCTCGAACGTCGCAAGCGGATCCCGGTAGCCGGCGAGTACCAGCGGCTGGGCCGCCAAATGCAAGACGACCTCCGGCTGCGCCGCTTGAATCAAGTCCGCCAGCGCCAAAGGATCGCGGATATCGCAAAATTGGCTTTCGCAATGCGCTTCAATCTTGGCTTCGGTGTAAAGGTTGGGCTCGGTCAAAGGCGGCAGAGCGATGCCCGTGACCTTGGCGCCGAGCCGATGCAGCCAGAGCGTCAGCCATGAGCCCTTGAAACCGGTATGGCCCGTGAGCAGGACGCGCCTGTCGCGCCAAAACGCAGCGCGCGCCGTGCGCGTCACTGCCAGATTTTCCATGGCGCCTTGCCGGATGCCCATAGTTGTTCCAACATCGTCTTGTCACGCAAGGTATCCATCGGCTGCCAGAACCCGCGATGTTCGAAGGCCATCATTTGGCCCATGGCTGCAAGACGGATAATGGGCGATCCTTCCCAGCTGCTGTCATCGTCTTCAATGAGTTCGACGCAGCGCGGAGACAAAACAAAAAAGCCGCCATTGATCATGCCGCCATCGCCGCGCGGCTTCTCAATGAAGGAGGTCACCTGATCCCCCGCCCGCTCCAAGGCGCCGTAGCGCCCGGGCGGGCGCACCGCGGTGACCGTGGCCATTTTGCCGTGACGACGGTGGAATTCGATAGATGCGCGAATGTCCACATTGCTGACGCCGTCACCATAGGTAAAGCAGAATGCCTCTTCATTCTCGATGTGCTGCGCGACACGCTTTAGCCGCCCGCCCGTCAACGTGTGTTCACCGGTATCGACCAGCGTCACGCGCCATGGCTCGGCCTTTCTCTCGTGTACGACCATGCTATTGTCCGCCATGTCGAAGGTGATGTCGGACATATGCAGGAAATAGTTGGCGAAATATTCCTTGATGACGTAGCCCTTGTAGCCGCAGCAGATCACGAAATCATTGGCACCGTGCGCCGAATAGATCTTCATGATGTGCCAGAGAATGGGCTTGCCGCCGATCTCGATCATCGGCTTGGGCTTCAAGTTGCTCTCTTCGGAAATGCGCGTGCCGAGCCCGCCAGCGAGGATGACGACTTTCATGGAATTTGTTGCTGCGTTGACATCCAACCTCCAAGTGGACAGAATCCCGCGTTTTCAGACTGCACGTTTTTTGGCCATGATGCTGGCAACATGCGGTACCGGCGCCCGCCTATTGAGCACCGCACTCCAGAAATCGTGATAGCGTTGCGCGTGATCTTTGGAAAACAGGGCGATCAGGCTGCAGATTTCCGCCAGCATGCCCTGAAACGACAGTTGTCCCGTCGATGTCAGCAATTTCGCGCACAGCTTGTCGGCTTCGCCCGTGAAACGAGATTCGAAAGTGAGCCGCGGATGACCTTTGAACCTCATGAACATCCCTGAAAACCAACGGTCTGCAATGACTTGGCGCTGGGCGATCGGATAGTCGGGAAATATATCCGAGTTGCGCGCCAGCACCGCGCCCTCAAAGCCGCATAGAAACCAGTGCAGTTTGTTGATGGCCGGGTCCAAGCCAGCGTCCTTGTAAAAGTCGACGTCGCGCTTTTGTGCGGAGTTACCCACCTCCCAGACACCAACATCGTAAAGATACAAGAGCCGGTTAAGCCGGACAAATTTTCCGTTGAGCAAATAGAGCAAGGAAAGAATCTGATCGTGAAAAGAAAACAAAGCGGGCATCGCATTGATGAAACCGAAGACGCGTCCGACGATGTCTCGCCGCATCGGCGCATAATGGAAGATGTTCGGGCCGGAATAGCTCAAATATCCGCTCACGCGAGCCACGACGTCGTCCGATTCTGCATTCGGATAGCTCATGATCGACGTGCCTTGCGAGCCTTCGACGACATAGGCTCCGGTCACGCCCGTGACCGAGGGGTCGTTGCGATACTGGCCGAGCACGCTCGGCAACGCGGCGATGGCGTGATCGAAGCAGAAATCGTCGTCGGCGAGAACGAAAACGAACTCGCTTTTCGCCAGCCGGAATGTTTCGGTAAAATTCGTGAGGATGTCGCACGGTTCGGCGACGACGATCTTGCAATAATCGCGCTGGCAAAGAACGAGAAATTCGCGTTTTTGCGCGTCGCCTGAATTGTCGCGGACGATGACTTCGATATCCGGAGATGCCCAGGAACAGGCCTGGGCGATTCTGGAACAAGCCAGCAGGCCCGTCCGGTTCGTCGCTAGTAATATTGAAAGTTGCATGAACTCGCCGCCGGTCTGTGGGCCCAATCGCCGCGCGCTAACGTTACGCGCTCATCAATTCCGCATCTGCAGGGCCCGCAATGGCTGCGGCAGCAAGCCGTAGATGCCCGATCAATCCAAAATGATCGGCATGGCTTCTCCAGGTGTCGTTCTTTGCAATGATGGCGTCATAGAGTCGCATATTGTCCTGTACCTTCTGATCGTTGCCGCCAATTTTTTCATAAGCCTTGGCCAGGAAATAATGCGCGAAAGCGTGCTCGCGGTAGCGTTCGATAACGTCCTCGAAGCAGCGCGCGGCCACCTGATAGTCCCCGATCCGCATCCGCCGATTGTTGATAAAGTTGACGTCCAAATTCATCCGATATGATTTCTGGGGAAGAGTTTCGGGGTCAAGGCCCGGAGCGCGGATGATGTAGGTGCCGAGTTCGTATTCCCCGATTCCCATTTTTTCAGGGATATACTGGTTCTTGACACAAATATCGTAAAGCTCGGACCCGCGAATGGGCGAAGCAAGACTGAAGCTGCCCCAGTCCAATCCGACATCCTTGATGAATTGGCTGGTCTCGATACGGTCCTGTTCCCGCTCGCCCGGAATACCCATCACAAAGAAGCCCTGAACGAACAAGCCATTCTTGTGCAGCAGCTCAACAACCGGAGCGACCTTGTTCAGGCGTAGCGGCTTTTTGATCACATTGCGCAGCATATGTTCGGTGCCGGACTCGATCGCCAGCTGCACGGTGTCCATGCCTGCGGCCTTCATGAGCGCAGCCATTTCGTCATCGATATAGGCAGCGGTCAGCCCATTCGGCGTCTCGACCCTGAGGTTATATTTTGCCAGAATTCTGAAAAATTCTTTTGCTCTCTTGTGGTTCAACAGCAGCTGGTCGTCGTAAATGGTGAGCACGTTCATTCCATAGGAGTCGACCAAATATTTGATGTGATCTTCGATAACATCCAGACTGGCGTAGCGCATGGTGCCGCCATGCAAGGTGGGTTCCGCGCAAAAAACGCATTTGAACGGGCATCCGCGCGAAGTCACAATGAAAAATTGTTTGACCTCCTCCTCTTTCGCTTTGCGAAATGGAGAAAACGCTTCGATCATGCCATATTCGTCGGTGTCGATAAGGCTATAGTCGATGGCGATGACGTCGTTCAGGTTTTCCAATGTCTTTGTTTTTGGCTTCCTCCCCGCGCCGATCGATTGCCGGGTAACCCAGGGATCGGTGAGTAACTCTTTTTGCAGATCGTCTGAGTCCAGGAGCTTGACGAGCGCAAGCTCTCCTTCCGAATAACAAAGCGCATCGACGAACGGCTGATCGTTTAAGATGACATCCCAAGCTGTCGTTATGGCAGCGCCACCCAAAATAACTTTGGTTTCCGGATTGGCGGCCTTGGCCGCAGCCGCCAGTCCCGCAACGTGCTTGTAGGACACGTCGAACATGACGGATATCCCCACGATATCGGGCTTGAACTCGTTCAGGACTTCCGCAAATTGCGCAAGACCTTGGGCGACGCTGTGCTGATTGAGATCGTTGATTTTTATTTCATGGGCGCCGGAGGTCGCCTTCTTTATGTAAGAGGCGAGGCAAAGTACCCCATAAGGGAAAGCAAAAAAACTTCGCAGTTTTCCTGGTCGTATCGCCTCAATCTTGTCGCCAAGGTACGGAGGAATGGCAAAAAGAATTTTATAGGCGGGCATACTTTGACCTTTCTGCACAAAGCCTGACTCGGACGGGCTGTATTCGGATTCCATTTCCGACGTTCCTGAGACGCCAATGTCGATCGGCCCCAGGCTGTCAGATAGACGACCAATCTTAACGTTGCGTTAACCATACTTTTGCGCCGGGCCCGCATTATGCTGGTCGGCGAACAGCTGGGCTCACGTCGCGCTGTGCAACGGCCATCAGCGGCAACTGTCGGCGAGCAAGAAAAGTCGGCCCTGGGCAATGGATGCGGGTAGTGGCAAAAATGACGTCAATCGATTCGTCCTCCTGCAGCGAGACGCCGTTGCCGCACAAGGCTAGATCATTCGGCTATCTACCAAGCCCTAGCTCTGCTGCATCGCTGCTGGCGGAATTGGCAACCGCGCCGTGCCTCTATTCTCCCGTTCTGGCCGATATGCCGCTCGCCCTCTACGGCGCTGGAAACATGGGCCGTTTTGCGCGCGATTTCCTGAAGACGGTGGGGCACGATTTTGTCATGGCAATCGACCGCAACGCCCAGCAGCTCGCGAAGGAGCCGTGCTGGTCCGGCGTGCGGCTGCTCCATCCCGACGATGTGCCGGAGCGCGACAAACGCGGGTTGCGCCTCGCCATCAGCATCGTGACCGCACCCTACGTGCCGCTGGAGCGGTTGCTGCGGGAGCAGGGCTTTGCGGACGTCGTGCCGTTCTATGATCTGGCGGAAAGCTTCCGCGCTGTGCATCCGCTGTCGAACGGCTGGTTCGCAGATCCGCTGACATCGCTTGACCGGGCGAAGACCGCAGAGGTGCTGGCGCGCTGGGACGACCATGCGTCCCGCGCGCATCACCTGCAGTTTCTCGCGTGGCGACGGCTGCGCGGGGAATGGACCTTCGAGGGAGCGCCGGTTTCAACGGGGGACCGGTTCTTCATTCCCGAAGTGGCAGCGGCGTTACACGGCCAGGAATTTCTGCTCGATGCCGGCGCTCATCACGGCAGCGTGGTGGAAACCTTCCTCACGCAGACCAAAGGCGCTTTCCGGCAGATCGCCGCGGTCGAGCCGGACCCAGGCAACCAAGCGGTCCTGAAGGGTAAGCTGCGTGCTCTTCTACAGCACGATGCACGAGTCGCGGTTTACGACTGCGCGCTCGCGGATCGTGACGGCGAAGCGCTATTTCACGAGGGGATCGGTTACGCCTCCCAGCTTTCGCCGACCGGTGAGAAGACTGTCACCACATGTCGGCTCGATTCGCTGGGGGTCTCTCCTACCCTCATCAAACTGCATCTTGAGGGAGCGGAGCTTGCCGCTTTGCGCGGTGCAAGGCAGACGCTGATCGAATGCCGGCCGATCGTCGCAGCGACCGTCTACCACAATAACGATGGCATCTTTCGGACGGCGCTCTGGCTCATGGAAACGCTTCCCCACTACAGTTTCCTTTTCCGCTTGCATTCCTGGTGCGGAACGGGCGCCGTGATCTATGCAATCCCCGACGAGAGAATCGGACGGACATGACCCCTGACGCCTAGGACAAACGACAATTTCGAGATGACCGAGGATCGATAGAAACGCTATCATTTTGTCTAGGCTTGCGGAGTCGATTGGCTCCGCGGTCATGTGGTGGACGATTATGAATATAAACCTCAGTGAGCGGATTGGCTCTTTTCTCGCAGCGCACCATGTGTTGTCGCTCGCTACATTCGGTTCGAGCGGACCGCACGCAACAAGTCTGTTCTACGCATGCGACGGATTGGCACTCGTCTGGGTATCGGAACCCAATACGCAGCATTCACGAGAAATCGAAGCAGATCCTCGTGTTGCAGCCACGGTGGCGCCCGATTACTCGGATTTTACGGACATTCGGGGCGTGCAGATCGCTGGTGCGGCCCGCCGGATCGTGGCGGCGGATGAACGAATACGGCACCTTGCACAACTTGAAGCGCGTTACCCTTTCCTCGGGCAGTTGGCGGCGGGGCCGTTGAAACTGCGTCAAGCTTATGCGCGAACGGCCGTCTATCGGCTGCAGCCGGCTCGCATCGTTCTTATCGACAATACCAAGGGCTTTGGCCATAAGGAGACGCTCGAAATTTCTCCGTAGACGGTAAGTGACGCACGGATGAGTAAGTGCGCTTGTTGCAATGACATGTGTGAAGCGGCGGCAGTTCGGCCAAGGAGGAAAGACAAATGCGACGCCTGATCGTTGGCCTAACCGGCGCAACCGGCGCAATCCTCGGCGTGCGACTGCTTGAGGCCCTTAAAGAATGCGATGTGGAATCCCATCTTGTAATCAGCAACTGGGCACGGCGAACGATTGAGCATGAGACGCAGTACACGCTTAAACAGGTGTGTGCGCTGGCCACGGTCTACCACAATTCAACGAACATGGCGGCGGAGATCTCGTCGGGCTCGTTTATTACTGACGGTATGGTGGTGATACCGTGCTCGATGCGCACACTGGGGTGCATTGCACATGGTTATGGCGAACATCTTGTCCATCGTGCTGCCGATGTCATTCTCAAAGAACGNNCGCATGGGGGTGACAATAATTCCGCCGATGCCGGCCTTTTACAACCATCCCCAATCCATCAACGATATCGTCGACCATATTGTGGCGCGGGTTCTTGACCAGTTCGGCATCTCCACGCCATTTGCCAAACGCTGGGATGGACATATCGCTACCTCAACCAAGACTGCCTCCGGTGGCGATGGAACTAAAAGTCATGCAACAAAAACATGATCTGCTCAAAAACTGTCCGGTCTGGAAATCGGTTTGACGATGGAGCTGACGACTGACGGCTTTTGATTAGTCGAATAGGCGAACTCGATAGCGAAAAACGCATCATAGAATGCGTTTCTGCTCCCGGCATACTGTCGCTCGCCATCTTATTCATGTGGAGTACCTCGACCATGGCTTCCAATACGCGTCCGAAAGACATGCGAACCTGGATCGAAGAATTGGAGGAAGCCGGCGAGCTTATCCGCATCGCTAAACCGGTCGACCCGCTCACGCAGATGGGCTCGCTGCTTTATCAATCGCGGGAAAAGGCGCTGTTCTTCGAAAATCTGCCGCACGGCTGGCGCTCGCTCGGTCAGGCGCCGGCGAATATCCGACATGCGGCTATCGCCTTCGGCGCCACGCAGGAAACGATGGTGCCCTTGATCGCCGAGCGCATGGGCAAATGCATTGCGCCGGTGATGGTCGAGGATGGCCCGGTAAAGGAGCTCAAGTTCAAAAAAGGTGAGTTCGACCTCACGCATCTTCCAGTTCATGTCGCCGGCCAGCGCGACGGCGGGCCAGTGATCGGTTCAGGCCTGGTGGTGACGAAGGACCCCGACACCGGGCGGCGGAACGTGAGCTTCCATCGCCTGCAGATCAAGGGGCCGAATAAATCCGGCATATTGCTCTACCCGCGTCACACCTGGAAAAACTACCTCAAATACCAGGCGCGCAATAAACCGATGCCGGTGGCGATCTTCATCGGCCATTATCCGCTCTATTACGCCGCGGCGGCAACGACGGGGGCTTATGGGCTCGATGAATTCGAGATCGCCGGTGGCTATCTCGGTGAGCCGGTGCGCCTGGTCAAGTGCGAGACGGTGGATCTTGAGGTTCCGGCAGATGCGGAGATCGTCCTCGAGGGCCATATCCCGCCGCATTATCGCGAGGAAGAGGGACCGTTTTCCGAATTTCAGGACTACTACGTGACCGGCACCGGCAAGAATCCGATTGTCGAGTACCAGTGCATGACACACCGGCACGACGCCATCTTCAAGAATCTCCAGAACGGCTCGGAGATGGAGGGCTGCGTCTTCCACAAGATCCCGATGAGTGCGGCCATCTTCCGGCGGCTCAAGGATGTCGGCGGCGGTCCCAATCTGCACAATGTGATGGTGATGCCCGGCGTCTTCGGGGTGGTCGTGCAGATGACGCCGCGGGCTTATGGCGAAGCCAAGAATCTCCTGTTGGCGGCGCTATCCTCTGAATACCAGCATCCGAAAATCGCCATCGCCGTTGACGCGGATGTCGACATCTTTAATCCGTCGGAGCTGATGTGGGCGCTGTCGACGCGGGTCGATCCGCAGAAGGATGTGACGATTATTTCTGGCACGCATAATCACGCCATGGATGCGAGTTTGGAGGAACTCGGCGCGCCAGGGACGGCTCTTTGGCAGCGTTTCGGCTCGAAGATGCTGATCGATGCAACGATCCCGCCGCCCGCCGACCCCGAAGCCCGTGCGATGTTCGAGCGCATCCGCCCGCACAATCCGCAGCTCCGGCTCGAAGATTTCGCCGCTGAAAGCTCTCTCCCGCTGGTTCGCTCCCTGTCCCCGATGTTCTTTGGATCGAAGCTGTTGGGCGAACGCTGAATCTGCGGTAATTGGAATAACAATAAAATCTGACGCTCGGCCCTAAAGGGAGGCTAGAATGTCGAAACGGTGGCTTTGCGCGATTGCGCTGTTGTTGATGAGCTTCGGCACCCAAGCATGGGCGCAGAGCTGGCCAACTAAGCCGATCCGGGCGATCGTCCCCTACAGTCCCGGCAGCGCGACCGACATCATTCCACGCACGATTTTTGCCAAGGTCCAAGAACAACTAGGCCAGCCGATTATTGTCGAAAATCGTCCCGGGGCATCGAGCACGCTTGGCACCGCAGCGGTGGCTAAGGCCGAGCCCGATGGCTACACGATCCTGGTCGCCTCCTCGGCCTATACCATCGTGCCATTGACGGTTGCGAACATGCCCTATGATCCGTTGCACGATCTCGCGGCGGTAACCCCGTTGGCCAATATGGCCAATGTGCTGGTGGTCTCTCCGGATAAAGCAATCAAGACCCTCGGCGAGTTCGTCATAGCGGCTCGAGCGCGGCATGGATCGATGAATTATGTCACCATCGGAGAAGGAAGCGCGGCACATCTCAATTCCGTGCGGTTTCTTCTTGCCGCGGGCTTCGAAGCACAGCCGATACCCTATAAAGGGTCGCCGGCCGGGCTGACCGACGTCATGACCGGGCGGGTCGATTTTTATTTCTGTCCGCTGTTGCCCGCGCTTTCGCTCATTCGCGACGGCAAGCTGACGGCGTTGGCAGTGAGCAGCTTGGAGCGCTCACCTAAATTGCCCGACGTGCCAACCACCATCCAAGCCGGGTTCCCAAACTCCGAGTATAATTTCTGGTTCGGTGTGTTCGCGCCCGCCAAAACTCCACCTGCCATCATCCAGCGGCTTTATGAGGAGATTACCAAGGCACTGCGCGATCCGGACGTGCAGGAAAAGTTGTCGAATCTCGGCGTCCAGCCGATGCCCATGACGCCGGCCCAGTTCGATGCCTATGTCCGCAAGGAGCTTGAGCAAAACGCGGTACTGGTGAAGGCCGTCGGCATTAAACCGCAATGACTGCGACGGACACGGGCGCGCGCAAGCCATTACGCGTGGGCTGCGAGATTGAGCATCGGCAATGACACCGTGACCGTGTTCGAGGTGGTTCCGCCCTGCCCGGCAGCACCGTAGGCGCACACGTGATAGCGATAGGGCATGCCCGCCAGCAGGCCATGATCCTCCCAGCGCGTAACCTTGACGGCATCTGCGATCTCGACGTTGCCCAGCGGGTCGGTCCGGCAAACATCGTAGCGCGCGGCGCCGGC
Organism: Hyphomicrobiales bacterium; assembly: GCA_003133345.1. Taxonomy (GTDB): domain Bacteria; phylum Pseudomonadota; class Alphaproteobacteria; order Rhizobiales; family Xanthobacteraceae; genus Pseudolabrys. Next base: position 17,966 of record PKXB01000204.1, on the reverse strand, counting down.
CGCCTTGTTCCATTTCAGCGTGGCCTTTCCCTCGCCCATGGTCGCCGTCAGGTTGGCGCCTTCCGCGCTCCAGCGCGGCGCTTCGCTGCTGCGATCGTCCGGCGGCGCCTGCAGCGAACCTTGTGGCCACAGCGCGCAGATAACGCGGCTGTGCGTTCCGTCGAGATGTTTGCAGACGTTGCAATAATCGCACTTCACGATGCGATCGAACTCACCGTGGCGAACCTTGTTCGGCCAATCGGGGTCGGCCAGCAGACCGCGCGCGATGCCGACGATATCGACCGCGCCGGTGGCGACCAGACGCTCGGCGTCGTCGGGATTGGAGATTTTCCCGGCGGTCGCAACCGGTGTGTTGAAGCCGTGCGCCATGATAAAGGTCTTGATCTCCGCCGAAAATTGCACGTGTGGCATTGCCGGATACCAGTCTCCCGGCATGCAGCGATCGCCTGAGTAGCCGGTGTAGGGATAGGGCACCTGCCCGGGAACATGAACGGCGTCCTCGAACTTGCCGCCGACCGACAATGACAAATACGCCGCGCCGAGTTGAGCCAGCCGCAAGCCGATGAGTTTTGCGTCGTTGACGGTGTAACCGTCCTTGATGAATTCGTCGGCCAGGAAGCGAACACCGACCGGAAAGTCGTCGCCGACCTTGCGGCGAATATTTCCGAAAATCCGGCCGATCAAACGCAGACGCCCCTCCAGCGTGTCGCCGCCATAGTCGTCCATGCGCGGATTGGCGCGCGAAAGAAACGATGCCAGCGTGTAGGCGTGCGCCGAATGCAGCTCCGCGCCGTCGAATCCGGCCGTGCGCGCGCGTACGACCGCGTCGCCGAATTCCTCGACGATGCGATCGATCTCGGCCAGCGACAGCATATCGACCGTCTGCCGCCAGCCCGATTTGGCCACTTTCATGAAGTGGATGATCTGCGGGACCACCTTGGAGTCCGATGTGCCATGGATGCGCCGAACCAGATCGCTGAGGCCCGGCACGAACTGATCGTCGCTGCTGCGCAACAGCGGGCCGGATTTGGCGTGGTGCACGGCCATGGCCTCGATCACGATGAGGCCGGCGCCGCCTCGCGCGTAGCGGACATAACGATCGATGATGTCCTTGTTGACGAGGCCGTCTTCGCCGGACAGCCGCGTCACCATCGCCGGCACCATCACGCGATTGGGGATGACCATCCCGGCGACGTTCAACGGCTCGAATAATTTCATGGCGCCTCATCCTCACGCATCCGCGCTTGCAACCGTGCTCGCGGCGACCTGCCGCAGTTCGCGGCGAAGAACTTTACCGGCTAGCCGCGCCAGTCGTCGGGTATGACGTAGCCCGTAGCTTTCGTGTGGGTAAAAATGTGCGAGATTTCTTCGCGTCGATGTGCCGGCAGTGCCAGCACCGGGATCACCCCGATGCGCATCAGCGCGAACAACGCAATGACAAACTCGATCGAGTTGGGCAGTTGGAACACCACGCGATCAAGCGGCCGAAATCCAAGATCGATCAGACGGCCGGCCAGCCGGTCGATCGCGATGCGCAGTTCCGCATAGCGCAAGCGCCGCGTGCCTTGCACCAACGCGATACGGTCGGGCACGGCGGCGACCGAGCGGAGCAACATGCCGTAGAGCGTTATGTCAGCCCAATAACCCTGCCGCCGGTAGCGGCGAGCCGATTCCTCGGGCCAAGCTGTGCATCCTTGTAGCATTTGCCGGCTGGCTTCCTCGGGCCGCGTGACGGCACCGATCACCCAATTTCTTTAATTTGAATATTCGGGGCTACCCGAAATGACCTTGACCATCGTCAAGGTCCGTTCGCCAATGCGCGAAATCTCCAAGATTGGTCGTCTCCAGCCGAAAGGGCAAGACCATTGCGGATTCACGGTAAGCTCCGCATTGTCGGACCCGCAAGACGCTAAAGGGAATAACATGATCCGGATCGGCATTATCGGGCTCGGCTGGTGGGGCAAGCAGATCGTCATGTGCCTGGCCGACAGCCCGCGCTTCAAGGTGGTGGCCGGCTGCGACATCGACATAAAAATGGCGGCGCCGTTCGCGGCGGCCCATAAATTCGACCTCACCGAGGACTACAAGACGCTGCTCACGCGGCCTGGCGTCGATGCCATCGCGGTGGTGACGCCGCACGCGCTGCACGAGGAGATGGCCATCGCGGCCTTCGCCGCCGGCAAACAGGTGTTCTGCGAAAAGCCGCTGGCGCTCACCACCGCCAGCGCCGAGCGAATCCTGGCGGCCTGTGCCAAAGCCAAAGGCGTGCTCGGCATCGGCCATGAACGCCGCTATGAGCCGGCGATGGAGGAGATGCGCCGCCTGTTCGAAAGCGGCGAACTCGGGCGCCTGCTGCACATGGACGCCAATGTCAGCCACAGCAATTTCCGCAAAATGGATCCGGCGAACTGGCGGCGCGATCCTAAGCATGCGCCGGCCGGCGCCTGGACCGCGCTCGGCATCCATCTCGGCGATATGTTCGTGTCGCTGGCCGGCCCGCCGATCAGCGTCGCCGCGCACACGGCCTCGCAAGTTTTCCCGGCCCCGTCGGAGGATTTCGTCAGCGCGGGAATCGATTTCGCCAACGGCGCGCGCGGGCGCATCACTTGTCTGTCGACGCCGCCGTTTTACGGGCGCTTCACGCTTGTGGGCGACCATGGCTGGGTCGAAGTGCAGGAAGGCGGCAATGTCGACAAAGGCATCCCGTCGAGCTTCGTGCATTGCGGACCGGACGGCAGCCGGCAGATGCGCAACTACGACCCCGTCAATACCGTGCGGCTGAATTTCGAGGCCTGGGCCGACGCGATCGAGGGCCGCGCGCTTTATCGCTTCTCCACCGAGCAATTGCTCGGCAATATCCGCATTCTCGACGTAGTGGTCCGCTCGGCGGCGGCGGACGGCAAGCCGATCATGCTGTAGTATCGGGCCACAGGCGCCACATGCAGCACGAAAAAGAACAAGTCGCACTCACTTCGATCGCGGCGTCCGCCGCGCTGACGATCGCCAAGGGCCTGGTCGGCGTCGCCACCGGTTCGCTGGCGATCCTATCGGAAGCCGGCCACTCGCTGATCGACCTCGGCGCCACGGTGATGACCTATGCCGCCGTGCGCATCTCCGGCAAGCCGGCCGACGCAGACCATCAATATGGCCACGGCAAGTTCGAGAGCGTCTCCGCGCTGGCAGAAACCGCGCTGCTGTTCCTGCTCTCGGGTGTGGTGATCTGGGAAGCGGTCAAGCGTCTGACCGAGCACGAAGAGCACATGGTGATCGCGAATGCCTGGGCGTTCGGGGTGATCGTCGTGTCGATCGCCGTCGATTTCTTCCGCTCGCGCGCACTGTCGCGCACCGCAAAAGAGACGAGGAGCCAGGCGCTGGAAGCCGACGCGTTGCATTTTTCGTCCGATCTGTGGGCCTCGTTTGCCGTGCTGATCGGCTTAGGCGGGGTGCGGTTTGGCCTGTGGTGGGCGGATTCGGCGGCCGCGTTGGCGGTCGCGATCCTGATCTGCATCGCCGGCTGGCGGCTCGGTCGCCGCACCATCGACACCCTCACCGATGTGGCGCCGGAAGGCGCTGCCGAGAAAATCACCGCCATTGCGGCGAAAGTCTCCGGCGTGGTCGCGGTCGAGCAGGTGCGCGCGCGCGCCGTCGGCGAGACGACCTTTATCGATCTGACCGTCGCGGTCAGCCGCACGCTGCCGCTCGACCGGGTAACCGCGATCAAGGACGCGGTCGCCGCCGCGATCCGCACGCAAATACCGGGCGCCGAGCCGATCGTCACCACCGATCCGGTGGCGCTCAACAACGAAACCGTGCTCGACCGCGTCATGGTGATCGCGCGCAACCGCGCGCTCGCCGTGCATCACGTGACGGTGCACGACCTGAAGGACCGGCTGGCGATCTCGCTCGATCTGGAAGTGGACGGCAAGCTCTCGCTGCGCGACGCCCACGCCTTGGCGGACGGGCTGGAAAGCGCGATCGCCGCCGAGCTTGGCGCCAGCGTGGAAATCGATACCCACATCGAGCCGTTGCAGCCGCACCGCGCCTCCGGCCGCGAGGCGCCGGCCGAGCGCGTGAAGGCGATCGAGATCGCGCTGGCCGAGCTTGCGGCGGACGGCCGCACCCTGCGCGACGTGCACGATGTGCGCGTGCGCGAGACCGACGAGGGCGAGATCGTTAATTTCCACTGCCTCGTCGATCCGCAGTTGGGCGTGCAGACCGTGCACGAGAAGGTCGATGCGCTGGAACGCGCCTTGCGCGAGCGCTCGCCGACGATCAAGCGCGTGATCGGCCACGCCGAGCCGATGCGCTAACCAGCTTGCCTTTAGCCGCCATGCGGCCACGCGCACTCGGCGACGTATGGATGAGGGCGACGGCCACGATCCCGGTCAGCAGATAGCAGCAGGCACCGAGCCAGATGCTGACCTTGATCGAGAAAGCGATGTTCACGGCAACCGCAATGCTCGCCGCCAGCACGCCGGCAGCGCCGTTGATCGCCCAGAACCACGGCGTCGGCCGTGCGTTGATGGCATTGGCGAGCCGCATGCCGGTGGGGAAGCCGAAGCCCATCAGCAGACCGAGCGGCAAGATCATCACAATTGCGACCAGCGCCCGCACCGTGATTGAATAGGCCTCGAAGCTGCCGACGAGAACCGGCAGCCACGCCGGAAGCAAAACAAGGTAGAGCGCAGTCAGTCCACACCACGACAAGGCACTAAGCGCATCGCTGATGGGCCAGCGATCGCTGAGCAAGCTGCCGATGCCGGTGGAGAGAATGATGGCGAACAGGCCCACGGCGAGGCCGTAGACCGGATGGCCGAGAAACAGAGAGAGCCGTTGGATCAGCCCGATCTCGACAAACATGAAGCCGAAGCCGATCAGCAGGAAATAGGCCGTGCCCAGGCCGACCAATCGCGCCGAGACCTGTCGCGCCGAGGGCAGCGCCGGAAGGATGATGGTGAGGACAACGAGAACGAAGGACAACAGCACGATGATCAACAGCGTAATCGTGGCACCGAGATTGCCCTTGATCACGCCCGAGTTCGCCTCCATCGCGCGCAGCATGGCGACCGGATCGGTCAGCCGCAATTGATTGAAGAAGAATGGCCGCTCATCGGTGGGCGGCGACACGTCGAGATGAAACTTGGCGGAGAGCGCGCCCAGCGCCGCGGCGTCGGGCGCTTGCATGATCTGCCGCAGCGCCTCGGACGCCGCCGGTTGTCCCGGACTGATCAGGATGGAGAAGCCGAGCCGGTTCGCCGCGTCGCGCAGGGTAGCGAGATCCTCGGCTGAGAACGGCGCGCGGCCGACGATCAGCGTCGACAGATTGGCATACGAGGCGAGAACGAGATGCTGCGCCGGGTCGGCTACGCCCATGTCGAGCAGGGTCGCCTTGGCCAGGCTGACCAGCCGTCCCGTCTCGTCGACATTGTCCGGCGCGTACCAGCGCGACACGGTGAACACCCCGCTTGGCGCCAGGCTCGCCATGAAGTGCCGCCAACCCTGCACCGTGTAAAGCCCATTCTCCGAGAGCGAGAAGGCGCCAACCCCGGTCGCTGCCCACGTGTCGATCATGCTCATCTGCACGAGATCGAACTGGCGATCGCGCCCCACACTGGCGAACCAGCTGCGCGCCTCGTCCGCTTCCAGGCGCACGCCAGGGAGATCGGCGAGGTGGTTGAAGTCGCGGAAGCGGCTGGTGAAATAACTGATGAAAATCGGGTTGAGTTCGACGCCGGTGACGTCGCGGAAGCCGAACAAATAAGCGGTCAATAGGTCGCGCCCGCCGCCCACCCCGATGACCGCCGAGCGGCCCTGGTTACGAATGTAATAGGCGAGGCTGGTGACGTCGTATTTGAGAAAATCCACCTCCTGCAAATTGCCGCTGAAGCGATACATCGCGGTCCCCGCATCGCCGTCGATGTTCATGTAGCGCTGATCGACCTCGGTTTCCGGCATAGTCGGCGAGGCGCCCCACATTGCCGGAGATTCGTGCACGGTCTTCTCGGCGCGGATGCGCGAATACGAATTCCACTGCATGTGTTCGCTAATGCGGGGGTCCTCGGCCTTGCCTTTGGCGAAGGACAACAGCAGTCCATGCGGATGAATCGCTGCATTGCCGAGCGCGAGCAGCGCGAACACCACGAGCAGCGCGCCGGGCCGATGCAGCATGCGCAGCCAGCTCGGCAGCACGACCGCCCGCGCTTCCGCATCGCTGCAGCCACGCGCGAAGGCCAAGGCCGCCGCCGCGCCGAGCGCGCCGACCATCAGCATGGCCGACACACCATCAAGCGTGCTCATCAGCACCAGCGCGCCGAGGCAACCGAAGGCGGCGCCGGCGAGGTCAAAGCCGTAGACCAGTCCGACCGGCCAGGGACTGCGCGTCAACGCCAGCGAGATGCCCATGCCGGCGAAAATATAGGGCGGCACCAGCGCGGCGATCAGCTTAAGCCAGAGCACGGCCGACAGGACGAAGCCGAATCCGGGGTCGAGCAAAACCGTCGAGATCAGAACGACGGTCGACAGCACGACGGTGACGGCGAACGCCGAGGCGATCCAGCTCAGATTCGCCAGCAGACGCTCGGGCGTGAAGAATTCCTGGTTGAAGTAGACGATGAGCGAACCGGCGGTCATGCCGAACATCGCCATGCTGATGGCGAAGAAGGCGAGATGATAGTAACTGATCACCGACAGAACGCGCGTCTCGACGATCTGCAGCACGAGAACGCATGCGCACAGGAGAAACAGTCCGCCGAGGAAAGCGATTTTTCGGGTCATCAATAAGCGCTGCCTACCAGGACGCGGACCATCCAATTTCAGCGTTGCAGCCCCGGATGCGGCTGGCAAGGCCCAAGCAACGTTCGCCTTACGGAATCAACACCGCCGCGCCTTGCAGGCGGCCCGCGCGCAGGTCCGCCAATGCGTCGTTGGCACGCGCCAGTGGATAGCGCGTGACCTCGCAGTGCACGCCCGCTTTCGGCGCCAACTGCAAGAATTCATGCGCGTCGGTGCGCGTGAGGTTCGCCACCGACATCACGTGCCGCTCCTCCCACAGCAATGAATAAGGAAAGCTCGGAATATCGGACATGTGGATGCCGCCGCAGACCACGCGNNAGCGGTTCCGGCGGCGCCTGTTCCGAGCCGCCCGCCCACACCGCGCCGAGCGCGCGCGCGAAGTCCTGCGCGCCGGAGTCGCCCTTGCGCGTGAAGGCGAACACGCGCCGGCCCTGCCAGATCGCGACCTGCGCCAGGATATGGGCGGCTGCGCCGAAGCCGTAGAGGCCGAGCGTCTTGCCTTCGCCGGCCATGCGGTAGCTGCGCCAGCCGATCAAGCCGGCGCATAGCCAAGGCGCGATCTCGGCATCGTCGCCGCCATCTCGAAGCGGAAAACAAAACCGCGCGTCGGCCAGCACATGTGTCGCATAGCCGCCATCGCGGGTGTAGCCGGTGAACACCGGCGTATCGCACAGGTTCTCGGCGCCGCTGCGGCAATAGGGGCATATCCCGCAGGTCGCGCCCAGCCACGGCACGCCGACGCGCTCACTCAGCGCAAATCCGCTGACGCCCGCACCCGTAGCGGCGACGCGGCCGACGATCTCGTGCCCCGGCACGATCGGCAGCTTGGGGTGTTCCAGCTCGCCGTCGACCACATGCAAATCCGTGCGGCAGACCCCGCAGGCCGCGACCTTAACCAGGATTTCGCCTGGCGCCGGCACCGGCCGCGGCCGCTCGCGCATGACGAGCGGGCTACGCGGCGCGTCCAGCACCATGGCGTGCATGCTCGCCATCATTCTTCCTTCCAATTCTGCGGCAGACATCCTAGATCAAAACCCATGCACACCGATACCGCCCAGCCCATCCGCCTGAAGGATTACCGCCCGCCCGACTGGCTGGTGGAAACCGTCGCGCTCGACGTGTCGCTGCACCCGACGCAGAGCAAGGTGCGCGCCACGCTCGCGCTCAAGCCCAACCCGCAATCGGCGGCCGCGCCGCTGGTGCTCGATGGCGACGGGCTATCGCTGGTCTCGCTCAAGCTCGACGGAACCGCGCTGCCGCCGGAAAGCTATGTCGCAACGCCCGACAACCTGACCATCTCGCAGGTGCCAAACGCCCCGTTCATGCTGGAGATCGAGACGCTGGTCGATCCGACCGCGAACACACAGCTCTCGGGGCTGTACCGCTCGAGCGGCACCTATTGCACGCAATGCGAAGCCGAGGGCTTCCGCCGCATCACTTACTTCCCCGACCGGCCCGACGTGATGGCGGTCTACACCACGCGCATCGAAGCCGACAAAGCGCAAGCGCCGGTGCTGCTGTCGAACGGCAATCTGATCGAGAGCGGCGATCTTGCGGGCGGCCGGCATTTCGCGGTCTGGCACGATCCGCATCCCAAGCCGTCCTATCTGTTCGCGCTGGTCGGCGGAAATCTCAGCGCTGTCGAGGATCGCTTCGTCACTTTATCGGGGCGAAACGTCACGCTGCGCATCTATGTGGAGCCCGGCAAGGAAGACCGCTGCGGCTATGCCATGGACTCGCTCAAGCGCTCGATGCGCTGGGACGAGGAGGCGTTCGGGCGCGAATACGATCTCGATATTTTTATGATCGTCGCGGTGTCCGACTTCAACATGGGCGCCATGGAGAACAAGGGCCTCAACGTCTTCAACGACAAATACGTGCTCGCCAGCGGCGACACCGCGACCGATGCCGATTTCGCGCAGATCGAGGCGGTGATCGCGCACGAATATTTCCATAACTGGACCGGCAACCGCATCACCTGCCGCGACTGGTTCCAGCTCTGCCTGAAGGAAGGCCTCACGGTTTTCCGCGACCAGGAATTTTCCTCCGACATGCGCTCGCGGCCGGTCAAACGCATTTCCGTTGTGCGCGGCTTGCGCGCAGCGCAATTCATCGAGGACGCCGGTCCTCTGGCCCATTCGGTCCGGCCGGAAGCCTATAAGGAAATCAATAACTTCTACACCAGCACCGTGTACGAGAAAGGCGCCGAAGTGGTGCGCATGGTGCAGACGCTGATCGGTGGACAAAAATTCCGCGCCGGCATGGACCTCTATTTCGCCCGCCACGACGGCCATGCCGCGACCGTCGAACAATTCATCCAGTGCTTCGCCGACGCGTCGGGTCGCGACATGACGCAGTTCATGCGCTGGTACAGCCAGGCCGGCACGCCGGAGGTGACGGTCGCCGGGCGCTTCGATGCCGCGCGCAAGACCTACACGCTCGACTGCAAACAGAACGTGCCGCCGACGCCCGGCCAGCCGACGAAAGAGCCGATGGTCATTCCGCTTGAGCTTGGCCTGGTCGGCAAGGATGGCCGCGACCTGCCGCTTGCGCTGTCGAATGGCGGCAAAATAGAGCGCGGCGTGCTGGTCCTGAGCGAGCCGCTGCGCACTTTCGAATTCACCGGTATCGGCGAGCGTCCGGTGCTGTCGATCAACCGCGGCTTCTCCGCGCCGATCAAGCTCAACAGCGATCTTGACGGCGGCGGTCTCGCCTTCCTCGCGGCGCATGATGGCGATCCGTTCAACCGCTGGCAGGCGCTGCAAACCATCTCGATGCGGCTGTTGATCGACAATGTGGCCGCGCTGCACAGCGGACAATCGCTGCGCAGTGACGACAAGCTAATCGCGGCGCTGGCCGCCATTCTCGGCGACGCCAAGCTGGAACCAGCCTTCATGGCGCTCGCGCTGGTGCCGCCGGGCGACGGCGACATCGCGCGCGAGATCGGCCGCGATATCGATCCGGATGCCATTTTCAACGCACGCCGCGCGCTGCGCGCCAGCATCGGCGGCAAGCTCGGCGCCGCCCTCGTCAAGACTTACCAGCGCATGACCGTCTTCGGCCCCTACTCGCCCGACGCCGCCAGCGCCGGCCGTCGCTCCTTGCGCAATGTCGCGCTCGATCTGCTGGTGGCGGCCGCGGCGCCGGAGGCCATCGCCCGCGCCGCCCGGCAATACGACGATGCCGACAACATGACCGACCGCACGGCGGCGCTGGCCACGCTTACGCTGCACGCCGGGCCGGAGCGCGAGCGCGTGCTCGCCGATTTCTACGCGCGCTACGCCGCCGATGCGCTGGTGATCGACAAATGGTTCGGCCTGCAAGCCATGACCCCGCAGCCCGACACGCTGGACAAGGTCCGCGCCCTCACCACGCACCCCGCCTTCTCGTTCGCCAATCCCAACCGCGTTCGCGCGCTGATCGGCGCCTTCGCGCAAGCAAACACCACCCAGTTCAACCGCGCCGACGGCGCCGGCTACGATTTCACCGCCGACAACGTGCTCGCGCTCGATCCTAAAAATCCGCAGCTGGCGGCGCGGCTCGCCACCTCGTTCCACAGCTGGCGCACGCTGGAGCAAGGCCGCCGCGACAAGGCGCAAGCCGCGCTGCAGCGCATCAAGACCGCGCCTAATCTGTCGCGCGATCTCGCCGACATCGTCGAACGCGCGCTCGCGCAACACTAAAATACCGCCCTACCAGCGCTTTTCCGGCGCCCAGGCAGGCGCCAGAGCCGCCGCTTACCCTTTGGCCGGCGCCAAATACCGGTGGGTAACGTTTTTTAAATATTTGACTCTTCGGACTCTCGACAAATCGCCGCCCATCGATTCCAATCAAGACTGATTCGGAAAGCGATGCGGCACATCCTTCCGATCAGGCTGGTAGGGGAAATTCCGAACGGAGGCCATCAATGGCGCGCGCCGGTGCGGCGAGTGCGTCCGCACGCTCAGATTCCATTCAAGGTCTCGCGCAATCGATCGCCAAGCCGGCGTATCGGCGCCTGTTGACCGCTGAGCCCTTGCTGCGCCGCGCCGTTCCGGTGCTCATCATCGCGTTTCTCGCCACCATTTGCGTCGGCGCCGCCGTGCAGGTGCTCGACCACCGCCGGCAAGCCCTTAACGACATGATGGTCGCGCTCGATGCCGTCGCCGAAATCGCCGCCGAGCGCCTGCAACAGCCGCTCCAGCAGCCCGCCGACGCGCAGACCCGTCCGCAGGAGGTGCTCGCACGCGCGCTGCCGCTCTGGGCCACCGCCGCCGGGCGTCGCTTCCTCCTGACCAATGCGGAGGGCGTGGTGGCAGCCGCCACGCCGGCCGCCGACGCCACCATCGGCCACCGCCTGATCGACCTGCTCGGGCCGACGCAACTGCTCACCACCTTCGGCGCCGACGCCGGCGTCATGGAAATCACTTTGCCCGATGACAGCCGCGCGCTGGCGACCGTGCACATGCTGAAAGCCCCGTTCGGGCAGATCGCCGTCCTGCAATCGCGGGACGTGGCGCTGGCGTCCTGGCGCTCGCTCACCACGCTCACGATAACACTCTCGGCTACCACCGGCTTCGTCGTGCTGATCCTCGGCTTTGCCTTCCACTGGCAGGCGACACGGGCACGCGAAGCGGACCTGATCTACGAAACGGTCCGCAGCCGCATCGATACCGCGCTCAATCGCGGCCGCTGCGGCTTGTGGGATTGGGACCTGCCGCGCGGGCGCATCTTCTGGTCGCAGTCGATGTTCGAGATTCTCGGGCTCACGGCCAAGGAAGGCCTGTTGTCGTTCGGCGACGTCAGCGCGCTCACCCATCCGGACGACTTGCGGCTCTATGACCTGGCGGCGGAGGTCGCCGAAGCCACGGCGACCACCATCGATCATGCCTTCCGCATGCGCCACGCCAACGGCCATTGGGTCTGGCTGCGCGCGCGTTGCGAACTGGTGCGCCAGCCGGGCGAGCCGGGCCCGCGTCTGATCGGCATCGCGGTCGACATCACCGAGCAGAAGAATCTGGTCGAAAAGACGATGGCCGCGGACATGCGCCTGCGCGATGCCGTCGAGACTATCCCGGAAGCCTTCGTGGTGTGGGATGCCGATAATCGTCTGGTGCTGTGCAATTCGAATTTTCAAGAGCTGCACAATCTGCCCGACGAGGCGATCACGGTCGGTGCGTCGTACGAATCCGTGGTCGAGGCCGGCCGCAAGCCGGTGGTGCGCAGCAGGGCCATCACCGGCGGCCCGAATATTCCCGGCGCGCGCACCTTCGAGGCGCAGCTCGAGGACGGCCGCTGGCTGCACATCAGCGAGCGGCGCACCAAGGACGGCGGCTATGTCTCGGTCGGCACCGACATTACCGCGCTCAAGACGCACGAGAAAAAGCTGGTCGACAGCGAGAAACGGCTGATGGCGACGGTTGCCGACGTGCGCGCCTCGCAGCAGCGGCTGGCCGAACTGGCCGAACAATATGCCGCCGAAAAGACCCGCGCCGAGGAGGCTAACCAGGCCAAATCGAAATTCCTCGCCAATATGAGCCACGAGCTGCGCACGCCGCTCAACGCCATCATCGGGTTTTCCGAGATCATGGAGTCGGGCATGTTCGGCCCGCTCGGCGCCGACAAGTATCGCGAATATTGCAGCGACATCTTCAGCAGCGGGCAATACCTGCTCGACGTCATCAACGACATTCTCGACATGGCCAAGATCGAGGCCGGCCGCATCCGGCTCGATTTCGAGGAGCTCGACCTCGATACGCTGCTGGCCGAAGCCACGCGCGTGGTCTCGGCGCGCGCGCAGGACAAACAACTCGAGCTGGTCGCGAAAATATCACCGCATCTCAGCTTGCGCGCCGACCGCCGCGCGTTCAAGCAGATCGTGCTCAATCTGCTCTCCAACGCGGTGAAGTTCACGCCCGCCGGCGGCCGCATTACCGTGCGCGGGCGCGCCGCCGACGGCTGCATCGTGCTGGCGATCGCCGATACCGGCATCGGCATCGCCAAGGACGCGCTCGCGCGCTTGGGCCGGCCGTTCGAACAGGTCGAAAGCCAGCTCACCAAGAGTCATCAGGGCTCGGGCCTAGGACTCGCCATCGCCAAATCGCTCGTCGAACTGCACGGCGGCCGCATGCGCATCCGTTCCACGCTCGGCAAAGGCACGCTGGTGGTGCTGCGCTTGCCCATGAACCCGCAATGTCATCTGCCGAAGGAAGAAGCGGCATAAGCGGTTTTTTCAAGCACGCATGATCTTGTCCGAAAACCGATTCCCACTTTTCGGGATCATGCGCTACGGCGCTTTGCCCAAAATCCGCACGAAGCTGGCGCGCACTTTCGCCTGCGTCTCGATCAGCGTGGCATCGAGCGTGGCGAAATCCGGCACGTCGGCGGCGCGCGCGAGCAGGCGCAACAGCCCAGCGCCCGCGGTCTTGGCGTCGAACGGGCCCGCCAGGCACAGCCGCAGGATCTGCGTGAGGTCCTGATAAAGCTGCACCGCCGGGCGCAAAATCTCGGCCTCCTCGACCGGCAGGACGCGCAATGCCCAGGCCTTGTCGAGCACGCGCGCGGTCGAGGTGTCGAGAATGTCGGGCACGTTGTGCGCGTGCACCAGTTGCAGATACTGCGCGATGAACTCGATATCGACCAGTCCGCCGGCGGCGTATTTGAGGTCCCAGCGCTCGCGGTCGCCTTTTTCCTTGGCGATGGCGCCGCGCATTTCCACCACGTCGCCGGCAATCTGCTCAGGCTGGCGCGGCCGCTGCAAAATTTCGCGGATGACCTTCTCCACCCGCGCGCCGAACCCCGGCGAGGCCGCGACCACGCGCGCGCGCGTGAGAGCCATGTGCTCCCAGGTCCAGGCCTCGGTCTCCTGGTAACTCGTGAAGCCGCCGATCTGAGTGGCGAGCGGCCCGGCGCGGCCCGAGGGGCGCAGCCGCATATCGACGTCGTAAAGCGCGCCGTAATTGGTCTGCGCGGTCAATGAATTGATCAGCCGCTGGGTCAGGCGGGCGAAATATTGCGCGCCGTAGAGCACCCGCTTGCCATCCGATTCGGGGTGCTCCTCGTCGAAATCGTAGATCAGGATCAGGTCGAGATCGGAACTCGCGGTCATCTCGCGCCCGCCGAGCTTGCCCATGGCCAGCACCGCGGTCGCCTCCCCACGCATATGGCCGTAGGTGGCGGCGAAATTGCCGGCGACCGCGCGGTGCACGGCGCGGATCACTGCGTCGGCCAGCCGCGCGAAGGCCTCGCCCGCGGCTCGCGCCGTCACCGTGCCGGACAGGATGCGCACGCCGATCAGAAACATATATTCCAGCCCGAACATGCGGATGCGTTCGAGCAGATCTTCGTCGTAGCGCGATTGCGCGAGCGCCGCGTCGAGCCGCCGACCGAGTTCCGCTTCGTCCGGCAGAGTGCCGAAAAAGCTCGGATCGACCAGCGCATCCATCACCTGCGGATTGCGCGCCAGCGTGTCGGCGAGCCTTGGCGCAATGCCGAGCACGAGCGCGATCAGGGCAAACAGATCGGGTTTTTGCCGCAGCAGCGACAACAGCCGCGCCGCGCCGTGCAGATTGGCGAGGAAATGGTCGAACTGCACCAGCGTGGCGCGGCTGTTGTCGGTGCGCGCCAACTGCTCGAGCAGCACCGGCAGCAACGCCTCAAGATGGCTACGCGCTGCATCGCCCTTGAGCGAGCGATGGCCGCCCGCCAGCCATTGCCGGATGATCGTTGAGGCTTCCAGCGGCGCGCGGAAACCGAGCTCGGCCAGGCGATCCAGCGTTTTGCGGTCGTCGGCGTCGGGCGGGAACGCCAGTTCCGGCTTGTCGTCGCCGGGCGCCTTTTCGAACAGGCGCGAATAGTGGCGCTGCACCTTGTCGAGATGCTCGAGCAGAACCTTGGCGAAGGCGTCGCGGCCGGCGTGCCCAAGAAAGCGCGCGAAACGATCAAGCTCAGTACGCTCGGCCGGCAGCGTTTGCGTCTGCTCGTCGTTGACCATCTGCAACCGGTGCTCGACCGTGCGCAGGAAACAGTACGCGGCTTTCATATCGTCGCGCGCGGCCGCGTCGATCCAGCGGTCGTCGCTGAGCTTGTCGAGGGTGGTGAGGGTATCGCGGTCGCGCAACGCCGGATTGCGCCCGCCCGCGATCAATTGCTGGGTCTGCGCAAAAAACTCGATCTCGCGAATGCCGCCGCGGCCGAGCTTGATGTTGTGCCCTTCCACCGCGATCTCGCCATGGCCGCGATAGGCGTTGATCTGCCGCTTCATGGCGTAGACGTCGGCGACGGCGGCGAAATCGAGATATTTTCGCCACACGAAGGGCGACAATTCGTTGAGGATCGCTTCGCCCGCCGCAATGTCGCCGGCGCAAACGCGCGCCTTGATCATGGCGGCGCGNNGCCGGATCGGGCCGCAGCCGTAAGTCAGTGCGGAACACGTAACCGTCGGCGGTGCGCTCCTGCAGCAGCTTCACCAGCCGCTGGGTCAGGCGCACGAACAGCGCGGCCGGTGCGGCCTCCTCCGGCACGGCCGGCGCGCCTGCGTCATAGAACACGATGAGATCGATGTCGCTCGAGTAGTTGAGTTCGAAGGCGCCCATCTTGCCCATGGCCAGCACGATGTAGCCGCTGCCGTCCTGCGGCCGGGCTTTATCTTTCGGCGTCAGCCGCCCGGCGCGCGCTGCCTCCGCCAGCACGAAGCGGGCGGCGGCATCGACCGCGCTGTCGGCCAGGTCGGTCAACGCGCGGGTAGCCCGCATCACCGGCCACACGCCGCCGATATCGGCCAATGCGATCAGCAGCGCCGCCTCCGCCTTCAGGCGGCGGAGCAGCCGCATCGCCTCGACTTCGTCCGCGGTCGCAGCCACGGCGTGGCCGTTCTCGGCCAGCAACGCCGCTAAATGCCAGTCGGGATCGCAGCCCAGCAGACGCAGCAAGCGCTGAGGATCGCCGCTCGCCAGCTCCCACAGATAGGGCGAGCTTTCGGCCAGACTTTGCAGCAGCGCGCCGACGGTTTTGTGAGCGGCCAACAGCGCCTTAAGCGATTTGGCTTGCGGCCCCCGCAAGCCGGCCAGCCATTCGGCCAGGCGCGAGCGCGCAACCTTCGGCTCGACCAGATACGGCGCGGTGGCGATGCGTTCGGCCAGCGTTGCACCGCTCGGCGGCACGCGCTTAGCGCCTGTGGCCGGCTTACGCGCAACCTTCTTGCGAACGACTCTCTTTTTGGCAGGCCGCTTCATCCCACACTTTGTACGGGCCCCCCGCGCGGTAAGGCAATGACGCTCTTGAGCCCCGGCTGGTTGTCGGCCAGCGTCAATTCGCCGCCATGCAGCCGCGCCACCGCCGAGGCGAGGCTCAGGCCGAGCCCCGAACCCGGTTGCGAACGGCTCTGCTCGAGGCGGACGAAGCGCTCGACCACGCGCGCGCGGTCGGCTTCCGGAATGCCCGGCCCGCTGTCGGCGACGGTGAGCAGAATACGGTCACCCTCGTTGAGCGCGCGCACCACGATTTCCGGCGTGGCGCCGTTGCTGGCTAGGTCGCGCGGCTCGGTATATTTGATGGCATTGTCGACCAGATTGGCGAGCGCCTGGCTGACCAGCTCGCGGTTGCCTTTGACCTTGGCCGGCGCATCGGCCTCAACCTTGAGCGCGATGCCCTTCTGCTCGGCCAGCGGCTCGTACAGCTCGCCGATGTCGTGGGCGATCTCGGCGGCGTCGAACTCGTTCATGTCGTCGCGCGCCTGGCCGGATTCGGCGCGCGCGATCATCAGCAGCGCGTTGAAGGTGCGGATCAGCCCCTCGGAGTCCTCGATTGTTCCTTCCAGCGCGGCGCGGTATTCGCCTTCGCTCTTGGCGGTGCGCAGCGCCTCCTCGCAGCGATTGCGCAGGCGCGTGAGCGGCGTCTTGAGATCGTGCGCGATATTGTCGGAGACCTCCTTCAAGCCGTGCATCAGCGCCTCGATGCGCTCCAGCATGACGTTGAGGTTCTCGGCCAGCCGATCGAGCTCGTCGCCGGTGCCGGCGACCGGCAGCCGCCCGCCGAGATCGCCGGCCATGATGGTGCGGGTGGTCTCGGTCATGGCGTCGACGCGGCGCAGCACGCGGCGGGTGACAAACAGCCCGCCAACGAGGCCGAGCACGATCACGAGGGCGACCGACCAGCGTCCGGCCGACAGCACAATGTGATAGAGCCGCTCGCGCTCGTCGAGATCGCGGCCGACCAGCAGGCGGAAGCCGCCGGGAAGCTGGAACACCTGCACCAACGCGGTATGGTCGGGATGCTCGGCGGTCTCCGTTTCGTCGAGCCGGCGGTAGACGGTCTCGGTCCAGCCCGGATTGTCGAGAATGCCCGGCGCCAGCGCGGTGACGTTGCCGGCGAGCGCCTCACCGGCGAAGGTGGTGACGAGATAGAGGCTCGAACCCGGCCGCCGCGCACGCGCATCGACCACGATCACCAGGCGGCGGATGCCCCCGAGCCGGTATTGCTCGGACAGCCCGGTGATCTCGGCATTGACCGTATCGGTGATCTGCTCGGTAATCAGGCGGCGGGTATTGAGCGCGAAATAACCGAGCAAAAACGCCGCGAACAGCGCGAACACGGTCAAATAGACCAGCGTCAGCTTGAACGTGGTGGTGCGAAATAGTTTACCGAGCGCCGTCACGTATCATGTATCCCGCGCCGCGGACCGTATGCAGAAGCGGCTGCGAGAAACCTTTATCGATTTTCGAGCGCAANNACGTCGATCACATTGGTTTGCGGGTCGAAATGGTAGTCCCACACGTTCTCCAGCAGCATGGTACGGGTGACCACCTGGCCGGCGTGCTTCATCAGGTATTCCAGCAGGCGGAATTCGCGCGGTTGCAGCGTGATCTCCTGCGCGCCACGGCGCACCTGGTGCGACAGCCGGTCGAGCTCGAGATCGCCGACGCGCAGCACGGTTTCCTCGTGGCGCGCCCCGCGCCGGCGCGCCAGCACCTCGATGCGCGCCAGCAGCTCGGAGAACGAATAGGGCTTGGGCAAGTAATCGTCGCCGCCGGCACGCAGGCCTTTGACCCGGTCGTCGACCTGGCCCAGCGCCGACAAAATGAGCGCCGGCGTCTCGATCCCCTTGTCGCGCAGGGTGCCGATCAAAGAGAGCCCGTCGCGCTTGGGCAGCATGCGGTCGACGATGAGCACGTCGTATTGGCCGTCGAGCGCCATCG
>PKXB01000056.1:26719-36332 GCA_003133345.1 Hyphomicrobiales bacterium | reverse complement strand
CGTCAAGCCTTGGACCAAGGCGCAAATCGAAGAGGCGTTCCGCCGCTTCCAGGCGGCGAACCCGGAACCCAAGGGCGAACTCAAGCACATCAATCCGTTCACGCTGCTGGTGGCGGTGGTGCTCTCGGCGCAGGCGACCGATGCCGGCGTCAACAAGGCGACGCCGGCGCTGTTCGCTTTGGCCGACACGCCCGAGAAGATGGCCGCGCTTGGCGAGGAGCGCGTGCGCGACCTGATCAAGACCATCGGGCTGTTCCGCACCAAGGCCAAGAACGTGGTCGAATTGTCGCGTCGGCTGGTCGCCGAGCATGGCGGGCAGGTGCCGCGCTCGCGCGAGGCGCTGGAGGCGCTGCCGGGCGTCGGGCGCAAGACCGCCAATGTGGTGCTCAATATCGCGTTCGGCGAGCCGACCATCGCGGTCGACACCCACATTTTCCGCATCGGCAACCGCACCGGCCTGGCGCCGGGAAAAAATCCGTTCGAGGTCGAGCAGAAACTCGAGCAGGCGGTGCCGGCGTCCTACAAACTGCACGCACATCACTGGCTGATTCTGCACGGGCGCTATACTTGCGTGGCGCGCAAGCCGCTGTGCGAGAAATGTATTATTTCGGATTTATGCCAGTGGCCGGGCAAGACGGTCGCGGCTTGAGCCGCATGATCCCGAAAAGCGGGAACCGGTTTTCGGAAAAGATCATGCGCAAGCGTTAACGGGTCTTCTCAATCAATTCGACGCGCTTGCCGCTCATGCGCTTGTGGATGTGCACCATGTAGGCCATGGCGAAGATCGGCGTCGCCAGATTGACCAGCGGGATCGACACGAACACCGCGATCACCATGCCGGCGAGAAAAATATAAGCGGCGTTGCTCTTGCGCATTGCCTTGGCCTCGTGCGGCGCGCGGAAGCGCATGGCGGCGAGCTCGAAATATTCGCGGCCGAGCAGGTAGGAATTCGCCAGGAACAATATGATCACGCCGAGCCCGGCGAGGAATATAAACGGCAGCGCGCACAGATAAACCGCGAACACCAGCAGAGCGAATTTCACGCCCTCGATCAGCGCGCGCAACAGCGGCAACGCGTGGCCCGGCGGCTCGGCTGGATAATGTTCGCGCTCCACCGCGTCGGCCACCTCGTCGACGAAGAAGCTGCCGACGAAGGCGGTCACCGCCGGCATCAGGAACAAGGCGCCGGTGATGATGCCGAGGCTTGCCATGATCGACAGCACCCAGGCCAGCGTCGCCCAGGCCGCGTGCGGCGCCATGCCGGAGGTCTGCTCGGCCCAGGTGGCGCCGCTCGCCGCCAGCGCGGCGAACACGCGGTTGAGCACGATGCCGATGATGACGATCAGCAGCAGGGCTAAACCCACGGCCTTCATCAGCACCGCGCGCAGCGGCTGGGTGAACAGTTGCGAAAACGCTTTGAAGGCCGCGTCGATCATGCGGTCACAGCTAATGCCGGCCGCGGCCTGGGGCAAGGCCCAAAGTCTAAGGACCAAGTCGATCAAACCACCGGCGACAGCGTGTCGGTCTCGAATGTTTCGCTCTCGGCCGGCACCAGCGACACCATCTCGTCGGCGTCGGCGGCCGAAAGATCGGCCCAGGCCATCGCCTTGTAATCGAAGCCTTTCACCAGGGTCGGCTTGACCACCTCGAAATAGGGCGAGATGTCGAAATCGCGCGGGGCGAACAACGAGGAATGGCGGATTTCCAGGATTTCGCGGCGCGCCGCCTCGCTGTCGAGCAGCGTCACCTTGGGCAGGATCGGATAGCGCACATTCTCGAAGGCTTGCGCGATCAGCGCCGAGCAGATGATGCGGGTTGGATGGCCGGAGCCGAGCGCCATCATGCGCCGGCGCCAGCGCTGTGGCACCGGCAGCGGGAACAGATAGCGCATGAGGTCGATGATGTTCTTGAGATCGTAGTCGAAGCCGATCCGCTCGGCCGCGTAAGCGCAGACGCGCGCGCAATCGTCCGCGGTCAGCCCGGTCGGCCGGCAGATGCGGGTGTGGTAGCGGGCATATTTCGACAGCGGCGCCGCCACCACGCCCTGGCCGATATTGGCTTCCACCAGCACCAGCGACTCGCCCTCCGCGGTCTCCCGATCGCCGATCGGCCCGACATAGAGCGCGGCGTGCGACCAGGTGGACTGCGTGAGATATTTGATGACGCCGGAAATGTGGTTGCTGCCTTCGACCAGCAGCACGTCGCCGGGCATGAGCGTGGCGCGCAAGGTTTCGGGATCGCTCGGCGTGAACGGCTCGTAGCCCTGCGCCGGCTTCTCCAGATAATGGGCGAGAAGACGCCCGACCCCGTCCGCCATCCAACTCATTGCACGGTCCTTGGCACCATTCCTTGACGCGCGGTCGCACTTTTATTGCGGGCAAATCTAGCGAAGACTCATTGCAATTTGGTTCATTGCCCGTGTGCATTGGTAACCAACGATTAGCCATGATAAACGCCGTGCCAGGCGCATTCGGGCAATCTGGCGGCGACACCATCAATCATTCGGATACCATGTCGAGGCTTAGTCGCCGCTCATTCCTGGCCGCCGGTGCGGCGCTGCTGGCGAAGCCCGCGCTCGGCGCCGCGCCGGCCGCCAGCGACGTGGATGTGGTGATTATCGGCGCCGGCGCCGCCGGCATCGCCGCCGCGCGCCGCGTCGCCGCCGCCAAGCAGCGCTTTGTCGTGATCGAGGCCGCCGACCATGTCGGCGGGCGCTGTGTCACCGATACGCGGACTTTCGGCGTGCCGTTCGACCGCGGNNGTGCGCGTCGGCCCGCGCAATGCGCGCGATGCCGAACTCGAAATTTTCCTCAGCAGCCTGATGCGTTCGCATCGCGCCATCGCCGACGCCGCCCGCGCCAAGACCGATGTGGCGGCGGCGGCGCTGCCGCGCGATCTCGGCGACTGGCAGGGCACGATCGAATTCATTCTTGGCCCCTATGGCTGCGGCAAGGATCTCAAAGGCGTCTCCGCCATGGACCTTGCCCGCGCATCCGAGCGCGACGCCGCCGCGTTCTGCCGGCAGGGCTATGGCGCGCTGCTCGCCCGGCTCGCGGCCGACCTGCCGGTGCGGCTGTCAACGCCGGTCACGCGCATCGCATGGGACCGCAGCCTCGAGGTTGAAACCGCAAAAGGGCGCCTGAGTCCGCGCGCCATTATCGTGACCGTATCGACCAATGTGCTCACCGCGGACAAAATCGAATTCAGCCCGGCGCTGTCCAAGCGCCAGCTCGATGCCGCGGCCAAGCTCGCGCTCGGCAGTTTCGATCACATCGCGCTCGACATGCCGGGCAATCCGCTCGGCCTGCAACGCGACGACCTGGTGTTCGAACAAGCGGCCGGCGCGCGCACCGCCGCGTTACTGGCCAATATGTCGGGCACAAGTCTGCATCTGGTCGAGGTTGCCGGCAGCTTCGGCCGCGCGCTGGCCGCGCAGGGCGAGGCTGCGATGATCGACTTCGCCGGCGACTGGCTGGCGACATTGTTCGGCTCCGACGTCAAGCGCGCGATCAAGCGCGGCTACGCCACGCGCTGGAACGACGAGCCCTTCGTGCTCGGCGCCATGTCGGCCGCCGCGCCCGGCAGCGCCGACGCGCGCAAGGTGCTGATGGAGCCGCTCGGCGGGCGCATCTGGTTTGCCGGCGAGGCGGTGCACGAGACCCAATGGGGCACGGTCGGCGGCGCCTGGGAGTCGGGGACGCGCGCGGCCGAAGCGGCGTTGCGCCGGATCGGCGCGCTGAAGGAGCCGGACGAGGACAGACCGGCGCGCCGTTCGCGCGAACGTCCGCGCCGCCGCCGGCGGGGTGAGGACGATTGATGGAAAAGCCACGCCCGCAAGCGCTGATCGCCTGGTCGAGCGGCAAGGACAGCGCCTGGGCGCTGCACGAGGTGCGCCGCCAGGCCGAATTCAACATCGTCGGCGCCTTGACGACGGTCACCGACACCTTCGCCCGCGTCAGCATGCATGGCGTGCGCGAGGAATTGCTGCGCGCGCAGCTCGATGCCGCCGGCCTGCCGGCGGTGGTCGTGCGCATCCCGTATCCCTGTCCGAACGAGGTCTATGAGCGCGAAATGGCCGCGGCGATGCGGGACGCCAAGGCGCGCGGCGTCACGCATATTATTTACGGCGATCTCTACCTGGAGGACGTGCGCGCCTATCGCGAGAAAAATCTCGCCGGCACCGGCATTGCGCCGGTCTTTCCATTGTGGGGATTGCCGACCGGGCGGCTAGCGAGCGACATGATCGAGGCCGGCGTCGATGCCCATCTCGCTGTCGTCGACTTGAAGAAACTGCCGGCCTCGTTCGCCGGCCGCCGCTTCGATGTTGCGTTGATCGGCGCGCTGCCCGCCGGCAGCGATCCCTGCGGCGAAAACGGCGAATTCCACACTTTCGTATCGGCCGGGCCGATGCTGGCGCGCAAAATTCCAGTCAGCGTCGGCGAAACGGTCGAGCGCGACGGGTTTGCCTTTGCGGATTTAGTGCTGGGCTAGGCGCGCAGTACGCCGCCGGTTTTCTTGGCGACCTCGGCGACGATCTTTGCGGCCAGCGCGTCGATCTCGGCGTCGGTCATGGTCTTCTCGCGCGGCTGCATGGTCACGGCGATGGCAATCGACTTCTTGCCGGAGTCGACGCCCTTGCCTTCGTAGACGTCGAACACAGTAACGTTGACGATCAGCTTGCGGTCGACGCTCTGCGCGGCGCGCACGATGTCGGCGGCCTTCACGGCATTCTCCACCACGAAGGCGAAATCGCGTTCGACCGGCTGGAACGGCGACAATTCGAGCAGGAGCTTGGCCCGCGTGGCCTTTGCTTTGGGCTCGGGGATTTTCTCCAGGATCACTTCGAACGCCACCAGCGGCCCGTCGGCCTTGAGCGCTGCCAGCGCGCGCGGATGCAACTCGCCGAAAGCGCCGAGCACGTTCTGCGGGCCGATCTGGATGGTGCCGCTGCGGCCGGGATGGAACCAGGCCGGGGCGCCGGGCACCACCTGTAAGGCCTGCATCGGCGCGCCGGCAGCCGCCAGCACCGCGAAGGCGTCGGCCTTGGCGTCGAAGGCGTCGACCGGCGCCGCCTTGCTCGACCAGTGGCGGCCGATGCCGACGGCCTTGGCGAGCGCGCGGCGCAGGCCAGTGGCGGCCGTGAGCTGATCCTCGGGCTCGTCGCCCTTGAAGATTTGCCCGACCTCGAACAGCGCCACGTCGGCGCTGCCGCGGTCGGCATTGCGCTGCGCCGCCATCACCAGCCCGGGAATGAGGCTCGGCCGCATATCGGAGAGCTCGGCCGCGATCGGATTGGCCAATGCCAAAGCTGGGCCGCCGCCGCCGAACAGCTCGGCCTCGCGTTTGCCCACGAATGACCAGGTGACGGCCTCCATCATGGCGCGCGCGGCCAGCGCGCGCTTGGCCTTGCGGGTGCGGTTCTGGATCGGCGTGAGCACGGGTTTGCGTGCGTGCTCGCCACGCGGGAATGGCGTCGAGGGCACTTGATCGACGCCGACGATGCGTACCAGTTCCTCGACGATGTCGGCGCGGCCATGCACGTCCGGCCGCCACGACGGCACCGCGATTTTCACGCGATCGTTCTGGCCCGCGGCGAAGAAGCCGAGCTTCTCCAGCACGCGGCGCACGTCGGCAAGCGGTAGCTTGAAACCGGCCAGCCGCTGTAATTCATTCATGGGAAAATCGACGATGGTTTCCTTCGGCGTCGGGTCGCCGGCCACCACGATCTCCGACGGCGTGCCGCCGCAATGATCGAGCACCATCTGGGTGGCGAGCTCGAGGCCGGGCAACATGAATGCTGGATCGACGCCGCGCTCGAAGCGGTAGCGCGCGTCGGAATTGATGGCGAGCCTGCGCCCGGTCTGCGCGATGTTGATCTCGTCCCACAGCGCCGATTCGATCAGCACGTCGGTAGTGGTCTGCGAGCAGCCGGTGGCCTCGCCGCCCATTATGCCGGCGAGCGATTCGACGCCCTTCTCGTCGGCGATCACGCACATGCCCTGATCGAGCGTGTAGCTCTTGCCGTCGAGCGCCAGCAGCGTCTCGCCGTTGCGGGCGCGCCGGACGGTGAGATGGCCATGCACCTTGGCGGCGTCGAACACATGCAGCGGGCGGCCGCGGTCGTAGGTGATGAAGTTGGTGATGTCGACCAGCGCGTTGATCGGGCGCAGACCAATCGCAGTAAGCCGCTTTTGCAGCCAGTCGGGCGAGGGGCCGTTCTTGACGCCCTTGACCAGGCGCAGGCCGAAGGCCGGACAGAGCGAGGGCGTGGCGCCGAAATCGAACGTGACCTTGACCGGGCAGGGGAACGTGCCCTTGACCGGCTTCGGCGGGCGGTCTTTGAAGGTGCCGATGGAGGTGGCGCCGAGATCGCGCGCGATGCCGTTGACCCCGGTACAATCCGGCCGGTTGGGCGTGAGATTGATCTCGATCACCGGATCGCTCAACGCCGCCCATTCGGCGTAAGATTTTCCGACCGGCGCATCGGCGGGCAGTTCGATGATGCCGTCGTGATCGTCGGAAATCATCAGCTCGGCCGCCGAGCACAGCATGCCGCGGCTTTCCACGCCGCGGATGGTGCCGACCGTGAGCGTGATGTTCTTGCCCGGGATAAAGGTGCCGGGCGCCGAGAACACGCCCTTCATGCCGGCGTGCGCATTGGGCGCGCCGCACACGACTTGAATGGGCTTGTCACCTTTCGCGACTTGGCCGATGTCTACCATGCAGACGCGCAGGCGATCCGCGTTCGGGTGCTTCTCGGCGGAAATGACCGAGGCGATGACGAACGGCTTGAGCAGGCTCGCTTTGTCCTCGACGTTCTCGACCTCGAGCCCGATCATGGTGAGCTTGTCCACGATCGCGGTGAGCTGCTCGTCGGTGTCGAGATGCTCCTTGAGCCAGGGCAGGGTGAATTTCACGGGCTCAATCCCCCCGCCAGCGTCGGGAAGTCGAGCGGCCGAAAACCATAATGCGCGAGCCAGCGCACGTCGGCCTCGAAGAACGCGCGCAGGTCGTTCATGCCGTATTTCAGCATGGCGATGCGGTCGATCCCTAAGCCCCAGGCGAAGCCCTGGTACTCCGCCGGGTCGAGCCCGCAATTGCGCAAAACATTCGGGTGCACCATGCCGCAGCCGAGAATCTCCAGCCAGTCCTCGCCTTCGCCGAAGCGAATTTCACCCTTGTCGCGCTTGCACTGGATGTCGACTTCCAGCGACGGCTCGGTGAACGGGAAGAACGACGGGCGGAAGCGCATCTTCACGCTGTCGACCTCGAAGAACGCCTTGCAGAATTCTTCCAGGATCCATTTCAAGTGGCCGAGATGCGAGCCCTTGTCGATCACCAGGCCCTCGACCTGGTGGAACATCGGGGTGTGGGTCTGGTCGCTGTCGCTGCGATAGGTGCGGCCGGGAATGATGACGCGGATCGGCGGCTTCTGCGTCAGCATAGTGCGCACCTGCACCGGCGAAGTGTGCGTGCGCAGCAACAGCCGCGAGCCGTCGGGCTTGGGCGAGAAATAGAACGTGTCGTGCATCTCCCGCGCCGGATGGCCTTCCGGGAAATTCAGCTTGGTGAAGTTGTAGTCGTCGGTCTCGATGTCGGGACCTTCCGCCACCGCGAAGCCCATGTCGGCGAAGATGGCGGTGAGCTCGTCGGTCACCTGGCTGATCGGATGCACGCGGCCGGCCTCGACGGGCGCGTCGCGCACCGGCAGCGTGACGTCGACGGTCTCGGTCCTGAGCCTGGCATCGAGCGTGGCGGCGCCAAGTGCGTCCTTGGCAGCAGCGATAGCGGCGGTGACGCGATCCTTCAATCCGTTGATCGCCGGACCCTGCACCTTGCGCTGGTCCGGCGTCATGGCGCCGAGCGTCTTGAGCAGCGCCGACACCGAGCCGCTTTTTCCCAGCGCCGCCACGCGCACAGCTTCCAGCCCCGCTTCGTCCTTGGCCGAAGCGATGGCGATAAGTAGGTCGTTTTCCTGTTGCGCGATATCGGACATGGGCTTTCCCCGGCGACCAGCGTTCTAGCCGGTCATGGCCGGGCTTGTCCCGGCCATCCCGATTCAAGGGGCACCGCCTTGCATCCCTAAGCGGGATGCGCGGGTCAAGCCCGCGCATGACACCGGATAGGCGGTGCTCACATTCGTCTTACGCCGGCAGCGCGGCCTTGGCCTTTTCCACGATCGCCTGGAACGCCGCCGGCTCGCGGATGGCGAGATCGGACAGCACCTTGCGGTCGACCACCATGCCGGACTTGGCGAGGCCGGCGATGAAGCGGCTGTAGTTGAGGCCGAACGGCCGCACCGCGGCGTTCAGGCGCTGAATCCATAGCGCGCGGAACGTGCGCTTGCGCCGCTTGCGGTCGCGGAAGGCGTATTGGCCGGCCTTCTCGACCGCCTGCTTGGCGATGCGGATCGTGTTCTTGCGGCGGCCGTAATAGCCCTTGGCGGCCTTGAGGACTTTCTTGTGCTTGGCGTGTGAGGTGACGCCACGCTTGACGCGGGACATGGGAAAACTCCTTGCAGTGGGTGCGAATTCTCGACGGGGACAAGGGCCGCGTTACAGCGGCCGGAAAAACCAATCAGCCGTTCGGCAGAAAGTATTTTTTGATGTTGTCGCCGTCGGTCTTGAACAGCACCTTGGTGCCGCGATGGTCGCGGATCTGCTGGGTGGTCCGCTTGATCATGCCGTGACGTTTGCCGGACTGCTGGAATTTTACCTTGCCGGTCGCGGTGATCTTGAAGCGCTTTTTGGCGCCCGATTTAGTCTTCAGCTTGGGCATTTGGCTCTCCTGATCGGCGCGACGGCGGGCCCGAAAGCCCACTCGGCCGGGATGTGCTCGATAAGACGATGGTCTTTGAGCGGGTGCTCGGAATTGAGCTGTTAATCGCCGCCACGGCAGCCCTAACCAGCCGGGCGGCGAGAGGGCGGCGTTATGGCAGAGGCGGCAGGACCTTGCAACCGCGCGTTAGGCGAGGCCGTTAACCTGGTGTTTAGGCATTTGGCTGTTATTTGCGCCTCAAATTGACGCTATTTTCGTCAGCTTTCTCCGGTTGGGATGGCCGCGAAATGAGACCAAAGCCGCCGCCGACAGGGAGCTCGTCGTCATGCAATGCATCAAGAATTCGGTGATCTTAGCCGCGTTACTTGCTGGCGCGGCGATCGCCGGCCAGCCCCATGCCGCGTTTGCCGCGATCCAAGACGGCAACTGGAGTGTGCTGATTGTCACGGAAAAGGGCACTTGCGACCGCGGCTATCGCTACAATGTGAGGGTCGCGAACGGCCAGGTCAGCTATCAGAGCGCCGCCGCGATAAACTTGGCCGGCACGGTCGCGCCGGATGGCGCGATCAAGGTCAGCATCAAAGTCGGCGAAAAGGGCGCCAACGGCACAGGTCGTCTGTCGGACAACTCCGGGACCGGCACTTGGCACGGCGTTGGCTCGAGCGGCACTTGCGCTGGTCACTGGGAAGCCGAGCGGCGATCGAGTTTGCTTGAAGCGAAATAAAAGCGCCGCTCGTTTTTCGCGAGCGGCGCGTTAGCTGCGTCAGCGCTATGGGTTAGCGCGGCGCCAGCAGCATCACCATCTGCCGGCCTTCGAACCGCGGTTCCGATTCGA
>PKXB01000056.1:21987-26665 GCA_003133345.1 Hyphomicrobiales bacterium | reverse complement strand
TTGCCGAAATCCAGGATCTTGCAGACCGGCGGGGTCGTGTTGGGAGAAATCTCCACCAGGTCGAGCCCGGCCGCCTCCGCCATGCTCATGGCGGTTTGAAAATCGACGACACCCTTGTTGTCGCC
Source organism: Hyphomicrobiales bacterium (assembly GCA_003133345.1). Classification (GTDB taxonomy): domain Bacteria; phylum Pseudomonadota; class Alphaproteobacteria; order Rhizobiales; family Xanthobacteraceae; genus Pseudolabrys. The sequence goes on along the minus strand of PKXB01000056.1, from coordinate 26,540 downwards.
GGTACTATCGATCAGCTGAACTTCTTTCGAGCGGATCTCCTCGTTGATGCGCGGGCCGTCCTTTTGGGCGGGCAGCGCGGACTTCATCGGACGACGAATGGCTATTATCTCCTCATGCTGTTGCAACGAGCCTTAGCGTACTTGATCGCCTTAGCTAGCGAAAGATTGGTAGAAACGGCGAATAAGTCAACGTAGTTCCGTCAATGATGTCGACGGAAATGACCAAAATCGCGGTCAAATCATTCAAATTCCTCTAATTTTGTCGCAATCGCGGCGCCAGGGCTGCAGCTATTTCGGGGCCGGTAATCTCGTCATAAAGCCGCAGCGTCTGCTCGGCGACCGCCGGCGCATTGAAATGGCCGAGCACCCAGTCGCGGCCGCGCGCGCCCATGGCGCGGCAGGTAGGCTCGGGCAAGGAAAACAGCCGCAGCAAGGTCGCCGCCAGCGCCGCGTCGTCGCCGGCGTGGAAGCGCAGGCCGGTGATGCGGCTCTCCGGCACCGCCGGCGGGGTGAGCACGACGTCCGGCCCGGCGCCGAGGTCGGAGACGATCACCGGCCGCGCCATCGCCTGCGCCTCCAGGATCGAGCGTTGCAGGCCTTCCGGCTGCACCGCCGCCGATACCACGACCGCGGCCGCGGCATAGGCGGCCGGCATGTCGGCGACCGGCGCCGCCATGCGGATGACATCCATGGTGCCGGTGGCCAGCACAAGATCCCAAAGCTCGCCGGTGTAATGGGTGCGGCCGCGGTCCTCGCCTACGAAGACGCACAAGAAATCCTTGAAACCCATCTCCTTCAGCCGCTTCGCCGCCTTCACCACGACATGGTGGCCCTTGCGGCGCACGATGCGGCCGACGATCAGGATCACTTTGATGTCGCGCTTGATGCCCCAGGCGTGACGCATCGCCTCGACGCGCTCGCGCGCGACCTCGGCCGGATCGAAGCGCTCGAAGTCGATGCTGGACGGCACGACCGCTATGCGCTCCCACGGCGTACCGTAGCGGTCGCTGATCAATTGCGCGATCTGCTCGCTCACCGCCACGACGCGGTCGCCGCGCGCCATGACGCCGTTGTACAGGTGCTTGAAGATGTTCTGGTCGCGAAAGCCCTTGTACCAGCTGGTGAGGAACGGAATGCCGCGCAGCCGCGCGGCGAGATAGGCGCTCCAGGCCGCCGAGCGGCCGAGCGCGTGGATCACGTCGCATTTGCGCTCGCGCGCGATCCGGTTCAGCGCGGCGGCGCTGCGCAGCATCCGAAACGGATTGTTGCTGGCGAGGTCGAGGGATAAGAATTCACCGCCGGCCGCCGTCACGTCGGCGACCAGCCGACCGGCCTGCGACGCCACGATGGCGCGGTGGCCCGCCGCGGTGAGGATGCGCACCAGTCCGAGCGCGCCGACATCCGCCGCGCCGCCATCGAGGGTGGGCACCACGATGAGCACGGCGATCGGATCGCGCGCTTGCTGTGCGCGCGCCTTGGCGTCGGAACCGGGTTCGGAAGTGTCGCCGCGCGCAATCACGGAGGGGCGGTCCTTGACGGCCGGCATTGCAGGCACGGGCAAACTCGACATTACGTTTACCACTTTGAAGCCAATCACCGTCAGACGTCGCGCGCGAGCAGCGAGGTATAAACGCCGCGAATGGCTTCGGCAACGCTGTGCGGGGAAAATGCGAACTCGGCGAATTGGCGGGCACGGACGCGACCGCGCGCGCGAGCTCGCTCACGTTGCCGGGCCGCACCAGCCAGCCGGTGCGCAAGTCGTCGCGCATGCGTGGCGGGCAAAGCACGTTTTCCGGCAAGACCCCGACCGTGGTGGCGACCACGGGCCGGCCCATGGCCTGCGCTTCGGCGGCGGCGCGTCCGGCCAGTGGTGGTTGCAGCGCCGGTACCACCACGACGTCGGCGACCGCGAGCGCGGCCGGCATGTCGGCGCAATGGCCGACCATGCGGCACAGCGTGTCGATGCCGTGCATGCGGGCTTGCCAGCGAAGGCTGCGCGCGTAGCGCGCCTGTCCGCGGTCCTCGCCGGCGAACACGAAGGCGATGTTGCGGTCGCCGCCGCTGACCAACAGCCGCGCGGCATCGATCATGCAGAGTTGCCCGTTGCACGGCGCGATACGGCCGGGAACAAGCACCACGCGCATCTGCGGTAGAATTCCCCACACCCGGCGCAGCGCCGCGATGCGGTCGGCGCTCACCGCCGCCGGACTGAAGCTGGCGGTGTCGACCGCGCGCGGGATCACGGCGATGCGGTCGGGCGGAATCTTGTAGCGCTCGATCATGGCGCGCGAGACGTAGCTCGACGGCGCGATCACCCGGTCGCCGCGCGCCAGCGATCTGCCGAACAGCGTGCCGGGCCAGGAATCCGCCGGCAGCCGGTCGGGGAACGAAGTGACCAGGAACACCGGCATGCGGTGGGTGGCGGCGAGCGCGCTCCAGGCGGCGCCGGCGCTGTGGGCATGCACGATATCGATGCGTTCGCTTGCGATCAGGTTGGCGAGCCGCCGCGCATTGCCGCGGATGCGCAGCGGATTGAACGTGTTGTTGGGCATCGGCAGCCATTCGCCGCCGAAGGCGCGCAGTTCGCCGACCAGCGGCCCGCCTTCGCCGGCGATGATGGCGCGCGCGCCGGATTGCAGCAGCGCGAGCGCGATATCGACCGCGGCATGGCCGGCCGGATCGTCGCGCAGCGCCGGCACCAGCTGCAAAACCGTGGCGCCGGCGAGCGAGCGGCGCGCGGCGGCGGCAGGGGTCATCGCCATTTTTCCTTGCGCATGATCTTATCCGAAAACCGGTTCCCACTTTTCGGGATCATGCGCTGGCCCCCCCTTGCATAAAGGGCCGGCTTACGGCGAGAAGGTGCGAGGACGGAAATCGCTTTCATCCTTAAGTCCGGCCAAAACGCGCATGAGCGAAGCTCGCCTGACATCCCTGACGATAGAATCGCCTCTGCCTGCGCGGACCATCGCCGTGCGCGTGCGCGAGGGCAAGAGCCCGGGCTTGTTCTGGCTGGGCGGCTTCAAGTCCGACATGAAGGGCACCAAGGCACAGGCGCTCGACCGCTGGGCCGAGAGCCAAGGCCGCGCCTGCGTGCGGTTCGACTATTCCGGCCACGGCGAGTCGGGCGGCGATTTCACCGACGGTACCATCGGCCGCTGGCTTGACGAGAGCATTGAGGTCTACAGGCAATTCGCCCAAGGCCCGCAGGTCGTGGTCGGTTCATCCATGGGCGGGTGGCTGGCGCTTCTGCTGGCGCGGAGCTTACGCGAGTCCAAAGGCGGGAGCCCGATTGCCGGCATGGTGCTGATCGCGCCGGCGGTGGATTTCACCGAGGAACTAATGTGGAAGCCGTTCTCCGACGCGATCAAGCGCGAGATCGAGGAGAAAGGCGTCTGGATGCGGCCGTCCGAATATTCCGAGGGGCCCTATCCGATTACCAAGCGGTTGATCGAGGATGGCCGCAAGCATCTCCTGCTCGGCGGGCTGATCGAAACCGGGTGCCCGGTGCATATTCTGCAAGGCGTGCAGGACCCCGATGTGCCGTGGCGGCACGCAGTGGAGCTGGTGGCGCGCTTTGCCCGCGACGACGTGGTGCTCACGCTGATCAAGGACGGCGACCACCGGCTGTCACGGCCGGAGGACCTCGAGCGGCTGATCGCGGCGGTGAGGGAGTTCTAAGCCAGCGCGGCGGCCCACTCGTCGCGCACGGTGTCGTCGGATTCCGGCTTGCGTCGTGCCAACCCTGCGAATTTTTCCCGCGGCAATAATTTCCCAAGCGCCCACACCGCGGCGCCGCGCACCAGCGGCGAGACATCGTCGAGCAAATGCTCGGCCGCGCCGGCGAGCGCCGAGTCACCCGAATTGCCGATGGCGATCAGCACATTGCGCACGAAACGGTCGCGGCCGGTGCGCTTGATCGAGGTCTTGGCAAACAGCGAACGGAACTGCGCGTCGTCGAGCCGGACGAGCTCCGCAAGCCTGGGCGCGCGCAAAGTCTCGCGCGCGGCGAGCTTGGCCTCGCGGCCTTGCACCGCGAACTTGTTCCACGGGCAAACCGCCAAGCAATCGTCGCAGCCATAGATGCGGTTGCCCATCGCCGCGCGGAATTCACGCGGGATCGGTCCCTTGTGCTCGATGGTGAGATAAGAAATGCAGCGCCGCGCATCGAGGCGGTAAGGTTCCGGGAACGCCGCGGTCGGGCAGATGTCGAGACAGGCGCGGCATGTGCCGCAATTGTCCGGCTCAGGCGCATCGGCCGGCAGATCGAGCGTGGTGAAAATCGAGCCGAGGAACAGCCAAGAGCCATATTGGCGAGAAACTAAATTTGTGTGCTTGCCCTGCCAGCCGAGACCGGCTTTTTCGGCAATCGGCTTTTCCATCACCGCCGCGGTATCGACGAACACTTTCACCTCACCGCCGGCATTTTCGGTGAGCCAGCGCGCGACCTCCTTGAGCCGCGATTTGACCAGTTCGTGATAGTCGTCGCCCTTGGCGTAGACCGAGATGGCGGCGCGGTCCTTGCGCGCCAGGATCGCCAGCGGGTCCTCGTCCGG
>PKXB01000056.1:6116-21938 GCA_003133345.1 Hyphomicrobiales bacterium | reverse complement strand
CGCGTCCGCGCGTGTTCGATGAGCGCGCGCTTGATCGTTTCAGGCTCGATCAAAAGTCCAGATCGGCGTAGCTCTTTGCCGGCGGCAGTCCGGCCAGCGTATCGGCCAGGATCGTCCGGAACGAGGGCCGCGACTTCACCCGCGCGTACCAGTTCTTGGCGGCTTCGTCTGCGGTCCACGGCACATCGCCCAGGTAATCGGCGGCGGATAGATGCGCCGCCGCGGCAAGGTCGGCCAAGCTCAGCCGGTCGCCGGCGAGCCAGTCGCGTGTGCGCACCAGCCAGCCGATATAGGCCAGATGATAGCGGATATTGTGGCGGGCGGCGCGCATCGCCCCGGTATCGGGCGGCCCGCCGCCCTGTTCCACCGTCATATGCCGCTTGAATACGCGCTCGCTGACCAGCGGGCCGCTGACTTCCGAATGGAATTTGTCGTTGAACCAGCTCGCCAGCCGGCGCACCTCGACCCGTTCCCCTGGCGTCGCTGGCAGCAGGCGGTTCTCGCGCTCGGCGGTATGAGTCTCCTCGATATATTCGGCAATGATGGACGCGCCCGGAATTGCTGGCTGGCCGTCGGCCACCAGCACCGGGATTTGGGCGGCCGGATTGAGCAGCAGGAACTCCTCCCGCCGTTCCCAAAACCGTTCTTCGACCAGCCGCACTTCGATACCGTATTCGCCGAGGATCAGGCGCACATAGCGCGAGAAGGGGCATAGCGGATGATAAAACAGTGTCAGCATGGTTTTCCGGTTATGCGGCGAAGGCCATGGCGGCGGGAATCGGTTAGCGCACTATAGAAAGCCGCCGTGTTGGAGCAACGAAAGCGGAGCAATTTAATGGCGATTATGACTTTTTTCGTTGCCCCAAGGATGGCATTGCGCCAAAAGCGCTGGCCCTTAGCGATTCCCCACCGCGGCTTGAATGAGCCGGCCCTTCCGGAGCACGCCCCATGACCCTTCACGCCATGCAAGCGGCCGGTCTGATCTCGGCGAATATCGACCTGGTCAAGGCGGCCGTGCTCGGCTTCGTCGAGGGGCTGACCGAATACCTGCCGGTATCCTCGACCGGCCATCTGCTGTTGATGGAGCGCATTCTCGGCTGGGGCGACGATGCCTTCGGCAAGTCGTTCGCCATTCTGATCCAGCTCGGCGCCATCCTGGCGCTGCTCAGCATTTATTTCGGCCGCCTCTGGAATCTGGCGCGCAACATGTTCACCCAGTGGGCGGCGGCGCGTTTTGTCATCGGCGTGCTGCTGGCATTTCTGCCGGCCGCGGTGATCGGCGCGCTGGCCTATCCCATCATCAAGACTTATCTGTTCGACGTCCGCATTGTATGCGTTGCACTCATCATCGGCGGTTTCGTCCTGCTCTGGGTCGACCGGCTCGACCTGAAGCCGCGCTACCACGAAGCGACCGAGTTTACGCTGCCGATGTATTTCGGCATCGGCGTTTGCCAATGCTTGTCCATGATTCCCGGCGTGTCGCGCGCGGGCGCCACCATCGTCAGCGCCATGTTGTTCGGCGCCGACCGCCGCTCGGCGGCGGAGTTCTCGTTCTGGCTGGCGATGCCGACCATGGTCGGCGCTTTCGCCTACGCGGCCTTCAAGGATCGCGCCGAGCTTGCGCACGGCAACATCACATTGATCGCCGTCGGATTCATCTGCTCATTCATCTTCGGATGGATCGTGGTGAAGACGTTCCTGGGCTACGTGCAGCGGCATAATTTTGCGCTGTTCGCCTGGTGGCGCATCGTGGTCGGCGCCGTCGGTCTTTTGGCGATTTATTTTTGGTAAGAGATCGCGCGGCGGCCAGCGACCGCTGCGCGTTACGCTATGCGGCTTCTGAACTGGCCGGTCTTGCGGAAGCGCCAGAGATAGGACGGCACGATCGCCTCGATCGGCTCCGGCGCGATGCCGAGCCCTTGCAGAGTGCGGCCTTCCGCCTTGGCGGCTTCGGAAACCACATTGTCGACCCGCAGAAGCTCGACCTGATCGGGCGTGAGCGGCGGCTTCGGCATGTATTGCAGCAACGTTGCCTTGATCTTGGCGGCGAAGAACGGAACCGGCACCAGCAGCCGTTTGCGCTCGATCGTCGCCAGCACGTATCGCATCAACTGCTCGAACGTCCGCACCTCCGGGCCGCCCAATTCATAGACCGTGCCGCCCCGCGCATTGCCGTCCACGGCTTCCGCGATCGCCGCGGCGACGTCGCCGACGAACACCGGCTGGAAGCGGGTCGTGCCGCCGCCGATCAGCGGCAGCGCCGGTGAGATGCGCGCCAGCGCGGCGAAGCGGTTGAAGAAATCGTCCTCCGGCCCGAATATGACCGACGGCCGCATGATGACGGCCTGCGGCTGTGCGGCCAGCACCAGGCGTTCGGCCTCGGCCTTGGAGCGCGCGTAAGCGGCGCGAGAGTGCTCGTCGGCGCCGATCGCCGACATATGCACCAGGCGGGCGCCATGGGCGCTCGCCGCCAGCGCCACCTGCTCGGCGCCGTAGGCGTGGATGGTGTCGAAGCGTTGCCGCCCGCGCTCGAACAGGAGGCCGACCAGATTGACCAGCACCTGGGCGTCGCGCGCCGCGGCTTCCACCGATGGCGCGTAGCGCAGATTGGCCTGCACTGCATGGATCTGGCCGACGCGGCCGAGCGGCTGCAAATGATTGGCCAGATCGGGCCGGCGCACAGCCACCCGGATCAGGTAGTTCCGCTTGGCCAAGGCGCGCACCACGTGGCGGCCGAGAAAGCCCGAGCCGCCATAGACGGTGACGAGGGTTTCAGCGTTGCTTCTGGAGGTCATCGGCGCTCTCGCGAGCAAAAGGGTGGGTGCAATTCGGGGCAATACAGGATTGGCCGGGGGCTGTACAGGCCCGCAAACCGGCCGCGCAGGGCTGCAATGCGCTTCAATTGACAAGCTGAAAGCGGCTCCGTACCTAGTCCCGACGAGCCCAGGTGGCGGAATTGGTAGACGCACTAGTTTCAGGTACTAGCGCCGCGAGGCGTGAAGGTTCGAGTCCTTTCCTGGGCACCAGTTTTCCACCGCATGATCCCGAAAAGTGGGCACCGGTTTTCGGAAAAGATCATGCGCAAGCAAGCCGGGTAAGCGAATGACCATCCGCCTGCATCGCGGCGATCTGCCCAACCTATCCGCCTACAAGGGCGCGGTGGCGATCGACACCGAGACCATGGGTCTCGACCCCAACCGCGACCGGCTCTGCGTGGTGCAGCTCTCGCCCGGCGACGGCTCCGCCGACGTGGTGCAGATCGCGGCCGGACAGATGCATGCGCCTAATATCGAGCGGCTACTCGCGGATAAGTCGATCCTCAAGATTTTCCATTACGCGCGCTTCGATCTCGGCGTATTGGCCAAGGCCTTCGGCGTGATGGCGGAGCCGGTCTACTGCACCAAGATCGCCTCGCGGCTGGCGCGCACCTATACCGACAAGCACGGGCTCAAGGATCTGGCGCGCGAGGTGCTCGGCGTCGACCTATCGAAGCAGCAGCAATTGTCCGACTGGGGCGCCGACGAGCTCAGCGACGCGCAGGTGGCCTATGCGGCGACCGACGTGCTGCACTTGCACGCGCTCAAGGAAAAGCTGGACGCGATGCTGGCGCGCGAGAACCGCGCCGAGCTGGCGGCGGCCTGCTTCCGCTTCCTGCCCGATCGGGTGCGCCTCGACCTCGCCGGCTGGGCGGCCGAAGATATTTTTTCGCACTCTGCCTAAGCTATTGTATTAAGGCCCGTATTCGTTGACGGCTGGCTGCCGCGCAGGGGCCATATTCGCACGTCAAGTTGCGTGGCGGGGCGTAAGGTGAATTCCGACATCGACATCGAACGGAGCCAAATGCCGAGCTTGGCAGGAACCGCGTGACCACAGCCCGAACCGATCCGGCGACCGCGCACCCTTATTGGACCATGGGCCGCGGCGACAGCGAACTCGCCTTTCGCTCCGCGCGCCGGCACAGCCGCGCGGTTCGCATCCTGCGCATCGCTATTCCGCTCGCGGTGGTGCTGGGTTTCACCGGCATTTTTCTGATCACCTATTTCAATCCGTTGCGCATGCTTGCCAAGCTGCCGATCGATGTCGGCAATCTGGTCGTCTCCGGCACCAAGATCACCATGGAGCACCCGCGCCTGTCCGGCTTCACGGGGGACGCGCGCGCCTATGAGCTTTCCGCCGACGCGGCCAAGCAGGATCTGACCAAGCCGGACCTGATCGAATTGCGCAATATCCGCGCCAAGGTGCAGATGCAGGACAAGAGTACGGTGGAGGTGTCCGCGACCGCCGGCATCTATGACAGCAAGGGCGAAACGCTCAAGCTCGACCAGAATATCGTGCTCAGCTCGTCCACCGGCTATCGGGGCCGCCTGAGCGAGGCGATGATCGATATCCGCAAAGGCAACGTGGTGTCGGAGCGGCCGGTCGAAGTTGAGCTGCTGCAAGGCACGCTCAATGCCAACCGGCTGGAGATCTCCGATTCCGGCGATCTGGTGCGGTTCGGCGGTGGCGTAAATATGACCTTGATGCTCGGCGACGCCGCGGCGCCGCAAGCAAAAACCGGAGTGCATTGACCGTGCTGCGTCATCCGTTCCTGATCGTCGCTGCGTTGCTGGCCATAGCCGGCGCGCCGCTGCACGCGCAGCCATCGAAAGGGCCGCCGAACGCGCTGCAGGGTTTTTCGCAGAATCACGATCAGCCGGTGCATATTGAGGCGGCGACGCTGGAAGTGCGTGACAAGGACAAGGTGGCGACGTTCAGCGGCGATGTGAAAGTGAAGCAGGGCGACACCGGCCTGCGCTGCAAGTCGCTGGTGGTGTTCTACGAAGGGAACGACGCGGACGGCAAAACCTTGCAGGCGGCCAGCCCCGGCCCCGGCGGCCAGCAGAGGATCAAGCGGCTGGAAGCGCGCGGCGGGGTGGTGGTGACGCAGAAGGAGCAAACCGCGACCGGCGAGACTGGCATTTTCGACATGAAGACCAATACCGTCACGCTCAACGGCAACGTGGTGATGACGCAGGGGCAGAACGTGTTGCGCGGCGATCGCCTGGTGGTCGATTTGACCAGTGGCGTCTCGCGGGTCGAATCCGGCAAGAATGGCCAGGGCCGCGTGCAAGGCCTGTTCCAGCCTGGCAGCGGCTCGCTCGATCTCAAGTCGGGTACGCCGGGCGGGCTGGCGCCGCGGCCGGCGCCGGTGCGGCCACCCAATTGACCCGAAATGCTCTCGCAGCAGGTCCGGCCGCTCGCGGCGGCGAGGAATCAGCTAATGTGGCCTGCCCGGCAATGATGGATGATCGGCCGGTTCGGAACAGAGCATGATCCCGAAAAGTGGACACCGGTTTTCGGATAAGATCAGGCTGAAGGAAAATCGCCGCGAGGTAGCCCGGTGAACATCCTCTCGTTGTTTCGACGCCGGCCACAGCCCGTCCGCCGTACGATTCAGCAACCGGCTGGGCCGGTGATCCGCCAGATCACCCCGGCCACGGCGAATGCGCAGGCGCCGCCCGCGCGTCAGGCCAACGCCAATGCGCAACCGGTGGCCAGTCGCCCGCACCGCGACGGGGATGGCCGGCAAGCGGCCCGCCCCGCTTATCTCGCCATCCACGGCGTGGAGAAGAGTTTCGGCGGCCGCATGGTAGTCAAAGGCGTCACGCTCTATGTGCGGCGGGGCGAGGCGGTCGGCCTGCTGGGGCCAAACGGCGCCGGCAAGACCACGGTGTTCTACATGATCACCGGCCTGATCAACGCCGACCGCGGCCGTATCGAACTCGACGGCTATGATGTCACCGTGCTGCCGATGTATCAGCGCGCGCGGCTCGGCATCGGTTACCTGCCGCAGGAGGCCTCAATCTTTCGCGGCCTCAACGTCGAGGACAATATCCGCTCGGTGCTGGAAATCGTCGAGCCGGATCGCAGACGGCGCGAAGCCGATCTCAACGCGCTGATGGAAGAATTCAACATCGCGCGCCTGCGCAAGACGCCGACCATCGCGCTGTCCGGGGGCGAGCGCCGCCGCGTCGAGATCGCCCGCGCGCTGGCGACGCGGCCAAGCTACATGCTGCTGGATGAACCGTTCGCCGGCATCGACCCGATCGCGGTCGGCGACATCCAGACGTTGGTGCGGCACCTGACCAATCGCGGCATCGGCGTTCTGATCACCGACCACAATGTGCGCGAGACGCTCGGGCTGACCGACCGTGCCTACATCATTTATTCCGGCGAAGTGCTCATGGAGGGCCGCGCCGACGACATCGTCAACAATCCCGACGTGCGTCGGCTCTATCTGGGCGAGGAATTCAAGCTCTAGGTCCCCGGCAGATCCGCACAATATTTGTGCAATACCGCAGTGCGGAATCGCATACCGCTGGCGGCAAAGACCTGCTATAAATAAAAACAAGCAAGAATCGGACCAGTTTCCGCCGGGAAACCNNCAGCTGATGCAAGCCATCAAGCTGCTGCAGCTGTCCAGTCTTGACCTTGCCGCCTATGTGGAAGCCGAGTTGGAAAAGAATCCGCTGCTCGAGCGCGCCAATGACGATGACGAAGCGCCGGCGGGCGCCGGCGAGCCGGAAGGGTCCGCGTCCGAAAGCGCCGAAAGCGGCGAGGGCGGCGAGGGCGGTGAAGAGGCCGCAGCCGCCTCCGACTGGATCGGCCAGGACATGGAGACCAGCCGCAGCTCCATGGAAGAGGGGCTTGGCACCGAACTCGAAAATGTTTTCCCCGACGACGGCGGCGAGAAAAGCGCGCAGCCGGAAATGCCGCCGCCGGCCTATTCGGAATGGTCCGGCGCGGGCACCCGCGGCAGCGAGGACAGCGCCTACAATCTGGAAGCTTTCGTCACCGCCGAAATTACGCTCTCCGCTCACCTCGCCGAGCAGATGGCGCTGGCGATTTCCGATCCGGCCGGCCGTATGATCGGGCAATACCTGGTCGATATGGTGGACGAGGCCGGCTACCTCACCGGCGATCTCGACGCCGTCGCCGACAAGCTCGGCGCGCCGCGCGCCGAGGTCGAGGCCGTGCTCGCCATCCTGCAGACGCTCGATCCGCCCGGCGTATGCGCGCGCAACCTCACCGAATGTCTCGCCATCCAGCTCAAGGACCGCGACCGCTTCGATCCGGCGATGCGGACGCTGGTCGAGCATCTCGATCTCTTGGCCAAGCGCGACCTCGCCGCCTTGCGCCGGCTGTGCGGCGTCAAAGAGGAGGATCTCGCCGACATGATTGCCGAGATCCGCCATCTCAATCCCAAGCCGGGCCTCGCCTTCGGCTCAACGCTGGTGCAGCCGATCGTGCCGGATGTGTATGTGCGGGCGGCGTCCAACGGCACCTGGCAGGTCGAGCTCAATTCCGACACGCTGCCGAAAGTCCTCATCAGCCAACGCTATTTCACGCAAGTCTCGAAGACCACGCGCAGCGACAAAGATAAGACCTATCTCGCCGATTGTTTGCAGACCGCGACCTGGCTGGTGCGCGCGCTCGACCAGCGGGCGAAAACCATTCTCAAAGTGTCGAGCGAGATCGTGCGCCAGCAGGACGCCTTCTTCGCCAAGGGCGTGCAGCACCTGCGGCCGCTCAATCTCAAGACCGTCGCCGACGCCATCAGCATGCACGAGTCCACGGTCTCGCGCGTCACCGCCAACAAATACATGGCGACCAGCCGCGGCATCTTCGAGCTGAAATATTTCTTCACCTCGTCGATCGCGTCCGCCGACGGCGGCGAGGCACATTCCGCCGAAGCCGTGCGCCATCGCATCCGCCAGTTGATCGCCGCCGAGCCCGCCGCCGACGTGCTCTCGGACGACACGATCGTCGACAGACTGCGCGAAGCCGGCATCGACATCGCGCGCCGCACCGTCGCCAAGTACCGCGAGGCGATGCGCATCCCGTCGTCGGTGCAGCGGCGGCGCGAGAAGCAGGCGGCGGCGCTGTGAACGCACTACCTGACGGCGCATTGACCTTTAGCGAAACATTCCTTAGCTGAAATAGTCAGCCGGGCGAAAAAATGGAGGCAAACCAATGCCTTTGCGCGTTTCGGGCAAGAACATCAACATCGGCACGGTCCTGCGGCAGCGAATTGTCGATCGCGTCGAAGAAGCGATGTCGAAATATTTCCGGGGCGGCTATTCGGGGCATGCCACCGTCGGCAAGGATGGCTTCGGATTTCACACAGAATGCGTGTTGCACCTGGATTCCGGCACGTTGCTCGAAGCCGAGGGAATGGCGGCCGACGCCTATGAAAGCGCCGATCAGGCCGCAGTCCACATCGAAAAACGGCTGCGGCGCTATAAGCGTCGCCGCAAGGACCACCAGGCCCAACGCGGCGGCTGAAGACATCCAAAAATGCGAGAAAAAGCGGCAGCCGGTGCCCGGCCCCAACCATTGACGCCGCAGCGGACCGCTCCTATAACCCGCCGCCTTCAACATCCCTTGCAAATCAGCGCTGCCTTTTCCGATCATTGGCCATGTCCATGACGCTCACCGATCTCGTCGCGCCCAATGCGATTGTTCCGGCGCTCAAGGTCAACAACAAGAAGCAAGCGATCCAGGAACTCGCCGCCCGCGCGGCCGAGCTCACGGGTCAGAATGAGCGCGCGATTCTGGAAATCTTGCTGCAGCGCGAGAAGCTCGGTTCTACCGCGGTCGGCAACGGCATTGCCATTCCGCACGGCAAGTTGCCCAAGCTCGGCCGCCTGTTCGGATTGTTCGCGCGGCTGGAGCGCGGCATCGATTTCGAGGCGCTCGACGGCCAGCCGGTCGATCTCATTTTTCTATTGCTAGCGCCGGAAGCCGCCGGCGCCGATCACCTCAAGGCGCTCGCCCGCGTGGCGCGTCTGCTGCGCGACCCCGAGATCGCGCGCAAGCTGCGCGACTCGCGCGACGCCGACGCGCTCTATGCCGTGCTGGCGATGCCGGCGGCGAGCAGCGCGGCGTAAGTTTTCCCTTCCGTCATTCCGGGACGGCGCAATGGCGCCGGACCCGGAATGACAGCAATGGAGTGGGAAAGCGTTAGTGCACGCTCACGGCCTCGAGCTCCTGGCTCCAGGCATTGGCGAGCGCGGCTTCGCGCGTGTCGGTCAGCATGATCGGCGTGCCGTCCGCGCTATGCAGGGCGAACAGCTTGATGCCGGGTGCGATCTTCGGCGCCTGCGGGAACAGGTGCGCGACGTCCTCGGAACGGATCGCCTTGACGTAAGCCAGACGGCCGTCGCCGAGATGTGCCAGCGCTTCCTGTGTGATCGCCGGGTTGATGGTATTCATTTCAGTCATCTTACCGTTAGTCATGGCCCTCGACTCCTTTCATTGAACGCTCGACGCGGTCGAGTCCTGTTTTCACGAATGCGTCATTCCTGCTCATTGATCGAGATCGTCTTCACGATCCGCTCGGCTTGCGGCCGCACCAGATCGATCGACAACAGCCCGTTTTTCAGATCGGCGCCCAGCACCTCCATGCCGTCCGCCAGCACGAAGGTGCGCTGGAATTGGCGCGCGGCGATGCCGCGGTGGAGATATTGGCGGCTCTTGTCGTCCTGTTGCCGTCCGCGGATCAGCAGCTGACTTTCCTCGATGCAGACGTCGAGCTGATCGCGGGTGAAGCCGGCGACGGCAAGCGTGATGCGCAGCCGCTCCGGGTTTTGTCCATCGCGCGCCAGCCGTTCGATGTTGTAGGGCGGGTAGCCGTCGGAGCCCTTGGCGACGCGGTCGAGCACGCGCTCGATCTCGTCGAAGCCCAACAAAAACGGGCTGGATAGTGACGGAACTCGTGACATGGTCTCAAAGCCCTCGCATGAAGCGACTTTGACGGGGCCCCTTGCGGGCACCCCAACCGCGCAGCAACCGCTGCCCGGTCGCGCCTAATATGGGCAGGCCGGGTTAAAGGTTCAAGAACAAGGGGAATTCGGCCTGGAGGGCCCTATAATTGGCCATCGACCGGGAGTTCCCACCATGCCAGCTCAGCCGTCAATGCCGATCCTCACAGTGCGGGCGATCCGCGCCACGCCGGTCGAGGTTCCGCTCAACTTCGTGCTCGGTACCAGCCGTGGCGCCTTCCGCCAGGCGCCGCTGCTGCTGATCGACTTGGAGACCGAGCAAGGGGTTACCGGCCGCGCCTACCTGTTCTGCTATCTGCGTGCGGCGGCGCCGGCGATCATGAGCCTGCTCGGCGAAGTCGAGACTGTGACCAAGGGCGACAAGGTCGATCCGGCCGCACTTTGGGCCAAGCTGGCCGGCCGTTTCGCTTTGATCGGTGTGCAGGGCATCGTGCGCATGGCGCTGGCCGGTTTCGATGTCGCCTGCTGGGATGCGGTGGCCGTTGCCGCCGGGCAGCCGCTCGTCCGCATGCTCGGCGCCGAGCCAAAGCCGATCCCGGCTTACAACAGTTGCGGCCTCGGCCTGATGGACGATCTCGGCGCGCTCGCCGCCGAGGCCGAGCAGCTGCTGGCCGTCGGCAACTTCCGCGCCGTCAAGCTGCGCCTCGGTTATCCCACGCTCGAACGCGATATCGCCGCCGTGCACGCGGTGCGCAAGCGTATCGGCGACGATGTGCATCTGATGATCGACTACAATCAGGTGCTCAGCGTGGATGACGCACTGGCGCGCGGCCGCGCGCTCGATGCGGAAAACATTTATTGGCTGGAGGAGCCGATCCGCCACGACGACTATGCCGGCGCCGCCCGGCTTGCGCGCGAGCTTAAAGTCCCGATTCAGATCGGTGAGAATTTCTCGCTGCCGGCCGCGATGGCGACCGCGATCGAGCAGAAGGCCACCGACTACGTAATGCCCGATCTCGAGCGCATCGGCGGCGTCACCGGCTGGCGGCAGGCGGCGGAGTTGGCCGCCGCTCATCGTATCAAGATGTCGTCGCACCTGTTTCCGGAAGCGAGCGCGCATCTGCTCGCCGCTACGCCGACCGGTCACTTCTTGGAATATGTCGACTGGGCGAATGTGCTGGTACAGGAGCCGCTCGTCATCGCGAACGGCTGTGCGATGATCCCGGACCGTCCCGGCAACGGCATGGTGTGGAACGAAGCGGCGATCGATCGCTACCGCATAAACTAGCTCAGCTTCAGCCTGAACAGCTTGATCGCATTGGCGCGGCCGACCTTCACCCGATCGGCCTCGCTGATCGCGGCTGTGTCGAACCACTGCGCGCCTTCGCCCACGTCCTCGAACGGCCAGTCGACCGAGAACATCACGCGCTCGGCGCCCATCTCGGTCATGGCATTGACCAGCGAGGGGGTGTGGAAGTTGCCCGACGTGGTGAGATGGAAGTGCTTGTGGAAATAATCCGCGACGCCTTTTTTCGCGGCGTATTTGTGTGGCGCCTTCATCCAGCCGTTGCGGTTGTCGATGCGCCAGAGCTGCACCGGGATGCCTTCGCCGAGATGGCCGAGCACCATCTTCAGGCGCGGGCATTCGTCGAATAATCCGCTGCCGATCAGGCGCAGCGCATGCACCGCCGTCTCCGCCGAGAACGCCCAATTCGGCCCGAGCAGCCAGGAATGGCCGTCGTATTGTTTGGTCCAGCTCGGCAGCGGATTGCGCGGGTGCAGATAGAACGGCACGTCGAGCGCTTCGACCACGCGCCAGAACGGACGATATTGCGGGAGGTCGTAATAGGTCACGTTGTCCGGTGATCCGATTTGCGAGAAGCCGTTGACCAACGCGCCAACCATGCCGAGTTCCTTGATGCAGCGGGTCAGCTCCGCGGCGGCGGTTTCCGGATCCTGCATCGGCAGCGCGGCGAAGGCGGCGAAGCGATCGGGGCGCTTGCGCACCTCGGAGGCCAACGCATCGTTGGCTTGGCGCGCCACTGCGATCGCGGTCTTGACGTCGTGGATCGCCTGCACCGCCGGTGCGTTCAGCGACAAAATCATCATTTCGATGCCGTGCTTGTCCATCTCGCGCAAGCGGATGCCCTGAACGTCGAGCAGGCGTGGACCCAAATCGTTCCACACATGCGCGCCGAACACCTGCGAGTCGCCGAGCGTGGGTCCAATGGCGACGTGTTCCTCGAGCGCGATCTTGCCCTGCATTTCGTTTTCCCCGTGACTTTTCCGGCATCATGCAATGCCGCAGCGGCACCTGTCAGCAGCGCCGCGTTGTGCCGCGCATAAAAAAACCGCCCGGGCGGGCGGCATCTTTTTAGCCGTTAAATCTCGTTCTTCGGCTTGCCGAGCCGTAGCTCGCGACGCGATCGAAGGCTGGTGGAGCCAGGCGGGATCGAACCGCCGACCTCGTGAATGCCATTCACGCGCTCTCCCATCTGAGCTATGGCCCCAATTCGCAATTTTTCTTGCCGCATTTTGGGAAACGCGTGCGGCCGCGCGGCGGCGTCAGGTCTCCTCTTCCTTCTCGATGGTCTCGCCGATGATGTCGGTCACATCGGGATCGCCTTCTTCCTCTTCCTCGATGAAGGCGGCATCGTCGAGGCTCTCATCGATCTCGACCTCTTCGCCTTCGGCAGCCGCTGCCGCGCCTTCTGCCGCCGGCTTCTTGCCCTGCTGTTCGGCCTCGGCGTCTTCGAGCGAGACGAATTCGGCATCCGGGGTCTCCGGCACGACCACCTCGGGCTCCGGCACGGGCGCGGGGCGTGCGACCGGCGCCGGCGCCGCCGGCTCGGGCCGCGAGCGCGATGGCGCTGGAACGACGATCGGTACGACCTTGCCGGTATAGGGAGAAATCACCGGCGTCTTGCCGAGATCGTAGAACTTGCGGCCGGTTTCCGGACAGATGCGCTTGGTGCCGAGTTCAGTTTTCGCCACGGTCAGGTTCCTCGGAATGGTCGGTAAATCGATGTTTCACTTGGCTAGTTGCAGCGCACCTGTCAATAGCGCAGGCGGCCCGGAATCGGCCGGAACGGCGGGATGACGCGCCGCGCGGGCGCGTGGTAGGACGGCGCAGTTTGTTAAGGATAGCGCCGGTGAACCCTGCCAATTTGACACCGCTGACCGCCCGCCGCGGTGGCCCTTTGCAGGGCCGCACCCGGGTGCCGGGGGACAAATCGATCTCGCACCGTGCCCTGATTCTCGGGGCGCTGACGGTCGGCGAAAGCACGGTTGCCGGCCTCTTGGAAGGCGAGGATGTGCTGCACACCGCCGCGGCCATGCGCGCGCTCGGCGCCCGGCTGGAGCGCACGGGCGAGGGCGTGTGGCGCATCCATGGCGTCGGCGTCGGGGGCTTCGCCCAGCCGGCCGGGCCGCTCGATTTCGGCAATTCCGGCACTGGGGTGCGTCTTGCGATCGGCGCGGTCGCCGGCAATGCGGTAACCGCGACCTTCATCGGCGATGCCTCCTTGAGCAAGCGGCCGATGCGGCGCGTGCTCGATCCGCTGGAGCGGATGGGCGCGCGCGTGATCGAGGCCGCCGAGGGCGGCCGGCTGCCGCTCACGCTGCAAGGCGCAAGCGACCCGATCCCCATCGTCTACGAGCCGCCGGTCCCCTCGGCGCAGCTCAAGTCGGCGGTATTGTTTGCTGGCCTGGCCGCGCCGGGCGAAACCACCGTGATCGAGGCGGAAGCCACCCGCGACCATACCGAACGGCTGCTGAAACATTTCGGCGCCAAGCTCACCAGCAAGCCGCATGGCGAGCATGGCCGCCTCATTACGTTGCAAGGCCAGCCCGAACTCGAGCCGGCCAATGTGGTGGTGCCGGCCGATCCCTCGTCGGCGGCATTTCCGATGGTGGCCGCCTTGCTCGTGCCTGGCTCCGATCTCATTCTCGATGCGGTGATGACCAATCCGCTGCGCACCGGGCTGCTGACCACGCTGCGCGAGATGGGCGCCACTATCGAGGCGGTGGCGACGCGCGACGACGGCGGCGAGGAGGTCGCCGATCTGCGCGTGCGGAGCTCGGCGCTCAAGGGCGTCGACGTGCCGGCTGAGCGCGCGCCCGCGATGATCGACGAATACCCGATCCTCGCGGTGGCCGCGTCCTTCGCGCAAGGCGTCACGCGCATGCGGGGATTAAAGGAATTGCGCGTCAAGGAATCCGACCGGCTCGACGCCACCGCCGCCATGCTGCGCGCCAACGGCGTCACCGTCGAGATCGAAGGCGACGATCTGATCGTGCAGGGCAAGACCAACGTCGCCGGCGGCGGCGACGTCACCACCCACATGGATCACCGCATCGCCATGGCGGCGCTGGTGATGGGCTTGGCCAGCGACAATCCGGTGCGCATTGACGACGGAGCCNNGACCTGTCATGATCATCGCCATCGACGGACCGGCGGCCTCGGGCAAGGGCACGCTCGGCAAGAAGCTTGCGGCGCATTATGGACTGCGCCATCTCGACACCGGGCTGATCTATCGCGCGGTGGCGAAGAGCGTGCTCGATGCTGGCCGGCGCCCGGACGACAAAGCCGCCGCGGTTGCCGCCGCCAAGGCGCTCGACCCGGCGCGCTTCGATGAACTCGCCCTCAAGACCCATGCGGTGGGCGAGGCGGCTTCGGTGGTCTCCGCCATCCCCGAGGTGCGCGCGGCGCTGCTGGCCTTCCAGCGCGATTTCGCCGCCCAGCCGCCCGGCGCGGTACTCGACGGCCGCGATATCGGCACCGTCATCTGCCCGGATGCCGACGTTAAAATCTACGTGACGGCTACGCAGCAGGTGCGCGCCCGCCGCCGGGCCGCCGAATACCAGGCCCAGGGGCGGGATATCGACGAGGCCACGGTGCTGGCCGACATCATCAAACGGGACGAACGCGACAGCCAACGCGCCGCCGCGCCCCTGAAACAGGCTAAAGACGCGCACTTGCTCGATACCACGCATTTAGCTATAGACCCGGCCATCCGGGCCGCCATCGACATCGTCGAGGCCACCCGAGCGGGCCGAGGGCGCGGTTAACGCCCCTCGATGTTGGAGGACAAAGCCCCGCTCGAGCCTCTGCGTAAGGCGCCTGATCGAACCATCGTTCCGAAAGCACGGTATTCGCGCCGGCCATCCGGGATTCCCGGGGGCCGCCGTTGGTCTTGCGGGACCTTCGGCCCGCGCTTTCGAACGCCATTCCAACCCGCCGGCGCCGCTTAACAGGAGACTACATGGCCACCGCTGCTGCCCCCACGCGCGAAGACTTCGCCAAGCTGCTCGACGAATCGTTCGGGACCGGAAACCTGCAGGAAGGGTCCGTCATCAAGGGCACGGTCGTCGGCATCGAAAAGGATCTCGCCGTCATCGACGTCGGGCTGAAGACCGAAGGACGCGTGGCGCTGCGCGAGTTCGCGGGGCCGGGACGGCAAAACGAGATCAAGATCGGCGACGAAGTCGAGGTCTATCTGGAGCGCGTCGAGAACGCGCTCGGCGAAGCGGTGCTGTCACGCGACAAGGCGCGGCGCGAGGAAAGCTGGGGCAAGCTGGAGACCGCGTTCAAGAACAACGAAAAGGTCACCGGCGTCATCTTCAACCAGGTCAAGGGCGGCTTCACCGTCGATCTCGACGGCGCCGTGGCGTTCCTGCCGCGCAGCCAGGTGGACATCCGGCCGATCCGCGACGTCACGCCATTGATGAACGTCAACCAGCCGTTCCAGATTTTGAAAATGGATCGCCGCCGCGGCAACATCGTGGTCTCCCGCCGCACCGTGCTGGAAGAGACCCGCGCCGAGCAGCGCCAGGAACTGGTGCAGAANNGTCACCGACATCGCCTGGCGCCGGGTCAATCATCCGACCGAGGTGCTCAATATCGGCCAGCAGGTGAAGGTCAAGATCATCAAGATCAATCACGAGACTCACCGCATCTCGCTCGGCATGAAGCAACTGCTCGACGACCCGTGGCAGGGCATCGAGGCCAAGTTTCCGGTCGGAACTAAGTTCAAAGGCCGCGTCACCAACATCACCG